>CAZDGH010000185.1:0-11384 GCA_964504805.1 uncultured Myxococcales bacterium | reverse complement strand
GGCCGGCGCCCGGGCCGTCCTCGACGCCGCGCGGCCGGGGCCCGCGTGGAGCGGCTACGACCGCGCCGGCGAGGCGACGGTCACGCTCGGCGGCACGGTCCCGTGCGACTTCTTCAACCGGCAGCTCGAGCGCTGGGAGTGCGCCGGTCACGACGGCGGCACCGGCCGCTGGTACACCGGCCGCGCCCTCGAGTCGCAGCGCGTGCCCGGCGGCGTCGAGGACGGGCTGCTCTGGCTCGCGACGCACCCGTCGGGAAGGGCGCGGCGGATCGCCTGGCCCGAGGTGCCGGCCGGCACCCTCCGCGCGTCGTTCGCGATCCTCGAGGGCGGCGAGCCGAACCCGGTGGAGCTCCTCGTCGAGGCCGGCGGCGCGTCCGCGCGGCGGACGGTGCGGGCGGGGACGTGGGAGACCGTGGAGCTCCCGCTCGCCGCCCCCGCGCCGCTGGCGCTGACCTTCGCGGCGGCGCGGGGCACGCCGCTCGTCGGCAGGCTCGAGGTCGTTCAGGCCGGGACGCGCGCCGCGGTGCCGAGCTCCTCCGCGAGGTAGCGCTGCCGCTTCGAGACGCCGACGAACGAGCCGAGGATCGCCGAGACGAGCCCGAGGGCGAGCGCCGCGAAGACGCCCCAGAAGGCCTTGCCGGTGACGTCGGCCGCCCTCGCCGCGCCGGCGGCGGCGCCCTCCTTGACGTCCTCGAAGCGGCCGGCGAGCGCCTGCTTCCGCTCCTCGACCAGCCGCTCGACGCGGCCGGCGAGGTCCTCGGCGTCGGCCCGCGACAGGTTCGTCTGCGACGCGATCGAGCCGATCAGCGCCTCGCGATCCGCCTCGCCCCGGACCGCCTGCTGCGCGTAGGTGCGCGCCGCCGCCTCGAGCTGCTGGGTGGTGACGATCGGCTTGCCCTCGGCGCGGAGCCGCTCGTTCACGGGTGCGAGGAGATCGCCGGTGTCGAGGCCGAGGGCCTCGATCGCGCTCCCGGCCCGTTCCCCCGCCGCGCCCGCGACCGTCGCCGCACCCGAGGCGACCCCGGTGACCGCCTGGCCCCCGAGCCGCGCCGCGGTCCCGATCACCGAGCTCACCGCCCAGAGCAGGACGAACGCGCCGGCGATCGTCGTCAGCGACCAGAGCACCGCGCCGTGCACGGCGCCGTCCGCCTTCTCCACCGTGCCGGCCGAGCGCGAGGCGACCATGCCGCCGAAGAAGAGGGCGATCAGCGGGGCGACGAGCGACCAGACGCCGGTGCCGATGCCGGCGCCGCGGAGCGTCCCCGGCTCGCTCGGATCGACCGCCGAGAGCCCGACGGCGAGGCCGAACGCGTACAGCAGCGCCCAGATCCCGAGCGCCACGAACGTGCCGGCGAAGATCGCGCCCCACCGCACCCGCGGCGCGCCTGCCGCCCAGCGCCACGCCTCGATCCGCTCGACCCTGCTCTCCATGTGCGCCCCCGTGGCTCGCGGGGCCGCATCGCCCCTTCGAGGCACCCTGCGCACGACCCGCCGGCGGCGCTACCGCGAGAAGAGGCCGCGGCGGGACGCCTGCGCCTTCGTCGCCTGGGCGAGCCGCTGGCCGAGGATCCGGCTCATCTCCAGGGCCACGGCCGGGTTGGCCATCACCACCCGCCGGAAGTCGTCGAGGCCGATGGCCGCGAGCTCCGACTCCCGCGTCGCGTGCGCCGACGCCGACCGCGGATCGCCGGTGAGCAGCGACACCTCGCCGAAGAAGCCGCCGCGGGCGACGAGCTCGAGGGGCCGCGCCGGGTCCTCGCCGAGCGCCACCTCGCCCGCGAGCACCAGGTAGAACGTCTCGCCCGGATCGCCCTTCTTGAACACCGGCTCGCCGGCACCGCGGCGGACGAGCTCCACGCCCCGGGCGAGCTCGGCCAGCTCGTCGTCCGAGAGCGGCGCCAGGAAGTCGATCCGACGCAGCGAGGCGGCGATGCCGGCGAGCGGCGCCGACGCCTCGGCCGTCGACTCGGCGGTGAGCGCCTCGATGGCGCGGGCGAGCTCGCTCCGCCGGGCGACGAGGATCGCCGTCTGCCCCGCCCGGAGCACGCTGGCGCCGCTCGGCAGCTCGATGGCGCCGTCGCGGCCGACGAGGCCGATGAAGACGCACTCCTTCGGGAAGTCCGGCTGGCCGCGGACCTGCGCCACGGTCATTCCGGCCACGACCGCGCCGGGCGCCACCGACAGCTCGAAGAGGATCGCGTCGCCGGACGCGAGCGGGAGCGAGCCCTCGACCTCCGGGAACTCGATCGCCGTCGCCATCCGGCCCACCACCAGGTCGGCCTCGGCCACGAGGTCGTGGACGCCGGCCAGCCGGTACGCGTCGCGGTAGCGGCCGTCGAGCATGCGGGCCATGAGCCGCGCCGTCGAGTGGACGCGCGCCAGCGCCGCGAAGGCGAGGTTGTCGGCGTCGCGCTGCAGCACCGCCGCGG
This sequence comes from uncultured Myxococcales bacterium, assembly GCA_964504805.1. GTDB lineage: Bacteria > Myxococcota > Myxococcia > Myxococcales > Vulgatibacteraceae > CAZDGH01. Next base: position 8,955 of record CAZDGH010000185.1, on the reverse strand, counting down.
CGATCTCCGCGGAGCCGACCCCCGCCTGCTTGAGGACGCTCGGGTCGGTGGCGTCTCCGCACACCGCCACCACGCCGATCTCCTCGAAGAGCCGGTCGCAGACCGCGCGCTCGCGGTCGATCACCGCCACCCCGTGACCCTCGGCCACGAGCCGCGCCGCGAGCGCGCTGCCCACCCGGCCGCCGCCGGCGATGACGATCTTCACCGCTCCTCCTTCTTCCGGACGTCCTCTCCGGCGAGCACGCGGTCGAGCGAGAGCATGCGGGCGTCGAGCGCGCCGAGGAGCCGCGACGCCACCTCGTCGGAGAGCAGCCCCGACCGGGACGCCGCCAGGAGCGCGGTCCGCTCGGCGTCGACGAGGCGCCGCCGGGTGGCGAGCAGCGCCCGGGCCCCGAGGGCGAGGTGCTGCTCCTGCAGCTTCCGGAGCTCGCGCTCCGCCGCGGCGATGGTGACCTGGTACTCGCTCCGGAGCTGGTCGTAGGCGCCGCGCGGCACGAGGCCCTGGGCGTGGAGCGCCTCGAGCTCGGCGCGCGCCGCCCGGGCGCCGACGAGCCGGCCCTGCTGCTCGGCGAGGGTCGCCGCCGCCGGGTTCGTCTCCACCAGCCCGAGCCTCCGGAGCGCGACCGGCAGGAGCAGGCCCTGGCCGACCAGGCTCACGAAGGTGACCGCGAAGGCGACGTCGACGAGCAGCTCGCGGTGCGGGACGCCGGCCGGGAGGCCGAGGGCGAGGGCGATCGAGAGGGCGCCCTTGACGTTGCCGATCACGAAGACGTGCTGCCACCGGACCGGCGGCGCCTCGGCCGGGCGGAAGAGCCGCAGCAGCGCGAACGGCAGGTACACGCCGGCGGCGCGCCCGGCGAAGACGCAGGCGACCGCGAGCACCGACTCGCCGGCGTGGTGCACGAGCGAGTCCGGCGAGGTGGCGAGGCCGACCTCGAGGAAGAGGAAGGTGTTGACCCCGAAGGCGGCGTACTCCCAGAAGCTGCCGAGGGCGATGCGGCTCTCCGGCGGCAGGCCCTCGCGGATGGTCTCGCCCCCGGCGCGCGGGGCGCCCAGGAGGGCTTTGCCCCGCGTGGGGTGCAACGCCCGGGCCGCCGCGTAGGACGCGAAGGCGAGCGCCGCGGTCGCCATGATCTCGGCGAGCGGGTCGTGCACCCGCCGGATCACCGCGCCGGCGGTGAGCCCCGCCGCGAGGCCGATGGCGGCGCCGCCCGCCGTCGCGAAGGCGACGCCCGAGAGGAGGCCGATCGCCGTCGGCGTCTCGCCGGTGGCGACCACCGCCGCGATCGCGGCGAAGGCGACCAGGGCCGTGCCGTCGTTGAAGAGGCTCTCGCCCTCCATCAGCCCGGCGAGGCGCGGCGGCACCTGCACCCGCCGGAAGGCGAAGAGGATCGAGACGGTGTCGGTCACCGACAGGGTCGCGCCGAGCAGGAGCGACGGCCCCCACCCGAGCCCGAGGATGAGCTGCAAGAGCGCGCCGGTGACGACGATCGAGATCGCCATCCCGGCGGTCGAGACGACCGCGAGAGGCACCGCGCTGCGCCGGATGTCGTCGAGGTCGGCGGTGATGCCGCCCTCGAAGAGCAGCAGCGGCAGGCAGAGCAGGAAGACGACCTCGGGCTCGAGCGCCGGCACGCCGGGCAGCACGTGCGCCATGGCGAGGACGAGGCCGCCGACGACGAGGGCGACGTTGTAGGGGATGCGCGCGCGCTTGGCGGCGATGGCGAGCGCCGTCGCGGCGATGAGCAGGCCGATCAGGATGGGGAGCGTCCGCTCCATCGGCCGCACCTTAGCGGAGCGACCGTGGCTCCGGCGCAGGAACCGCCGCCGTGCCTAGCTTCGCTCCATGGGCGAGACCGGCGAGACCGTCCCGAGCGGGCCGCTGGCGGCCTTCCTCCGCGAACGGCGCGGCGAGATCCTCGCGAGGTGGGCCGCCGCCGCGCGCAGGCTGGCCCCCGCGCGCGAGCGGGCCGGTCCGGCGCTGCTCGACGACCTCCCCGATCTCCTCGAGGGCGTCGCCGTGGCGCTCGAGGGGGGCGCCGCCGACCGGGAGCTCGCCGCCGCCGACCGCCACGCGCTCGCCCGCCTCGACGAGGGCGTCGACCTGTCGCTGGTGATCGACGAGCTCGCCCTGCTCCGCCGCGCGATCCTCGAGCTCTGGCCGGACGGCCCCGGCGACCCCGCCCTCCTGCAGCTCCACGGCGCGCTCGATCTCGCCCTGCGGGAGGTGGCGAGCCGCTTCGCCCGCGCCCGCGCCCGCACCCTCGAGGCCCTCGACCGCCTCGCCACCGCCGCCGTGCACCGCGGCGAGCTCGACCAGGTGCTCCGCGCGCTCTGCAAGGTGACGCTCGAGACCCACGGCGCCGCCGACACCGCCGTGATCCTGCTCCGCGAGGGCGACCTGCTCCGGGTGCGCGCCTCCATCGGCCTCGAGGAGGACGTGGCGAGCGGCCTGACCCTCGCGATCGGCGAGGGGTTCGGCGGGCGCATCGCCGCCACCCGCGCCCCCGCCGAGCTCCGCGACGCCGCCCGCGATCCGGAGATCCGCAGCGCGACCGTGCGGGCCCGCGGCGTCCGCGCGCTGTACGGCGTGCCGCTGCTCGACGGCGAGCGGCTCGTCGGGGTGACGCAGATCGGCTCGCGCTCGGCGTACGAGTTCTCGCGCTCGGACAAGCTCGTCTTCCGCTCGATGGCCCAGCGGGCCGCCTCGGCCATCGTCCAGGCGCAGCTGCGCGCCGCGCTCGAGCGCGAGCGCGAGGCGCTGCGCGCCACCGAGGCGCGGCTCCGACTCGGCCTCGCCGCGCTCCAGGCGGTCGTCTTCGAGCAGGACGAGCAGCTCCGCTACCGCTGGATCCACAACCCGCAGCTCGGGCTCGTCCCGGCCGACTTCCTCGGGCACACCGACGAGGAGCTGTTCCGCGTCGGCGAGGTGGGCCGGCTCGTGGCGCTGAAGCGCGAGGTGCTCCGCGGCGCGACGCCGGCGCCGGTGGAGCTCGAGGTCGGCGTCAGCGGCCACCCCCGCACCTTCGAGGTGCACCTCGCCCCGATCCGCCGCGACGGCCGGGTGGTCGGCGTCCTCGGCGCAGGTCGGGACGTCACCGAGCACAAGCGACAGGAGGCCTCCGCGCGGTTCCTCGCCGAGGCCGGCCGCATCCTGGCCGAGTCGCTCGAGTACGAGCGCACCCTGGCGCGGGTCGCGCAGCTCGCCGTGGCCGAGATCGCCGACTTCTGCTCGGTGCACCTCGGCGAGGCGCCCGGCGCGCTCCGGACCGTCGCCATCGCCCACAAGGAGCGGGAGAAGGTGCAGCTCGCCTGGGAGCTCGAGCGCCGCTGGCCCGCGAACGCCGACGACCGGCACGGCGCCACGACGGCGGTCCGGAGCGGCAGGACGGCGCTGGTCCCCGAGCTCACCGAGGCGATGCTCGCCACCGTCGAGCCGGCCGAGCGCCGCGAGCTCGTGCGCCGCCTCGGGCTGGTCTCGATCCTGGCCGTGCCGCTCCGGACGCGTGGCCGCACCCTCGGCGCCCTCACCCTCTCCAGCGCCGAGTCGGGACGGCGGCTCGGTCCGCAGGACCTCGCGCTCGCCGAGGAGCTCGCCGCCCTCGCCGCGCTCGCGGTCGACAACGCGATCCTCTACGAGGAGACCCGCAGGGCCCTGCGCGCCCGCGAGGACTTCCTCGGGATCGCCAGCCACGAGCTGAAGTCGCCGCTCGCCGCGCTCCACCTGCAGCTGCAGCTCCTCCGCCGCAAGGTGCCGCAGCTCCCGCTCGAGCGCCTCGACGCCGGCCTCGCCCGCGCGGAGCAGCAGGCGAACCGCCTGGCGGCGATGATCTCGGAGCTGCTCGACGTCTCCCGACTCGCCGCCGGCCGCCTCGTCCTCGACAAGGAGGACCTCGACCTGGTGGAGCTGGTGCACACCGTCCTCGGGCAGCTCGGCGTCGAGGCCGCGCTCTCCGGCTCGCAGGTCGACCTCGTGGCGCCGAGGCCGGTCCGCGGCCGGTGGGACCGGCTCCGGCTCGAGCAGATCGTCACCAACCTGCTCTCCAACGCGCTCAAGTACGGGGACGGGAAGCCGGTCCGCGTCGCCGTCGACGCCGACGCCGAGCGGGCGCAGCTCTCCGTGGAGGACCAGGGCATCGGCATCGAGCCCGCGTTCCTCGAGAAGCTCTTCCTGCCCTTCGAGCGCGCCGCCGGCGCCCGTGCGCACCAGGGCACCGGGCTCGGGCTGTACATCGTCCGGCAGCTGGTCGAGGCCCACGGCGGCTCGATCCGCGCCTCGAGCGCGCCGGGCCATGGCGCGAGGTTCGTCGTCTCCCTTCCGCGGCGTTAGTGCGAGACGTCCGGCCGCGCCGCGCCGCCGGGGAGCCCGCGGGTCGCCGCTTCGAGGATGACCTCGTGGTCGACCGGCTTGCCGATGAGCTCGAGCGACTCGGTGGGCCCGACGAGCTCCTCGAGGGCCCGCTTGTTCGTCGTGGTCACCACCAGGTGGAGCGGCCGGACCGCCTCGGTGGAGCGAGCGAGCCGCAGGAAGGTCCAGTTCTCGCGGTACGGCGGGGCGAGGTCCCAGAGCAGCACCTGCGGCCGGTGGCGCTCCACCAGCTCCACCAGGTCGAGCCGCCCGCGCTTGACGTCGTCCACCTGGCCGGTGACCACCAGCCAGCCCTCCGCCTCGAACACCTCCCGGAGGAGCGCCATCGTCTCGACGCTGTTGTTCACCACCAGCAGGACCGGGCGCCCGGAGCGCTCCATCGACGCACCTCCGGCCGCGAATCTGGCGACGGGCGCGCCGCGCGGCCAGCGCCCGGCTAGCGCCCGTACACCGTCCGGCGCAGCCAGCCCGGCAGCTCGCCGAGCGGGAGCACGCAGTCGGGCTTGCAGCGCGAGAGCGTCGCCTGCGGCAGCACGGGGCTGGCGGCGGTGCGCGGGTCCTGCACCGCGACCCTGCCGCCGTGGCCCTTCACCATCGCGGCGCCCTCCGCGCCGTCGTCGCTCGCGCCGGTGAGGAGGACGGCGATGGTCCGGCTGCGGAACGTCCCGGCCGCGGCGGCGAGCGCGACGTCGATCGACGGGCGGGCGTGCTTCACCGGCTTCTCGGTGGAGAGCGCGAAGGCGCGGCCCTCGAAGAGGAGGTGGTAGCCGGCGGGCGCGACGTAGACGTTCCCGCGGTCGAGCGGCTCCTTGTCGAAGGGCTCGCGGACGCGGAGCGAGGTGGCGCGCTGGAAGAGCTCGGCGACGCCGTCCTCTTCGGGACCGCGGTGCTGCACGACCACGATCGGCAGCGGGAACACCGGCGGCAGCCGCCGCAGCAGCTCCTGGACGGCGTCCAGCCCGCCCCACGAGGTCCCGACCACGACGACGTCGTACACGGCTAGCCCTGCCGCCGGTAGATCCGCTCGCGCTCGTCGAAGACGTCGAAGTCCTGCTCGTGGACGGTGTGGGCGATGGTCTCGCGGCGGCCCAGGCAGAGGATCCCGAAGCGCCGGAGAGAGGTGAAGAAGAGGCGGTGGCAGCGCTCCTGCAGCGACGCGTTGAAGTAGATCATCACGTTGCGGCAGAGGATGACGTTGAACTCGTTGAACGACGCGTCGGTCACCAGGTTGTGCTGGCTGAAGACGACGTTGCGCTTGAGGTCCCGCTTGAAGATCGCGTGGTCGTAGTTCGCCGTGTAGTAGTCGGAGAACTGGGCCTTCCCGCCGGCCTTCAGGTAGTTGGCGGTGTACTCCCGCATGTTCGCGAGCGAGAAGATCCCGGCCTTGGCGCGCTCGAGCACCGCCGCGTTCATGTCGGTCGCGTAGATCCGGCAGCGGTCGAAGATCCCCTCCTCGGAGAGGAGGATCGCGGTCGAGTAGACCTCCTCGCCGGTCGAGCAGCCCGCGTGCCAGAGGCGCACGTAGGGGAACGAGCGGAGCTGCGGCACCACCTTCTCGCGGAACGCCACGTAGAAGCTCGGGTCCCGGTACATCGCGGTGACGTTCACCGAGAGGTGGAGGAGGAGCCGCTCCATCACCTCCGTCTCGTGGAGCACCCGCGCCTGCAGCTCGGAGAGCGTGCCCGCGCCCTCCTCCCTCATCATGTTGCGCAGCCGCCGGGTCAGCGAGGTGCGGGCGTAGTCGCGGAAGTCCGCGCCGTAGCGGCGGTACACCCCCTCGAGCAGCAGCGAGACCTCGAGCTCCTCGAGGTCGCTGCCCTCGACCGGCGCCGGCCCCGCCTCCCGCTCCTCGGGGTCGAGGCCCTCGACGATCCGCGGCTCAGCTCCGCTGCTCACGGTGCTCGCTCTTGCCGTACAGCCACACCCGCAGCAGCGAGAGGAGCTGCTCGGTGTCGACCGGCTTGGTGATGTAGTCGGACGCCCCCGCCTCGATGCACTTCTCGCGGTCTCCCTTCATCGCCTTGGCGGTCAGCGCGATGATCGGGAGCTTGCCGAACTGCGGGAGCTGGCGGATGGCCCGGGTGGTCTCGTAGCCGTCCATCTCCGGCATCATCACGTCCATCAGCACCGCGTCGACGCCCGGCGTCCTGGCGAGCACGTCGATCGCCTTCCGCCCGTTCTCCGCGAAGAGCACGTTCATCCGCTGCCGCTCGAGCACCGAGGTGAGCGCGAAGATGTTCCGGACGTCGTCGTCGACCACCAGCACCGTGCGGCCCGAGAGCACCGGGTCGCTCTGGTGGACCTGCTTGATCATGTTCCGCTTCTCGTCGGGCAGGTTGGCCTCGACCCGGTGCAGGAAGAGCGCGGTCTCGTCGAGGAGCTGCTCCGGCGAGCGGACGCCCTTGACGATGATCGAGTCGGTCACGCGGCGCAGCGCGGTCTCCTCGTCCTCGGAGAGCTCCTTGCCGGTGTAGACGATGATCGGCAGCTCGTAGTCGACGGCCTCCTTGATCCGGCCGATCAGCTCGGTGCCCGGCATGTCCGGGAGCCCGAGGTCGAGCACCACGCAGTCGAACCTCTGCTCCTCGAGCCTCTCCAGGGCCTCGCCGCCCGAGCCGACCGCCGTCGACTTCACGTCGCCGTTGCCGATGAGGTTGACGATCGCCAGGCGCTGCGTCGGGTCGTCCTCGACGACGAGCAGGTTCCGGAACGGCCGCTCCAGGAAGCCCTTCACGCCGCCGAGCGCCTCGAGCAGCGCCTCGCGGCTCACCGGCTTCTTCAGCCACGCCAGGGCGCCCTGCCGCAGGCCGCGGTACTTCTCCTCGTCGCTCGCCGAGATGATGTGCACCGGGATGTGCCGCGTCCGGCCGTCGTGCTTGAGCCGGTCGAGCACGCTCCAGCCGTCGATCACCGGGAGCCGGAGGTCGAGGGTGATGGCGTCGGGCCTGAGCTCCCGCGCCAGCGCCAGCGCCTGGTCGCCGCGGGTGGCGACCACGCCCTTGAAGCCCATCTCCCGCGAGAGGTCGAGGAGGATCCGCGCGAACGGCACGTCGTCCTCGACCACGAGGAGCACCCGGTCGCCGGGCGCGATCCGCTTCCGGTCGTCGTCGAGGTCGACGGGCGGGTACGACGCGGCCTCGACGACGTTCGCCGGCTGCGCCAGCGCCTGCGCCGCGGCCGCGAGCGCCTCCTGCCCGGGGCGATCGAAGAACCGGGGCGCGGCGTGGAAGCCGTTCCCGTGGCCGTTGCCGAGCTGCTTCGCCGCCGGCGGGATGTACGCCGTGGGCAGGAAGAGCGTGAACGCCGAGCCCTCGCCGACCTTGCTGCGCACCGCGATCTCGCCGCCGAGGAGGCGGGCGATCTCGCGGCTGATGGAGAGGCCGAGGCCGGTGCCGCCGTACCTGCGGCTCGTCGACCCGTCCGCCTGCTGGAACGCCTCGAAGATGATCCGCTGCTTGCCCTCGGGGATGCCGATGCCGGTGTCGACCACCGAGAAGGCGACGACGCTGTCGGCCCGGTCCAGGCTCTCGTGGCCCGGCGTCCAGCCCGAGGTCGCCGGCGCGACCTCGAGCCGCACCGAGCCGGCCTCGGTGAACTTGAAGGCGTTCGAGAGCAGGTTCTTGATCACCTGCTGCAGCCGCCGCGCGTCGGTGAACATCGCCGCCGGCAGGTCCGGGGCGAGGTCCACCGAGAACCCGAGGCGCTTGTCGACCGCGATCTGCCCGAAGGTGCGCTCGACGTAGTCGCGCAGCCCCGGCAGGTCGTACTCGTCGACGTCGACCGCCATCGTCCCCGACTCGATCTTCGAGAGGTCGAGGATGTCGTTGATGAGCGCCAGGAGGTCCGAGCCCGACGAGTGGATCGTCTGGGAGAACTCGACCTGCTTCGGGCTGAGGTTCCCTTCGGCGTTGTCGGCGAGCAGCTTGGAGAGGATGAGCAGCGAGTTCAGCGGCGTGCGCAGCTCGTGGCTCATGTTGGCGAGGAACTCGTTCTTGTACTTCGAGGAGAGCGCGAGCTGCTGCGCGCGCTCCTCGAGGGCGAGCTTCGCCTGCTCGATCTCCCGGTTCTTCCGCTCGACCTCCTCGTTCTGCAGCTGGAGCAGCCGCGACCGCTCCTCGAGCTCCTCGTTGGTCTGCTGCAGCTCCTCCTGCTGCTGCTTGAGGCGCTCCTCGGAGACCTGCAGCGTCTTCGCCTGGGCCTCGAGGCGCCGGTTGGTCTCGGTGAGCTCCGCCTGCTGCGAGCGCAGCTCGTCGGCGAGGCTCTGCGACTGCTTGAGCAGCTCCTCCGTCCGCATGCCGGCGGCGATGGTGTTCAGCACGATCCCGATCGACTCGGTGAGCTGGTCGAGGAAGGAGAGGTGGATCTCGTTGAAGCGGTTGAACGAGGCGAGCTCGATCACCGCCTTCACCTCGCCCTCGAACAGCACCGGCAGCACCACGATGTTCCGCGGCACCGCGTCGCCGAGGCCCGAGGAGATCCGGATGTAGTCCTCCGGGACCTCGGTGACGAGGATGCGCTCCTTCTCGAGCGCGCACTGCCCGACGAGCCCCTCGCCCGGCTTGAAGACGTTGGAGAGGTGCTTGCGC
>CAZDGH010000184.1:0-11386 GCA_964504805.1 uncultured Myxococcales bacterium | reverse complement strand
GCGCCCGGCGGCGCCCTGGTGCCGCCCCGCGGAGGCCCCGGCGAGGCGGGGACCGTGGAGCGCCTCGCCGCCGCCGGCAGCGAGGGCGACGTCGCCGCCGCGCTGCTCGGCTTCGCCGCGTCGTGGTTCGGCCGGGTGCTGCTGCTCGTCTTCCGCGACGGCTCGCTGCGCGGGCTCGCCGGCCGCGGCCTCGCCCGACCCGCCTACGAGGTCGCGGCGCTGCGCATCGCGCCCGAGCTCCTGCCGCCGGGGTACGGCCCGGCGCCGCGTGCGGCCGAGCTCGATCCGCTCTTCCGGATCCTCGGCTCGGTGCCCGAGACCGCGCTCGTGCAGGTGATCCCGGTCCGCGCCTCGGAGCCGTGGCTCCTGCTCGCGGACACGCCCGGGGTCGGCGCCCGCTACCACGACCTGCACCCGGTGGAGGTCGTCGCCGGCGCCGCCGCGGCCGCGCTCGACCGGCTCGCGAGCCGCGCGTAGGCCATGGCGCGCCGGCGCCCGCTTCCGGTACGATCGCCGCCCGAGGAGGAGACCCCTTGCACCGAGGATTCCCGAAGGCCTTCCTGGAGTTCTGCGCGTCGCTCCTGGTGATCGCGCTCGTCGCCGGCCCGTCGCTCGCCCGTGGCGCCGAGCCCGCCAAGAAGTGGAAGCTCGCGGTGCTCGACGTCAAGGCGACCGGCAAGGTGGACCCGAAGGCGGTCGAGGGCCTCTCGTCGCTGATCGCGTCCGAGTGCGCGGCGCGGCCCGACGCCCAGGTCACCAGCGGCGCCGACATCCGCGCCATGGTCGGCTTCGAGAAGCAGCGCGAGATGCTCGGGTGCGGCGAGGCGTCCTGCCTCGCCGAGATCGGCGGCGCCCTCGGCGTCGACTACATCGTCGGCTCCGAGGTCTCGCAGGTCGGCGGCACCTGGCTCATCTCGCTCTCCCTCGTCGACATCTCGAAGGCGCAGGCGGTGGCGCGCCTCACCAAGCGCGCCACCGGCGAGGCGCAGCTCGTCGACGTCACCACCGCGGCCGTGACCGAGCTGCTCGGCGCGCTCCCGGGGAAGGGCGCCGTCGCCGTGGCGCCGCCGAAGGAGCCGCCGCCCGCCGAGCCGCCGCCGGAGGCCCCGCCGTCGGCGGTCGCGACCGCCGAGCCTGCGAGCGGCGGCCGGAGCACCGTGCTGCCCTGGGCGCTCTTCGGCACCGGCGTGGTGGCGGCGGGCGTCGGCGGCTACTTCTACGGCTCGGCGTGGTCCACCAAGCTCGACTTCGACGCGCAGCAGTCCGGGCTCGGGAGCGGCGAGGACGGCGTGACCAAGGCCGAGGCGGACGACGCCTCGTTCGGCGCGGCGCTCGGCGGCGGCATGCTCATCGGCGGCGCGGTGCTCATCGTCGCCTCGACGATCCTCTGGCCGGACGACGAGGGCGGCGGCTCGGACGTCGGCGTGGTGCCGCTCGAGGGCGGCGCCGCGGCGACCGTGACGGTGCCGCTCCGGTGACCCGCGCCCAGCTCGCAGCGCTCCTCGCGCTCCTGCCGCTCGCCGCGGCCTGTCCTTCGTTCGAGGGCAAGTACGCGTGCGTCGACGACGCCGACTGCCCGGACGGCATGGCCTGCGATCCCGGGACCAGCCTCTGCGAGGGCGGGCCGGGAGGCGGCGGCGATCGCTGCGGCGACCACGCCTTCTGCGCCGCGCCCGACGAGTGCGGCCGCTGCCCCGAGTGCGTGGGCGCGGCCGCCTGCGACGGCGGCGGAGCCTGCGACGGCGACTTCGTCTGCGAGGCGGACGCCGGCGAGACCTGCACGAGCTGCCCGACCGACTGCGGCTCGCAGTGCGGCGGCAGCTGCCTCCAGGACGGCCGCTGCATCGCCGTCATCGGCGAGACCTGCGAGACGTGCCCGGCCGACTGCGGCGCCTGCGGTCCCTCGTGCGGGGACGGGACGTGCAACGGCGCCGAGACTTGCGAGACCTGCGCCCAGGACTGCGACGCCTGCTCCGCGCCGTGCGGCGACGGGACGTGCAACGGCAGCGAGGACTGCTCGAGCTGCGCGACCGACTGCGGCACGTGCAGCTGCGGCGACGCGACCTGCGACTTCCCGGGCGAGTGCGACCGGTGCGCGGAGTGCGCCGGCAAGCCCGAGTGCCGGCCGCCTCCCCAGAACTCCTGCGGCGACGGCGTCTGCGAGCCGCTCGAGTGCGCCGCCTGCGCGTTCGACTGCCTGGGCGACGACGTCACCTGCGGCGGCTGCGTCGCGGCGTGCGATCCCGCCGCCGGCGCCTGCGGCCACTGCCCCAGCTGCGTGGGCGAGCCGGGCTGCGACGGCGTCCCCGCCTGCGGCGACGGCACCTGCGAGCCGAGCCGCTCCGAGTGCGGCTTCTGCCTCGAGTGCCAGGGCGACCCCGGGTGCGGCGGCGGCACCTGCGGCGACGGCCGCTGCGACGCGATCGAGTGCGGGTGCGCGATGGACTGCGCGACGCGGCCCGATCTCTGCGGCTCCTGCGACCCGAACGTCTGCCGCGAGGCCTCCGAGTGCGGCAAGTGCGCGGCCTGCGCCGGCGATCCGCTCTGCGGCCCGACGTGCGGGGACGGCGTCTGCGAGGCGGTCGCCGGCGAGTGTGGCTCGTGCGGGAACGACTGCGCCGCCTCGCCGCTCTGCGTCGGCGGCTGCGACGCCGACGGCGTCTGCGAGCCGATGCTCGGGGAGTGCGTCGGCAACAACTGCCAGGACTGCCAGGGGCGGCCGGAGTGCACCTGCGGCGACGGCAGCTGCGACATGCAGCGCGAGTGCGGCGTCTGCCCGGAGTGCAACCCGGCGCAGGGCACGCCGTGCACGCCGGCGTGCGGGGACGACGGCCTCTGCGACCCGTCGATGGAGTGCGGCCGCTGCCCCGCGGACTGCACGAACGCCGGAGAGTGCGGCGGCGCGATCTGCGGCGACGGCAGCTGCAACGCCGCGACCGACTGCGGGCTCTGCGCGGAGTGCAACGTCCCGGGCGGACCGTGCCCGAACGTCGGAGGAGAGACGCCTTGACCCACCCGCTGCGGAAGCTCGCGCCGCTGCTCCTCGCCACGACCGCGCTCGCGGCGATCGCCGGCTGCCCGTCGTTCGAGGGCGACTTCGCCTGCGAGGACGGGCGGTGCCCCGACGGCTTCGTCTGCGGCGACGACCTCCTCTGCCACCCGCTCGGCGGCGCGGGCCCGTGCGGCAACGGCGCCTGCGAGCCGAACGAGTGCGGGCTCTGCGAGGCCGACTGCGCCGGCGTCAGCTGCGGCGGCTGCGACGGCGACCTCTCCTGCGATCCCGGCGAGGACTGCAGCTGCCTCGACTGCGTCGACGACTGCACCCAGCAGATCCAGTGCGACGACGGCACCTGCAACGCGCCGTTCGAGTGCGGCACCTGCGCGGAGTGCACCGGCGACCGGGGCTGCTGCCCGGTGCCGGGCGCCTGCGCCGAGGACTGCGAGAGCGGCATCGACGACGACCAGGACGGCAGGACCGACTGCGCCGACGCCGACTGCGCCGACTGGGCCGGGTGCGAGGAGGACTGCGGCAACCTCGCCGACGACGACGGCGACGAGCTCATCGACTGCGCCGACCCGACCTGCGTCGGCGTGGGCGGCTGCACCTGCGGCGACTTCGTCTGCATCCCCGCCGAGTGCGGGATCTGCCCGCAGGACTGCGCCACCGACCACCCGGTCTGCAGCGCGGTCGCGTGCCAGGACGACGCCTTCTGCGACCCGAGCGTCGAGTGCGGCCGCTGCGACGACTGCATCGGCAGGCCGGAGTGCGCCGCCGGCCAGCAGTGCGGCGACGGCGTCTGCAGCGGCGGCGGCGAGTGCAACGTCTGCGCGGAGTGCGTCGCGGGGGTGGCGCCGTGCGACGTCGAGACCTGCGGCGACGGGACCTGCGTGGCGCCGGACGAGTGCGGCTCGTGCCCGGAGTGCGACGGGCAGCCGGCCTGCCAGGCCCCGCAGCTCTGCGGCGACGGGGTCTGCGAGGCGCTCGAGTGCGCCGCGTGCCCGAACGACTGCATGGGCGACACCGTGACGTGCGGCGCCTGCGCCGGCGTCTGCGATCCGTTCGCGGGCGACTGCGGGCACTGCCCGTCCTGCGGGGCCGCGGAGTGCGGCGGCCTGCCGTCGTGCGGCGACGGCTCCTGCGACCCTTCGGCGAGCGAGTGCGGCTTCTGCTCGGAGTGCGAGCTCGACGGCGCGTGCGCCGGCCGGAGCTGCGGCGACGGCACCTGCGACGTGGTCGAGTGCGCGACCTGCGACCTCGACTGCGCCGGCCGCACCGATCTGTGCGGTGGCTGCAACCCCGACGCGTGCACGCCGGCGAACGGCGAGTGCGGGCGCTGCCCGAAGTGCGTCGGCGATCCCGGCTGCGGCCCGACCTGCGGCGACGCCATCTGCGACGACTCCGAGGACTGCACCTGCCCCGACTGCACCCAGGATCCGCGGTGCACGGCGAGGAGCTGTGGGAACGGCCTCTGCGAGGGCCACCTCGGCGAGTGCGAGGCGGCCTGCGTCGACTGCCAGGGCTCGCCGATCTGCACCTGCAACGACGGCTTCTGCGACGGCGCCGGCGAGTGCGGCGTCTGCCCGGAGTGCTCGCTGGGGCAGGGCGCCGGCGGCGCCGGGTTCGGTGGGGCCGGCGGCGGGTGCGAGGCGATCTGCGACGGCGACGGCAGCTGCAACCCCGGCCTCGAGTGCGGGCGCTGCGCCGGCGCGTGCGACGCCGGGACCTGCCAGAGCGCCTACTGCGGCGACGGCTTCTGCGACCCGTCCTTCGACTGCGGCATCTGCGCCGAGTGCGCCGTCCCGGGCAGCCCCTGCGGCGGCGGAGGCGGGAGCGGCGGAGGCGGCGGCGGCACCTGCGGCAGCGGCACCTGCGAGCCTGCGACCGACTGCGGGCCGTGCCCCGGCGAGTGCACGCCGCAGGCGTGCGGCAACGGTGCGTGCGGCAACGGCGTCTGCGACCAGGCCTTCGACTGCGCGAACGGCTGCCCCCAGGAGTGCGGGGGCGCGTGCGGCCCCGCGCCGCTCTGCAACGACGGGCAGTGCATCGGGATGGACTGCCAGGCGAAGTGCCCCGAGTGCCGCGGCCTCGCCATGTGCGGGGAGGACTGCTCGCTGGCCGGCGACGAGGACGGCAACGGCCAGGCCGACTGCGCCGATCCCGCGTGCGCCGGCCTGTGCACCGGCAACGAGATCTGCGTCGCCGGCGGCGGCGACGTGGACGCCGACGGCCGCTTCCCCTGCGAGGACCCCGAGTGCTTCCCCGCCATCTCGTGCGACGTCGAGGGACCGTGCAACAACGGCGTCGACGACGACGGCGACGGGATCACCGACTGTGGCGACCCGGACTGCGCGCCGCGGCCGTCCTGCCCGTAGCCCGCTCGTCCGCCTTCGTTTGACGGTCCCGGGGTCGGCGGTTAGATTGCCGCACCCCGTCGCCCCGGCGGCGCCCGCCGGCGTAGCGGCGCGGCCGCGGAGGCGCCGTGCTCGACCCCTCGAAGCTCCCGGAAGCGCTCACCTTCGACGACGTGCTCCTGGTGCCCGCGTACAGCGAAGTGCTGCCGCGGAGCGTCGAGACCGCGACGCGCCTGACGAGGAAGCTCCGGCTCAACATCCCGCTGCTGTCCGCAGCCATGGACACCGTGACCGAGGCCCGCACCGCCATCGCCATGGCGCAGGAGGGCGGCATCGGCATCATCCACAAGAACCTCCCCGTCGAGGCCCAGGCGCTCGAGGTGGTGAAGGTCAAGAAGTTCGAGTCGGGGATGGTGGTCGATCCGGTCACCATCGAGCCGACCGCCAAGCTCTACCAGGCGGTGGAGCTGATGCGCCGCCACGACATCTCCGGCATCCCGGTCACCGAGGGCGATCGGCTCGTCGGCATCCTCACCAACCGCGACATCCGCTTCGAGAAGAACCTCGAGCAGCCGGTCGGGAAGGTGATGACCAAGGACCTCGTCACCGCGCCGGAGGGGATCACGCGCGAGGCGGCGAAGGACCTGCTCCACGAGCACCGGATCGAGAAGCTCCTCGTGGTCGACGCCGAGCGCCGCCTGAAGGGCCTCATCACCATCAAGGACATCGAGAAGACGCAGAAGCACCCGGGCTCGGCCAAGGACGGCCGCGGCCGCCTCCTCGCCGGCGCCGCCGTCGGCGTCAGCCCGGATCGCGAGGAGCGGGTCGAGGCGCTCGTCCGCGCCGGGGTCGACGTGGTGGTGATCGACACCGCCCACGGCCACTCGCGGAACGTCCTCGACGCGGTGCGCGCCACCAAGCAGCGCTGGCCCGACCTCCAGCTCGTGGCCGGCAACATCGCCACCGGCGACGGCGCCAAGGCGCTCGTCGACGCGGGCGTCGACGCGGTGAAGTGCGGCGTCGGCCCCGGCTCGATCTGCACCACCCGCGTCGTCTCCGGCGTGGGCGTGCCGCAGATCACCGCGGTCACCGAGGCCGTGAAGGCCTGCGCGCCGGCGGGCGTGCCGGTCATCTCCGACGGCGGCATCAAGTACTCCGGCGACATCGTCAAGGCGCTCGCCGCGGGCGCCGACACGGTGATGATCGGCGGCCTCTTCGCCGGCTGCGAGGAGGCGCCGGGCGAGGTGATCCTGTACCAGGGCCGCTCGTACAAGGTGTACCGGGGCATGGGCTCGATCGGCGCGATGCAGGCCGGCTCGAAGGACCGGTACTTCCAGGGCGACGTCGAGGAGGAGAAGCTCGTGCCGGAGGGCATCGAGGGCCGCGTCCCGTACAAGGGCACGCTCGCGATGAACGTGCACCAGCTCGTGGGCGGCATCCGCTCGGGGATGGGCTACCTCGGCTGCCAGTCGATCGCCGAGCTGCGGGAGAAGCCGCGCTTCGTGAAGATCACCTCGAGCGGGCTGCGCGAGAGCCACGTCCACGACGTGACCATCACCCGCGAGGCGCCGAACTACCGGATGGAGTAGCGGGCGGGCCTACCGGCCCTTCTTCTTCTTCGTCCGCTTGCCCGTCTTCGGGTCTTCCTCTTCCTCGTCGTCCGCCGCCGAGGCCGCGACCTGCGACTCGGCGGTCCGGACCTTCTCGAGCAGCTCCTCCTTGTCGGAGGGGTCGAGGATCCCGATCGACTCCTTGAGCTGCGCGAGGTTCATCCGCGCCCGCTTGTTGCCCTTCACGTCGGTGACGGTGGGCATCTCCGTGAGCTCGCGGAGGTACTTGTAGAACTCCTCGTTGATGTTGGCGACGACGTCGATGCACTCCTTGTAGAGGTCGTCGAGCTTCACGCCGACCGGCTTCGACTCGCCGTCTCCGGAGGAGGCGTAGGCGAGGTCCGGGTTCTGCTTCAGCGCGAGATCGATGGCGTCGAGGCGGCCCTTGAAGTCCTTGTACAAGTCGGTATACGCAGCCAGCCGCTCGGCGTCCTCGAGGTCCTCGTTCAGGGCCTTCGCCAGCCGGTCCGTGTAGTTCGAGCAGCGCTTCTTGGTGAGCTCCTCGACCGAGGCGGCGCTCTTGCCCTCGCCGAGGGCCTCGCCGACGGCGGAGTCGAGGCGGGCGTCGCCGGAGGGGCCGTAGGCGCCGCTGGCGCAGGCAGACGAGAAGGCGAGAGAGGCCGCGAGGGCCACGAAGGGAGCGGAGGAGCGCATGGGCGAGAGTGTAGCCAAGCCGACGGGAACGCGCGACCCCCACGGCGATCGGATCCTGATCCTCGACTTCGGCTCCCAGTACACCCAGCTCATCGCGCGCCGCATCCGCGAGCTGTCGGTCTACTGCGAGATCCACCCGTGCACGATGTCGCGGGAGGCGATCCGCGCCTTCGCGCCGAAGGGGATCGTGCTCTCGGGCGGCCCGGCCTCGGTCGAGGCCGAGGGCAGCCCGCGCGCCGACCGGATCGTGTTCGAGCTCGGCGTCCCCGTCCTCGGCATCTGCTACGGCCTCCAGCTGCTCGCCAAGGAGCTCGGCGGGAAGGTCGCGAAGGCGGAGGCCCGCGAGTACGGGCGGGCGCCGATCGAGGTCGTCGCCGACTCGAAGCTCTTCAAGGGCTTCTCGAAGGGCGAGGCCTGCGACGTCTGGATGAGCCACGGCGACCGCGTCGAGGCCATCCCCGCCGGGTTCGTGCCGATCGCCACCACCGGCTCGTCGCCGTACGCGGCGGTGGCCGACGTGGCTCGCAGCTTCTTCGGCCTGCAGTTCCACCCCGAGGTGCACCACACGCCGCGGGGCAAGGACCTCCTCGGCAACTTCCTCTTCGAGATCTGCGGCTGCGCGCCCGGCTGGAACATGGGCTCGTTCGCCAAGCTCGCCGTCGAGCAGATCCGCGAGAAGGTCGGGCCCACCGGGGTGGTCGTCTGCGGCCTCTCGGGCGGCGTGGACTCCGCCGTCGCGGCGCTGCTCATCCACGAGGCCATCGGCGATCGCCTCCGCTGCATCTTCGTCGACAACGGCGTGCTCCGCACCGGCGAGCGCGACCAGGTGGAGGAGGTCTTCGGCCGCCGCTACCACGTGCCGCTGCAGGTGGTGGACGCCGAGGCCCGGTTCCTGGCCAAGCTGAAGGGCGTCACCGACCCGGAGCAGAAGCGGAAGCTCATCGGACGCGAGTTCGTGGCGGTGTTCGAGGAGGCGGCCCGGCCGATCGAGGGCGCGACCTTCCTCGCCCAGGGCACGCTCTACCCGGACGTGATCGAGAGCGTCTCGTTCAAGGGCCCGAGCGCCACCATCAAGAGCCACCACAACGTCGGCGGCCTCCCCGAGGTGATGAAGCTCGCGCTGGTGGAGCCGCTCCGCGAGCTGTTCAAGGACGAGGTCCGCGCCCTCGGACGCGAGCTCGGGATGCCGGAGTCGATCATCGGCCGGCAGCCGTTCCCGGGACCGGGCCTCGCCATCCGCTGCCTCGGCGAGCTCACCAAGGCCCGGCTCGACGTGCTCCGCAAGGCCGACGTCATCGTCCAGGAGGAGATCCGCGCGGCCGGCCTCTACGATCGGATCTGGCAGGCCTTCGCGGTGCTCCTCCCGGTCCGCTCCGTCGGCGTCATGGGCGACGAGCGCACCTACGACGAGACCTGCGCCATCCGCGCCGTCGACTCCGTCGACGGCATGACCGCCGACTGGAGCCGCCTCCCCCACGACCTGCTCGCCACGATGTCCTCGCGGATCATCAACGAGGTGAAGGGCGTGAACCGGGTCGTCTACGACATCTCGTCGAAGCCGCCGGCGACGATCGAGTGGGAGTGAGAGAGGCCGGCTCCAGGCTCCAGCGGCCAGGCTCCAGCAGGCGAGCGGCCAAGGTTGCTGGAGCCTGGAGCCCCGAGGCGCGAAGCGCCGAGGCGCCGCGTCAGTAGCGCAGCGTGAACGACCCGACGAGCTTCTGCGGCGTGCCGTCGGTGTCGACCGCCCAGGCCTCGATCGTGTGGCGGCCGCGGGAGAGGCGCGGCATCCAGAAGGCGAAGCCGTGGTCGGGCGAGGGCAGGGTGCCGTCCTCGACGAGCTCGGCGCGCGGCTGCGAGGCGTCGAGGGAGCCGGCGTAGCGGCCGTCCAGGTAGATCTGGACCTCGAGGGCGGCGTCCGGCTGGTCGGGATCGAAGGCGTAGCCGTAGCCCCAGGTCTTGTCGACGAGCTCGAGGCGGCCCTCGGCGTCCTGCGCCGGGGCGGGCTCCGGCTCCGGCGCCGGGGCGTCGACGAAGACCTCGACGGAGAGCGGCGCCGACGGCGCGCCGAACCGGCCGCGGCCTTCCTCGAGCATCTGCCACTGGAAGGTGTAGACGCCCGGGGTCGAGGGCGCCTGGAACATCACGTACCACTCCTTGGTCTGGCCGGGCGCGATCGACTCCTGGGTGCCGAGCTCGACGCGGCTGCCGCCCCAGGTGTCGTTGTCACGCGGCGACTCCGAGCCGAGCTTCACGTCGGCGGCGGCGGTCCAGGTGGCGGTGCCGTCGTTGCGGAAGCGGATGGTGCCCTCGAAGGTCTCGCCGGCGCGGACCGAGGCCGGCACGTCCTGCCCGACGAACGTCGCGACCAGGCTCGCCGGCGCGGGCTCCTCGGCGGGCGGCTCGGCGGTCTTCAGGCCGAAGAGGCCGGCGAGGATCTCGGGCTCGTTCTGGCGGACGCCGTCGTCGTAGGTGACGTCGTTCATCCACGTCTTCCGGCGGTCGTGGACCGTCGGGTACATGATCGCCTCGAGCGGGCGCAGGTGGTCGAGGCCGAACGAGTGGCCGAACTCGTGGCTGATCACGTTGGCGATCAGCCGGTCGCTCCAGACGACCTCGGAGAACGCGAAGACGATGTCGGAGGGGTTGCCGTTGCCGGCGTCGAGCGGCGCGATGCCGGCGACGCCCGAGGACTCGCCGATGAGCTGCGGCTTCCCGCCGATCGCGACCATCGTGTAGGCGCCGGCGGTCGGGCGCTCGGTGACGATCTCGAGGTCGTACTCGACGAAGTCGGCGCGGACCATGTCGACGACGCGGCGGATCGAGGCGGCGCGATCCGAGCCGTAGCCGGCGAAGGCCGGGATGGTGGTGGTGCCCTCGACGATCCAGCTCGTGTTCTGGGTGGCGTCGGACCGGCCGTAGCGGATCGTGACGCCCTCGAAGTTCAGGTAGACGACCTGCCGGCCGCCGAGGGCCTGGGAGCGGTCGTTCGACTCCATCCCGGGGGGCGGGAGCCGGTAGTCCTGGTGGAGGTGGAGCTCCTGCTCGACGACGCCTTCGCCGCAGGCCGCGAGGGCGGTGGCGAGGAGCGGGAGCAGCGGGAAGAGCCGGGTCGTCCGCATCGGGAAAGCCTCCGGGGTACGTGGCGCGGCGGGGCCTTGTGCAGCGGCCATGCCGGCCCGAGAAGGCGCCAAGTGCCTGATTTTTCGTGGAGGTTTCTCTCCGACACGGTCCGCCGGCGGTGGCCGCCGCGGCTCCTCCCTGGAAAGCGGCTTTACGCCGCGCCGGCGCCGGGCGACAGATTCGTCCGTTGTTGCCGGGGGTTGCGCGTGGCATCGGTCATCCGGAGGATCCCGCCGATTCGTCCTGACTTCGGACACCCAGATGTCTGGAGATCGGACGGCGGCCCGCGGCTGTCGCAACCTCGGACGGCGACTGTCCGCAGGGCAGACGATCCGGCCCGAGGCCCAGCCCTTCGCGGGTCTCGTGGTTCGTCTAATGGACGTTATGTAAACCAAATGGGCCGGATTTCGTTGCCGGCGGCCCGGCCGGCGCGGTACCTCGGTCGGCGTGCGCCGCCCGACCTTCCTCGCGATCGCGCTCGTCGTCCTCGCCGCCGGCTGCGGTCCCGCGTCGAGCGCGGCGCGTGACGTCGCGGCGGCCCCGCCCGACGCCGGCGCCCCTGCTCCCGACGGCGGCGCCGGCGATCCCGACGGCGGCGTCCCCGCACCCGACGCCGGCGCCGGCGATCCCGACGGCGGCGTCCCCGCACC
>CAZDGH010000183.1:0-11424 GCA_964504805.1 uncultured Myxococcales bacterium | reverse complement strand
CCCCGCGCGGTCCCGACGGAACTGCGCCAGCGCGGCCTCCGGCGGCGGCACGCCCTGCGCCGCCAGCGCGCCCTCGAGCGCCCGCGCCAGGGCGGCGCCGTCGGCGTAGCGCGCCGCCGGGTCCGCGGCGAGGCAGCGCTCGACGACCTCCGCGATCGGACCGGGCACGTGGGGCGCGACGTCGGCGAGCGGCCGGTGGTTCCCGCCCATCACCGCCGCCACCAGCGAGCCCGCCGAGGTCGCCTCGAACGGCAGCCGCGCGGCGACGAGCTCGTAGAGCATCACCCCCACCGCCCAGACGTCGGCCGCCGGCCCCTCGGGCTTGCCGTCGAGCCGCTCCGGCGCCAGGTACGCGAGGGAGCCGGTGAGCTCGCCGCTCCTCGTCATCCTCGGATCGGCCACGTCGCGGGCGATGCCGAAGTCGGCGAGCTTCACCCGGCCGTCGTCGCCGACGAGCACGTTCGACGGCTTCACGTCGCGGTGGAGCACGCCCTTCTCGTGGAGCGCGCCGAGCGCCTCGGCCACCGCCCACGAGAGGAGCGCCGCGAGCTCCGGCGTCGGCCGCTCGCGCGAGGCGAGCGCGGCGAGGTCCTCGCCCGCCACGTACTCGGCGACGAGCCACGGCTCGGCCTCGTCCTCGGCCGCGCAGTCGTGGACGACGACGACGTGCGGGTGCTCGAGCGAGGCGAGGAGCAGCGCCTCGCGGCGGAAGCGCGCCCGGTCGATCTCGCGGGCGAGCTGGGCGTGGAGCAGCTTCACCGCCACGTCGCGGCCGAGCTTCCGGTCGCGGCCGAGCCAGACGGCGGCCATCCCGCCGGCGCCCAGCGGGCGGACGAGCTCGTAGCGATCGGCGAGGATCCGGCCCTGCACCGGGCGGAGTCTAGAACGCCCGGCTCCACGCCGCTAAAGACAGAAGCCGGAGAAGTCGTCGCAGCTCCGTCCCGCGGGGCAGTCCACGTCGCCGCGGGGGCACGGCAGGCGGCACTCGGAGAAGTTGCAGTCGAAGCACGACGGGCAGTCGTACGAGTACCCGCAGGCCTGGCCGGTCGCGTCGGCCGCCGGCGGACAGGTCGCCTCGGCGACGCAGTAGGCGTCGCTCGCGCAGCGGTAGCCCGCGGGGCAGTCGCCGATGCAGAAGCGCTGGCAGGTGCCCTGCGGCCCCCGGAGCTGGCAGGTCTCCTCCGGGGCGCAGTCGCCCGGCTCGTCGCAGACCTCGCCGATGGTGACGCGCTCCGGCCCTCCACCGCCCCCGCCGCCCGCCCCGCCGCTGCCGCCGCCGCCGTCGAGCGGCGCGCAGGCGAACTGGCCGCTCGGCGCGCGCTGGCAGGTGTAGCCGGGACGGCCGCAGTCCTCGGAGCTCGCGCAGGCGCGCAGGCAGATCTCGTTGCCGAACCCGACGTCGATGCAGACGCCGCCCTCGGGGCACGCGCCGCCCACGCCGCAGGTCGTGGCGCAGTAGCCGCCGGGCAGCTCGGTGTCGCAGACGAGGCCCGCGTCGCAGTCGGCGGAGCGGGCGCAACCGCTGCCCACCGAGCCGGGCGGCAGCCCGCCGGCGCCGCCGGTGCCGCCGCTCCCACCCGCGCCGCCGCTCCCACCGGCGCCGCCGCTCCCACCGGCGCCGCGGCTCCCACCCGCGCCGCCGCTGCCGCCGCCGCCACCCGCGCCGCCGCCGGTGCCGCCGCCGCCGTCGCCGCCGTCGCCCGCCGGCACGACGCAGACGCCGTCGGTGCACGCCTCTCCCTCCGGGCAGTCGTCGGTCGCCTCGCAGCGGACGCGGACGTCGAGCGGGCACGCGGCGAGCGCGACGACGAGCGTGGCGAGGAGCTTCGCGGAGGGAGAGCGCATCGGGATCATCCTAGAGCGGCGCCCGCGGCCCCGCCCGTCGAAGCGGGCGAGACCGCGGGCCACCGCACGTGCGGGGCTACCGAGCTACGACCGGCACCGCCCGTTCATCGGATCGCACGACTCGCCGCCCGGGCACTCGCTGTCGTCGAAGCAGACGTCGCCCGAGCCGGAGACGCAGGCGCGCTCGAACCCGTCGCACCACGAGCCGGCGCCGCAGTCGCCGTCGAAGTTGCACGAGTTGCCGCCGCCGCCGCCGCCGCCACCGCCGTTGGCGCAGGTCTTCTGCGGGAAGCCCGGGGCCGGCTCCTCGCAGACGAGGCCCTCGGCGCAGTCGTCGTTCACGGTGCACGGGCCGCCGAGCGGCTGCGGCTCGGCGCAGAACCCGATCGGCGCTCCCTCGCCGAACGACTGGCAGCGGAGGTTGCCCGGGCAGTCGGACGCGTCGGCGCAGAGGCCGGTGAGGCAGATGCGGCCCTTCGACGGGATGTACTCGTCGTTGCACACCGCGCCGGTGGTGCCGATCGGGCAGTCGCCGTCCTGCGGGCACGGCGGGAACTGCAGGCACTCGCCGTCGGCCTGCTCGGAGGAGAAGTCCTCGACGCAGAGCTCGTTCTCGGCGCAGCCGTCGGTGCCGTTCTCGCGCCACTCGCACGAGGGCGGGTTCTCCACGTGCACGACGCAGTAGCCGTTGACGCAGTCGTAGCCGGTGGCGCAGCCCGAGCTCTCGCAGGTCACCACCTCGCGCGGCACGCAGTAGAGGAAGGCGGTGTCGCAGTACTTGTCGGCGTCGCAGTTCTCGTCGCTGGTGCAGCCCGGCGCGCAGGCGCCGTTGAAGCAGAACTGGCCGGTGGGACAGGGCGACGACGCGGAGCAGAAGCCCGGCGGCACCCCGCCGCCGTCGCCACCGCCGTCGCCGCCGCCGTCGGCGCCACCGCCGCCGTCGCCGTCCTCGACGACGACGCACGCGCCGCCGGTGACGAGGAGCGCTGCGAGAAGACACGAGCTGAGAGCGGTCGACTTCTTCATCGGGTTCCTACCTTCGCGAGCCGGGGCGTGCGCGGCGCCGCCGCCGGCGGCGTGTTCGTTGCCGCGCAGGGAGACGCATGAGCAAGCGACTTGCCAGCGCGGCAAGTGCGCGGAACGCCACGGATCGCGGAGGAAGCGCGGCCGGAACCGTGCCGGACCTGGCACGGTCCACCCTCGCGCGGGTCAGCCCTCTTCGTCGAGGTAGCGGAAGATCGAGCGCAGCCCGATCCCGAGCGCCTCGGCCGCCTTCTTCTTGTTGCCGCCGGCCGCCGCCACGGCGCGGCGCACGTGGTCCTTCACGAACCGCTCCTTCGCCTCCTCGAGCGGCTCGATCGCGTCTTCGCCGGCGATCCCGAGGTCGTCGGGCCCGATCTCCGGCCCCGAGGCGAGCGCCACCGCCCGGGCGAGCCGCGCGCGCAGCTCGCGGACGTTGCCGGGGAACGGGTGGCCGGCGATCACCTGCCTGGCGCGGAACGAGAGCTTGGTGAGCTCCGGCCTGCCCTGCTCGGTCGCCAGCTGCCGCAGGAACAGCTCGGCCAGGAGCAGCTTGTCGTCGCCGCGGTCGCGGAGGGGCGGCACCGAGAGCTTCACCTCGTCGAGGCGGAAGAGCAGATCCTCGCGGAAGCGGCCGGCGGCGACCTCGGCCTTCAGGTCGCGGTTCGTCGCGGCGACGACGCGGACGTCGACCTTCCGGGTCCGCACCTCGCCGAGCCGCGTCACCTCGCGCTCCTGCAGCACCCGGAGCAGCTTCGCCTGCGAGCCCTTCGGCAGCTCGCCGAGCTCGTCGAGGAAGATCGTCCCGCCGTCGGCGGCCTCGAAGCGCCCCGGCCGATCGGCCGTCGCGCCCGAGTACGAGCCCTTCGCGGCGCCGAAGAGCTCGGCCTCGACCAGGCCCTCCGGAAGCGACGCGCAGTCCACCGCGACGAACGGCCCGGTGCGGCCGCTCTCGCGGTGCAGCGCCCGGGCGACGAGGTCCTTGCCGGTGCCGGTCTCGCCGGTGACGAGCACGGTCACCGGCTTCGGCGCGATCTTGGCGATCGCGTCCTTGAGCGCCTTCATCGCGGCGCTCTCGCCGACGAGCTGCCCCTGCCGGAGCTGGTCGAGCCGCTGGGTCAGCCGGGCGACGTCCTCCTTGAGGACGAGCAGGTGCCGCGCCTGGCCGAGCAGCAGCGCGGCGAGGCCGGCGTACGCGCTCGCCACCTCGAGGTCGGCGGGACCGAACGGCGGCGCGCCCTTCGGCCGGCCGACGTAGATCGCGCCGGCGAGCGCGCCCTGCACCCGGAGCGGTACGGCGATCGCCGAGCCGATGCGCAGGCTGACCACGCTCGGCGCGCTCGCGAAGGCGCTGCCCGCCGCGTCCTCGACCAGGAGCGGCGTGCCCGCGGCGAGCACCTTCTCGACGATGGTGTCGGAGAGCAGCGCCGGCGCCTCGCGCTCGTCCTTCGGGCCGGTGACCACCCGCTTGCCGCCGCCGGCGTCCACCGCCACCAGGAACGCCTTCTCGGCGCCGCACGCCCCGGCGAGGCCGGCGACGAGCTCCTCGAGCAGCTCGCCCCACGGGCGCTCGGCGAGGAGCCGGGTCGAGAAGCCCGCGAGCTGGGCGAGCGCCTTCGCCTGCGAGCCGGTGGTGACCCCACGCTGCTGCTGTGGCGGCGGCGCGGGCGGCGTCGCCACCAGCGCCATCCGGAAGATCACCTTGGCGGTGCCGAGGCCGAGCTCGTCGCCGTCGGCGAGCGTCCCGCGCTCGATGCGCCGGCCGTTGACGCGGACCTCGGCGCCCTTGGTGGCGGAGAAGGCCCAGGTCCCGGAGTCCTCGAAGAGGAGCACGTGGGAGTTGCGGACGCCGCCGCCGGGCACGACGACGTCGCAGCCCTGGGACGCGCCCAGGGAGACGACGGGCTTCACGATCGGGATCGACTTCCCGTTCACGAGGAGCGAAGGCACGGGCGGATACTAGCCGCGGAGGGGCGCGGATCGCGCGGAAATCAGCGCCACGTGCGGACCAGCTCCGGGTTCGAGATCAGCGCCGAGCCCTCGGGGTTCGGCTCCTTCGCCTGCGAGTCGAACGTGCCGAGCTGCCCGTCGGCCATGATCGGCTGGCCCTCGTGGCCCTCCCGGTCGATCGGCTGGGGCGGGCGCTCCCGCTGCGGCGCCTTCCTCGGTTCCTGCGGGCCCATGGCTCCTCCCCGGGGCGTTCGGATCGCGCGGCCCTCCGGCTAGAGTTCGCAACGCGCCCGATCGCGGCAACCGCGGCGGGCGGGCCGGGGCGCGCGGGGCGCCCGGGCGAGCGGAGGCTCGATGCGCTGTCCCCGGTGCAAGGGCGCCACGATGTCGCGGGCGCCGTCGACCGGCGCCGTGGCGGTGGAGCGCTGCGCGCGGTGCGGCGGCACCTTCCTCGACTTCGGCGAGCTCGCGGCGGCGACGGCCGACCCGGCGATCCTCTCCGGCGAGCCGGCGAAGGACGTCCCGGTCGCGACGGACGACGAGGCCGGCTGCCCGCGCTGCTGGATCGCCATGCGGAAGGCGGAGGTGCCCGGGCAGGGCTTCGCGGTCGATCGCTGCGGGCGGTGCGGCGGGATCTTCCTCGACCGCGGCGAGCTGGCGGCGATCGCCGCGGCCCGGCTCGTCGACGGCCTCGAGGCGATCTTCCGGCCGGCGCCCGCCGGGAACGTGGCGCGGCCCGAGGGGTCGGGGCTGACCCAGGAGGATCGCGTGGTGCTCGCGCGCGCCGCGGACCTCGCCCGGCTGCACCCGGAGGCGGCGGCGTTCCTGCGGAGCAAGCTCGCTTGACGCGTCGGGGGAGGGCGCGGACGATCCGCGGGCGATGACGCCCGCCGACGAGACCGCGCCCCTCGGGCCCGCCACCGATCTGCTCTACACCGACGGCGCTACCGGTGCGCTCAAGCAGCGGCGCGTGGTGGTGGAGGCGGTGGGCGGCCCCGGCGCCGGCCCCAAGGCGGTGCTCGCCCGCGGCTCGCTCGTCGTCGGCTCGAACGTGGAGACGCAGCTCGTCCTCGCCGACCCGTCGGTGTCGCGCTTCCACGCCCGGCTGCAGCTCGCCGAGGACGGCGTGCGCGTCGTCGACCTCGAGTCGAAGAACGGCACCTGGTCGGGGCCGGCGCGGGTGCACGACGTGGTCTTGCGGCTCCCAGCCGAGCTCAAGGTCGGCAAGACCGTGCTCCGGATCGCCTCCGACGACCAGGCGGTGCCGCAGGGCGCGATGGACCGCTTCGGCGCGCTCCTCGGCGCGTCGGCGGCGATGCGCGGGCTGTTCGCGACGCTGCAGCGGGTCGCGCCCACCGACTCGACGGTGCTGCTCGAGGGCGAGAGCGGCACCGGCAAGGAGCTCTGCGCGCGGGCCGTCCACGAGTCTTCACCGAGGGTGAAGGGCCCGTTCGTGGTGCTCGACTGCGCCGCGCTGCCGCCGACGCTCGCCGAGGCGGAGCTCTTCGGCCACGCCAGGGGCGCGTTCACCGATGCGAGCGGCGAGCGGACCGGCGCCTTCGAGCGCGCGAGCGGCGGCACGCTCTTCCTCGACGAGCTCGGGGAGCTGCCGCTCTCGCTGCAGCCGAAGCTGCTCCGGGCGATCCAGCAGCGCGAGGTGCAGCGCATCGGCGAGGCCGAGCCGCGGCCGGTCGACGTGCGGATCGTCTGCGCCACGAACCGCGACCTCTACGCCGAGGTGAAGGCGGGGCGGTTCCGCGAGGACCTCTACTACCGGGTCGCGGTGGTGTGCGTGCGGCTCCCGCCGCTCCGGGACCGGCGGCAGGACGTGCCGGTGCTCGCCGCCGCGTTCGCGAGGGAGCTCGGCGGCGCGCTGCCGTCGGGCGCGCTCTCGGCCTACGAGGGCTACGCCTGGCCGGGGAACGTGCGCGAGCTGCGCAACGCGGTGGAGCGGATCGTGGCCATCGGCGCCGAGGCGGAGCTGCCGCCGTCGCTCCCGCGGGCGGCGCCGGCGGCCGGGACGCCGGGCGCGTTCCGCGAGCTCCCGTACAAGGAGGCCCGCGAGAAGGCGATCGACGCCTTCGAGCGCGACTACGTGGCGGCGCTCCTCGCCCGGCACGACGGCAACGTCCGCCGCGCCGCCGAGGCCGCCGGCATCGACCGCGTCTACCTGCACAAGCTCGTGCGGCGGCACGGCCTGAAGGACGCGTGAAGCGCTGGGTCCCGCTCTGCGCCCTGCTCGCCTCGTGCGGCGCCGAGGAGAGGTGGGTGCGCGTGGTCGTCGAGGCCGAGGCGGCGGCGGTGCCGCTCGTCGCCGGCCGCGACCTCGACGCGGTGACGCTCGTCCTCGCGCCGGAGGGTTGCGATCCGAAGGAGGAGACGTTCCCCACCGACACGCTGCCGCAGGACGTGGTGGTCGTGCTCTCGGAGGCGTGCGAGGCCTCGACGCTCACCGCGACCGCGACCGCCCTCCGCGGCGAGGTCGCCGTCGCCGAGAGCGGCGAGGGCAGCGCCGAGGTCGGCGTCGACGGCGGCGAGCTGCGACTCACGCTGGCGCGCCTCTGCGCCGACGGCGACGGCGACGGCCACGGCGACGGCCCGGGCTGCCTCGGCCTCGACTGCGACGACGGCGACGCCTCGGTGCACCCCGGCGCGCCCGAGCGCTGCAACGGCGAGGACGACGACTGCGACGGCCAGGGCGACCTGCCCGACGGCGACGGCGACGGCGTCCGCCAGTGCGACGGCGACTGCAACGACCAGGACCCGGCGATCCACCCCGGCCACGAGGAGCTCTGCGACGGCGTCGACGAGGACTGCGACGGCTCGCTCACCGCCTCCTGCGTCTACGTGAAGAACGGCGACTTCGAGGACGGGCTCGACGGCTGGATCCGCCGCGTCATCGACACCCAGGGGGCGGAGAAGCCGGCGCCCGGGATCTTCGACGAGCCGGCCGTCGTCGAGGGCGAGCCCGGCGCGAGCGGCAAGGCGATCCGCGTCGCCACCCACGCGCCCGGCGACTACGACGGCCTCGTGCTCTGCTCGACGCCGTTCCGCCTCGAGGCCGGCGTCGAGGTCGTCGGCCGGGCGCGGGTGAAGGTGCAGTACGCCGATCCGACCAAGGCGGCGTGGGCGGTCGCCCGGCTCGTGCAGCGCGACCTGACGACGCTGAACGTCGGCCCGCCCCAGAAGACGCTCCCCCACGACGAGTGGGGCGAGGTGACGGTGACGCACACGCCGCCCGAGGCGATCGAGGCGCGGCTCTGCCTGCTCTACCGCTCGATCCGCGACGCCGACCAGGGCGGCCCCACCGCGACCGGCACCGCGATGATCTGGGACGACGTGGCGCTCGGTCCGCCGTGACCGGAGCGCCCGACGTCCTACGCGCCGCGCCTCCTGACGTTTGTCACGACCACCCGAGGTGCCGGGGGCTAGACTCGGGCCCCCATGAGCCAGGACACCGGGTCGACCCCCGCGGCGGAGCCCGCCGCGCCACCGCCGGAGCCGCCGAAGCTCCGCGTGGGCATCCCCCGCGAGCTCCACGAGAACGAGAAGCGCGTGGCGGCGACGCCGGCGACGGTGGCGCGGCTGGTGAAGCTCGGCCTCGACGTCCGCGTGCAGGCCGGCGCCGGCGAGGGCGCGAGCTTCCTCGACGGCGCCTACCAGGAGGCCGGCGCGAAGATCCTCCCGACCGCCGCCGAGCTCTACGCGGACAGCGACCTGGTGCTGAAGGTCCGCGCCCCCGAGGCGCTCCCCGGCGGCACGGGGCACGAGGCCGACCTCCTCCGCGAGGGCACCACGCTGGTGTCGTTCATCTGGCCCGCGCAGAACGGCCCGCTCCTCGAGCAGCTCGGCGCGCGCAAGGTCACCGTCCTCGCCATGGACCAGGTGCCGCGGATCACCCGGGCGCAGAAGCTCGACGCGCTCTCGGCGATGGGCAACATCGCCGGCTACAAGGCGGTGGTCGAGGCGGCGCAGCACTACGGCCGCTTCTTCGGCGGGCAGATCACCGCCGCCGGCCGGGTGAAGCCGGCGCAGGTCCTGGTCATCGGCGCCGGCGTCGCCGGCCTCGCCGCCATCGCCGCCGCCCGCGGCCTCGGCGCGGTGGTGCGCGCCTTCGACACCCGCCCGGTCGTCCGCGAGCAGGTGGAGTCGCTCGGCGCCCGGTTCGTCGAGTTCGAGTTCAAGGGCGAGTCGGGCGAGGGCGAGGGCGGCTACGCCAAGGCCGTCTCCGACGCCTACCTCGAGGCGGAGCAGGCGCTCATCGCCCAGCACTGCGCCCAGTGCGACATCGTCATCTCCACCGCGCTCGTCCCCGGGCGCACCGCGCCGAAGCTCGTCACCTCCGGCGCCGTGGTCGGCATGGGCCGCGGCTCGGTGATCGTCGACATGGCGGCGGAGCAGGGCGGCAACTGCGTCCTCACCGAGCGCGACCAGGTGGTCGAGAAGTACGGCGTCACCATCCTCGGCCTCACCGACCTGCCGAGCCGGATGGCGCGGCAGTCGAGCGAGCTCTACGCCACCACGATCGTGAACCTCCTCGACGAGGTGGTGAAGAAGGGCCGCCTCGCCATCGACCTCGAGGACGAGGTCCACCGCGGCATGCTGGTCCTGCAGGACGGCAAGCTGATGTGGCCGCCGCCGAAGCCGGTGAAGGTCCACGTGCCCGTGCCGCCGAAGCCGGCCGCGGCGCACCCGCCGGCGAAGAAGCCGTCGTCGCCGTGGCCCGGCCGGATCGGCGCGCTGCTCGCGATCGCGCTCCTCGTCCCGCTCGGCCTCTTCGCCCCCGCCGACTTCCTCCAGCACTTCACCGTCTTCCTGCTCGCCTGCATCGTCGGCTGGCACGTGGTCTGGAACGTGACCCCGGCGCTGCACACGCCGTTGATGAGCGTGACCAACGCCATCTCCGGGATCATCCTCGTCGGCGGCATGCTGCTCACGCCCGCCGCCGGGATCGACCTCGCGGTCGCCCTGGCCGCGGCCGCGGTGCTGCTCGCCTCGGTCAACGTCGCCGGCGGCTTCCTCGTCACCCAGCGCATGCTGAGGATGTTCCGCAAGTGAGGATCGATCTCGAGAGCGTCCGCACGCTCGCCTACGTCGTCGCCGCGATCCTCTTCGTGCTCTCGCTCCGCGGGCTCTCCACCCAGGAGACCGCCCGGCGCGGCAACCTCCTCGGCACCGTGGGCATGATCCTGGCGGTGCTCGTCACCGGCGGCGCGGTGCTCTTCCCGAAGTACTTCGTGCACCACGCCGGCGAGGCTGCGCTGCTCGAGCCCGCCGGCGCCACGCTCGGTCTCCTCGGCGGCGCCATCCTCGTCGGCGTCGCCGTCGGCGGCGTCCTCGCCGCCCGGGTGGCGATGACCTCGATGCCGGAGCTGGTGGCGATCCTCCACAGCTTCGTCGGCGCCGCCGCGGTGCTCGTCGGCATCTCGACCTACATGCAGGGCGGCGACGCGACCCTCGCCCACTCGATCGAGGTTTACCTCGGCGTCTTCGTCGGCGCGGTCACCTTCACCGGCTCGGTGATCGCCTTCGGCAAGCTCCGCGGCTCGATCGGCTCGAAGCCGCTCGTCATCCCCGGCCGCCACCTCTTGAACGCCTCGATGGTCACCGCCTGCGTCGTCCTCGCGGTGCTGGGCATCCCGATCGGCGCCGGAGGCGTCGGCCTCACCTACCTGTGGATCGTCACCGCCCTCGCCGGCGTCCTCGGCGTCCACCTGGTGATGGCGATCGGCGGCGGCGACATGCCGGTCGTCGTCTCGCTGCTCAACAGCTACTCGGGCTGGGCCGCGGCCGCCGCCGGCTTCATGCTCTCGAACGACCTGCTCATCATCACCGGCGCCCTGGTCGGCGCGAGCGGCGCGATCCTCAGCTACATCATGTGCAAGGCGATGAACCGCTCCATCTGGAACGTGGTCTTCGCCGGCTTCGGGGAGGGCGCCGGGGTGAAGCCCGCCGCCAAGGGCGCCGAGCCCGCGGGCAAGGTCACCGAGACCAACGTGGAGGAGGTCGCCGAGCTGCTCTCGAACGCGAAGAGCGTCATCGTCGTCCCCGGCTACGGCATGGCCGTCGCCCAGGCGCAGCACCCGCTGAAGGAAGTGACCAGCGCGCTCGCGGCCAAGGGCGTCAAGGTCCGCTACGCCATCCACCCGGTGGCGGGCCGGCTCCCCGGCCACATGAACGTGCTCCTCGCCGAGGCCAACGTCTCCTACGACATCGTCCAGGAGATGGAGGAGATCAACGAGGACTTCCCGGAGACCGACGTCGTCCTCGTCATCGGCGCCAACGACATCGTCAACCCGAGCGCCCTCGAGGACCCGGCGAGCCCGATCTACGGCATGCCGGTGCTCGAGGCGTGGAAGGCGGCGAAGGTGGTGATGATGAAGCGCGGCATGAGCGCGGGCTACGCGGGCGTCGACAACCCGCTGGTCTACAAGGAGAACACGCTCATGCTCTTCGGCGACGCCAAGAAGAAGGTGCTCGAGCTGCTCGCCGCCCTCGGCGCGGGCTGACCCCGTCGGGCGCCCCCGCCGCGCCGCGCCGCCGCGATGCGTTGCCTAGTGCCCCGGATCGGTGATTAGCGATCTATTCCGTGGCCCGTCGTCGGTGGGG
>CAZDGH010000182.1:0-11499 GCA_964504805.1 uncultured Myxococcales bacterium | reverse complement strand
GCTTGTCGGTGGCGGCGAGGTCGGCGACCACGGCGTCTTTCGGGAGGAACTCGGCCGGGCTGCCTCGACCCGGCGCGGCCCGAGCGCCACGCCTGCCTCCACGCCCGCACCCTCCAGCGCGACGCGCTCGCGGGCGAGGCGAGCGCCGCGAACTTCGAGGGCGACGCGCGCCACGGGAAGGCGTGCGACGGCTGCGCCGGCAAGACCGGCGGCTGCCACGGCCTCCCGT
Source organism: uncultured Myxococcales bacterium (assembly GCA_964504805.1). Taxonomy (GTDB): domain Bacteria; phylum Myxococcota; class Myxococcia; order Myxococcales; family Vulgatibacteraceae; genus CAZDGH01. The sequence continues at coordinate 11,270 of CAZDGH010000182.1, read as the reverse complement.
CGGCGTACTGGGACGCCGACCCGGTCGCCGCCGAGGCGTGGCTCCGGCCGACGTCGTACGTCCCGCGGTGAGGGAGCGCGCCACCTTCGCGCTGCGCGGCTCGCTCGCGCCGCTCCTCGACGCGCTCACGGCGCCGGCGCTCCTGCCGCCGGGGTTCGCCCTCGACGACCTCGAGGTCGAGCAGGGGATCGCGCTCCTCTTCCGCGGCCCGTCGCGGCGCCTCACCGTGGAGCTCGACGCCGCGGATCCGTCCCGCGGCTGCTTCGCGCGGACCTCGCGCTTCAACCTCTACTACCGCCTCCCCGGCGAGGGCGGCGGGCCGCTCGAGGGCGACGAGCCGCTGCTCCTCGAGCGGATCCTCGCCGCGGTGCGCGCCCACGAGGCGGCGCTGCCGGTGCCGCTCCGGGCGCCGCCTTCGCGGAAGGGCCAGATCCGCGAGCTCGCGGTCGACCGCGCGCTCGTCTCCGAGGGCCCCGGCGCCTACTATCTGAACCCGTACGTCGGCTGCACCATCGGCTGCCCGTACTGCTACGCGCTCCACCTCGGCGACTTCAGCCGCGCGCTGCAGGGGCTGCCGTCGATCGAGTGGGGCGGCTGGGTCGACGTGAAGGTGAACCTCCCGGCCGTGCTCCGCGGCGAGCTGGCGCGGCGGCCGCCGGGCACGGTGCGGATGAGCCCGGTGATCACCGATCCGTACCAGCCGCTCGAGGCGCGCTACCGCGTGACCCGCGGCTGCCTCGAGGCGCTCGCGGGCACGGCGTTCCCCGCCATCGTGCTCACCCGGAGCGCCCGCGTCCTCGAGGACGTCGAGCTGCTCCGCCGCTGCGGCCCCGGCACCGTCGGCCTCAGCGTGCCGACCGACGACGACGAGGTCCGCGCCGCCTTCGACCCGCGGGCCGAGCCGATCGAGGCGCGGCTCGAGGCCCTCGCGAAGCTCCGCGAGGCCGGCCTGCGCACCTTCGCGGTGATCCAGCCGATGCTGCCGCAGGACCCGGTCCGGCTCGCGGCGGCGATCGCGCCCCACGTCGCCGCGGTGCGGATCGCGCCGCTCCACGAGCGGGAGCGGGCGGCGCCGCTCTACGCCCGGCTCGGCCGCGAGGCCTGCCTCGACGAGCGGTGGGAGCGCGCGAACTTCGAGGCCCTGGCCGCGGCCTTCGCCGCCCGGGGCGTGCCGGTGAACCCGGAAGGGCCGGCGTGGGCCTTCCTGGGCTGACCCGAAGCGCCGTAGGATCCGGGGCCGTGACCGCCCCCGCCGCCGCGCCGCACGTGCCCGACAAGCTCGCCGAGCACGAGGACGCCGCCCACGAGAAGCGCAACTGGGTCCGGCTCACCTTCGACTGCAACAACCACTGCGTCTTCTGCCTCGACACGCTCACCCACGACGGGGAGATGCGCGACCCCGAGGACGTGAAGAAGCAGATCCTCGACGGCAAGAAGGCGGGCGCCGAGCGGCTCATCCTCTCCGGCGGCGAGCCCACCATCCACCCGCGCTACGTCGACTTCATCAAGCTCGGGAAGCTCGCCGGCTACCGGAAGATCCAGACCGTCACCAACGGCCGGATGTTCGGCTACCCGGAGTTCCTGAAGAAGTGCCTCGACGCCGGCCTCGACGAGATCACCTTCTCGATCCACGGGCCGAACGCGAAGATCCACGACGCGCTCGTCGGCGTGAAGGGCGCGTTCGAGCAGGAGGTCCGGGGCCTGAAGCTCGCGCTCGCGGACGGCCGGCCGATCGTCAACGTCGACATCGTCATCAACCGCGGCAACGTGAAGCACCTGAAGGCGATGCTCGAGACCTTCATCGCCATGGGCGTGAAGGAGTACGACCTCCTCCAGGTGATCCCGTTCGGCAACGCGTACACCGAGGGCAAGGAGATCCTCTTCTACGACCTCGAGGCGCACCGGCCGTACCTGCTCGAGGCGTTCGAGTACTCGAAGCGCCCCGACATCCACATGTGGCTGAACCGGTTCCCGGTGCAGCACCTCGAGGGCTTCGAGCACCTCATCCAGGACCCGTACAAGCTCAACGACGAGGTCCGCGGCCGCAAGGAGGAGTACGCGCGGCTGATCGAGAGCGGCGAGGACCTCGACTGCCGGCAGCCGGAGCGCTGCAAGCACTGCTACCTCGAGCAGCTCTGCGACACGCTCTACGGCGAGCTCGACGGCCTCCGCCACGCCCGCTTCCAGGCGTTCCGCTTCGACGCCGGCTGGGAAGCGAAGCAGGAGCCGGCGTTCGGCGGCGATCCGGCGAGCGCGAAGCGCGCCGGCGTCGGGCTCCCGGTGCTCGGGCAGAAGGCGATCCCGAAGGTGCGCACCCTCGAGGAGCGCGTCGCCGGCCTCCCGCGGGCGTGGGTCAAGGCGAAGGACCTCGCCGAGGCCCGCGCCGCGCTCGCGCGCTTCCCCGACGTCCGCGAGGTCGAGCTCGAGCTCGACGAGTACCGCGGCCTCGACGGCGGCGCCCTCGACGGCCGCGCGGTGATCGCCTGCGTCGCCTCGACGCCGCACCAGGCCGAGCGCCTCCTCGCCATCGACGGCGGCTTCGAGGTGGTGGCGCTCCTCGACCGCGCCATGGCCACCTGGCTCGAGGGCCTCGCCGAGGTGCCTGCGCGGCTCGCGCTCCGGCAGCCGACCTACGAGCGCCTCACCGAGAGCCGCGAGCGCGACGTCGCCGATCCGCGGGCGCTGTTCGCCCGGCTGCCGCAGACGATCCCGGTCGAGGGGATCCCCGCCTGCGTCACCGGGCGCCCGCCGCGGGAGCGCCCGCGCACCCTCGACACCGCGATGCTCGACGGCAGCGGCAAGCCCGAGATCTTCCGCTACGCGAAGCGCTACATCGTCGACCGCTACCGGACGCGCTCGCTCCGCTGCAAGGGCTGCGTCCACGAGGCGTCGTGCGAGGGGCTGCACGTGAGCTACGTGCGCGCCCACGGCTACTCGGTCCTGCAGCCGATCCTGCCGTAGTGGCCCGCCTCGCCGTCCTCGCCCTCGCGCGACCCGGCGGCGCCCGCTGCCGCCTCGCGCTCCGCCCCGACCCCGCCGGCGCGACGCCCGGCTTCGCCCGCGGCGGAGGCTTCGCCCTCTCGCACCTCGAGCGCGAGCTGCCGCCGCGCGTCCGCCTCCACGCCCTCGAGCTCGGCAAGGCCCTCGGCCGCCTCGGCCCGACGCCGCGCCCGCTCGCCGAGGTCGAGGACGCCCTCGCCGCGCAGCTCCGCCGCCTCGACGCCGACGCCACCCTCGCCGCCCAGGTCCGCCTCGACGCCTCGCAGCTCGTGCCCCGCTTCGCCGCCACCGCCCGCCGCGCCCTGGGGATCGACCCCGAGCTCGCCGCCGTAGCCCTCGGCCTGCGCCGCCTGGTGAAGAAGGAAGGCCTCGCCCCAGAAGCCGCCGCCGAAGAAGAAGCCCGCCTCGCCGCCGCCGGCCTCGCCATCACCCGGGTCGGGCACGTCGTCCTCGGCGCCGTCGACCCCTCGACGCTCGCCACCGCCGCCGCCGCCGAGCGCGCCCTCGGCCCCGGCCCCGAAGGCGACGAAGCCGCCCGCGCCCTCGGCGCCCTCCTCGGCTACCCGCCCTGCTGCGTCGAGGCCTTCACCACCCTCGCCGCCCGCGACGACCTGCACCTCTTCGCCGCGCTGCTCCCCCCAGGCTCCACCGCCCCCGCCGAGACCTCCTGGCTCCTCGGCCCCCTCGCCCTCGTCTCCCACGCCCCGTGCGAGCCGACGTGCCCCGCCACCCTCGACCTCGCGAGAACGCTCCTCACCGCCGAAGGCGCCGACGCAACCAGCTGGTCGAGCCTGGCCCGCCGCCTCCAGGCGATCGATCGCCACGGCTCCGCGTGGGCCCTCGCCACCGAAGGCGAAACCGTCACGCGCGCAACGCGCCTCTCCGAGGACGGCTCCCCCGAAGAAGCCCCCGACCTCGCCGGCGCGACCCTCACCCACGAAGGCCTGACGCTCCACGCCGGCCCCCTCACCGCCGACCTCTGGATCGACCACCGCCCGCCCGCCGGAGCCTGAAGCCTGGAGCCCGGAGCCTCGGCCCCACCACCCTCAGTACACGACCCCCCCGCCGACATAAGGGCCGTGCATCACTTGCAGGTGCACCGCCTGCGGCACCAGCGACGCCTTCCCCAGCGCCTTCTGATCCGCCTCCGTCTCGCTCGGCCGGTCCCCCGGCTTCCCCGGCGGCAGCCCGTTCGCGAGCGCCGCCGCCTCCCAGCCCGCGCGCAGGAACAGCCCCGCGCCCCAGGCGTCGTACGAGCGCGAGTACCAGAGCACCCCGAGCTTCCCGGTCGCCCCGAACGCCGGCTGCGCCGACGCGCCCACCGTCTTGCCCTCGACCTTCACCGCCGGGAAGCGCACCAGGCCGATGCCGGCGCCCACCGTGCCGTCGAGGTCGAGGCCGAAGTGGTGGTTCTCGTACTTCGACAGGTAGTCGAGGTTCGAGTAGCCGATGAACACCTCGGCGCGGTTCACCTCGGTGTCGAGGATCCGCACGCCGGCGAAGTCGTAGGCGGTCTCGCCGGCCGGCGCGTGGAAGAAGTAGACGGGCTGGGTGAGGAAGTACCGGCGGAGCTGCAGCCCGTAGCGCATTCGCCACGGGTTGAGGAGGCCGACCTCGACGGTGTCGAGGCCGGTGTCCGACGCCCGCGAGCCGGTCTCGTCGTAGTAGGTGCCCTGGAAGCGGCCGCTCGCGGCGGTGATCTTCACGTCGTGCGACAGCAGCAGGTCGTCGATGCCGAGCTGGCCGGAGAAGGCCTGGAACAGCTTCTCGCCGGTCTCGCCGGTCTGCTCCGCGGCGCGGTCGAGGAGGCTCCGGGCGTAGCTCGCGCCGAAGCTCCACGAGCCGTACTTCGCCTCGAGCGAGAACGAGGTGAGCAGCGACGGGTCGTAGTCGTAGACCGGGTGCACCTGCGCCGGCGCCTCGGCGGGATCGGGCGCGGGCGCGTACACGTGCCAGAACTTCCAGCCCGGCGCCGCGCCGGCGAAGAGGGTGAGGTTCTTGTAGGTCGCGTCCCAGGTGCCGGAGAGGTCCGGCTGGGTGGCGAGCGCGAGCTCCTTCGAGGTGGGGAAGCGCTTCTCCGCCTTCGTCTCGGCCTTCACGTCGGAGAGGTAGCGGACCTCGACCGCGCCGTTCGAGGCGATGCCGAGGAGCGGCTCCCAGCCGACGTTGACGTCGCGCTCGCGGTGGAAGGTCTTGTTGAGCACGACCTTGCCGTCCTCGAGCGCCGCGAGCTTGAGCCCTTTGTTGAAGGTGTTCCGCCAGTAGTAATAGAGGACGTAGACGCGGTCGCCCTCGACGGCGACCGAGTGCTGCCAGCCGGCCTCGGCGGTGTCGATCACGGTGGTCGCGAAGCCGTCGCCGTTCCTGGTCGCCATCACCAGGCTGCGGTTGGCGAGGTCGAAGGCGAAGACGTAGAGCCGGCCCTTGCCGTCCCGCGCCACCGACCAGTCCCACATGGTGTCGTCGAGGACCGGGACCTTCTGGCCGCCGACGAGCTGCACGATCTCGGTGTTGATCCGGCCGAAGACGATCGGGTCGCCCGCGGGCGGCACCAGGAGCCGCGCCGAGGAGAGCGTCAGGCCCTCGGCGAGGGTCTTGCCCTGCTTGCCCTCCTCCCAGAGGACGATCTTCCCGGGGTTCATGCCGAAGAGCGACGGGCCGCCGTTGTGGTTCGCCACCGAGATGCAGCGATCCGGCCCGGCCATGGCGGTGGCGAGGAACTCGACGTCGGTCTTGTCGCCGCCGTTCCAGCCGACGCCGCGGTTGACCTCCTCCTTGCCGCCTCGGACGAGGACGTGCTCGGTGTCGTACTCGGTGACGGTCTGGTTGTTGACCGTGGTGGTGCGGGTGACGACCCGCTGCACGTGCTTGGTGCCGTCGGCGGCCACGGCCTCGAAGGCCTCGCGGATGGTGTCGCCGTTGTCGGCCTTGCCGTACGTCGTCTCCGCCAGCGGGTGGAGACCACCCTTCGCGTCCGGCGCGAGGACGCGGCTGCCGGCGACGGCGTGCGGCACGAAGGAGGGCGGCGCGGCGGGCTCGTCGGCGGCGGCGACGAGGGCGGCGAGGGCGGCGAGCGGGGCGGCGAGCATGGGCGTTCTTCTAGCGCAGGGTGTGGGGTGTGAGGGAGGCCGCGCCACCGACGACCTGGGCGCCGCCGTGTTCATCGCACCGACGGTGCATCGACGGTGCCGCCGGTCCGGCGCCGCAAGCCTCCGAACCGCCGAGAACGGACCCGCAGGACCGAGGTGCCCGCACGGTGCGGGCACGGTGCGCGCACCTCGAGCCCGGACGAGCGCGGGCGATCAGCTGCGCGGCCCGGCCCGCACCGGGAGCGCGAGGAACCCCCGCGCCCCGCTCCGGAGCGGCGAGACCTCGAGGGCGACGCCGTCGCGGGCGCAGCGCCGACCGAGGCGCTCCACCGCCTCCGCCGCGGCGGCGAGGCGGTCGAGGCCGATGGCGTCGAGCGGCGCCTCGAGCCGGAGCTGCGCGGCGCCGGAGACGCGGGCGAGGATCGCGGCGCGCTCCAGGATGGCGAGGTTCGCGGCGTGGAGCGGGAGCCGGAGCTCGACCACCACGTCGAGGCCGCGGAGATCCCGGACGCCGTCGAGCGCCTGCACGAAGCCGCCGGGGTCGCGGGAGATGGCGTCGGCGGCGCCGGCCTCCGGCGCGAACAGCTTCACGCTCGCGGCGGCGAGGCCGGCGTGCGCCACCGCCGCGGTGAACGGGCCGTGGGCGAAGCGGCGGCCGTTGGTGACCACGCCGACCGCGCGGCCGTCGGCGCCGCGGGCGGCGCGCACCGCCGCGAGGAACGAGCCGTGGATCGTCGGCTCCCGGCCGGCGAGCAGCACCGGCTGCCCCGACGCCCGCGCCGCCTCCACCCGGCGGAGCACCGCCTCCTTCGCGTCGTCCGCGAAGCGCTCGCGCTGCGCGCACGACGCGCAGCCGTTGTTGCACGCGCCGGCGAAGAGCGCGGCGGCGGCCCGGACCTGGGCGCCGCGGGGCGGGGCGGACGCGGCGCGCTCCGGCCCGAGGGCGGCCCACGCCTGCTCGAGCGCGGCGAGGCCGGCGGCGACCTCCTCGCGGACCATGCGCACGTCGGTCCCGGGATCCGCGCTCTGCGCGAGCTCGGCGACCGCCGCGAGCTGCGCGGGCTCCGTCTCCGCGCCGAGGCGCTCGCGGAGGAGCGCCGCGAGCTCGTAGGCGATCCGGGTGCGCCGGTCGAGGAAGCGCCAGGGCCGCTCGATGCTGTAGCCCTTGCGGCGGCCGGCGCCCTCGTCGCCGTCCTCCCAGCTCTCGGCGAGCGCGCCGTCGCGGGCCGCCGCGTGGGTGATCGGCAGGTCGGCGTAGAGCCGGAGCCGGTTGCGGCCGAGCTCGTGGAAGAGCTCGGCGAGGCCGTGGCGCCGCACGTGCTCGACCGTCTCCTGCAGGTCCTCCGGCGTCGTCCACGGGCCGAAGAGGATCAGCGAGTGGCCCTTCGCCCGGGCGTAGGCGAACGCCTGCGGGTGGGCCGCGGCGAGGCGCCGCATCTCCGCCACCGCCGCGAGCTGGTCCTCGACGGTGACGCCCTTGCCGTAGCGGAGCAGCTCGGCGTCGCAGAACGCCTCGAAGCCCGACAGGTACACCTCGAGCACGTGGCCCGCCGCCCCGGCCTCGGCGATCGCCGCCTCGACCTTCGCCCGCTCGCGGACGAAGGCGTCGGCGCGGGCCGCGAACAGCCAGCGCACCGGCCGCACGCCGGCCTCCGCGGCGGCGCGCACCAGCGGCGCGAGGGTGCGGAGCGCGTGCTGGTCGGCGAGCACGAGCTCCTCGACGTCGGGGCACCGCTCGGTCAGCCACAGCGCCTGCGCCACCAGCTCGGAGACGACCTCGGCGTCGGGACGCTTCTGGTAGTCGCCGCCCATCGGGCAGAAGGCGCAGCCGAGCCGCGCCACCGAGCCGTCCTCGGGCAGCGTCACGCCCTGGAAGTGCGGCAGCTCCAGCGGATCGCCGGCGTACGGGCAGCCGGCGTTCCCGAAGAGCGTCTTCCGGATCACCTTCGGCGGCGGGCCGGGGGCGATCACCTCGTGCTCGGTGACCGGCTCCCAGCGGAGCGGCAGCTTCGGCGACGCGAGCGGGCGTCCCGGCTGCACCACGCCGTCCACGACCCGGGAGACGCCGGGCGCCGCCGCCGGATCGGCCTCGGACTCGAAGGCGGCGAGGAGCGCCCGGAACGAGTGCACCAGCTCGGGGATCGTCGGCGAGCGCCGGGTCGCGCCGCTCCTGGTGGTGCCCGGCGCGGCGCCGACCAGGAGCTCGATCCCGTCGACGGGGTCGTAGGAGTCGCCGCGGGAGACCAGGCAGGCGGTGCGGCCCGGCGCCGCCGCGAGGTGGGCGCGGAGCGGCGCCGGGTCGAAGAGCCGGTCGACGACCACCAGCTCCGCGCCGAACGCCCCGAGCCACGCCTCGAGCCGCCCGGCGATCGCCTCGTCCTGGGCGCGATCGCGGCCGTGGTAGTAGACGCGGACGATCCGCGCCTCGTGGCCCGCCCACCGGGCCTCGGCGCAGAGCAGCGAGAGCAGCGTGTCGGGGAAGAACCCGTCGCTGGGCTCGCCGTACGGCAGGACGAACGCGACCTTCACGTGCCGCTCAGGGCTCCCGCTGCGAGCGCCGCTCGAGCCGCGCGAGCTTCTCGTCGAGCAGCTCGTCGACGTGCTCGGTGACGAGCCGCACCACCAGGTCGACGACGCGCTTCTCGTCGAAGCGGCAGCCGCCCTCGCGCCGTGCCTCGCGCTCGCGGCGCCACCGCTCGTGGTCGTGGTCGCCCTCGTCGCGGCCGCGGTCGCGGTCCCGCTCGCCGCCGCGGTCCCGATCGCGGTCGTCGAGCCGGCGCTCCAGCGCCTCGAGCCTGCGGAGGATCTCGTCCAGCCGGGCTGCGTCCATGGCGACCTCCGATACCACCCGAGGATACGCCGGGTCCTAGCCTCCGGGCAGCACCTCCGCCCCGTCGAGGAGGGCGGAGAGCGCGTGCTGGGTGAAGTCGAGGCGCACCTCCTGCTCGACGAGCGACCGGCGCACCCCGCCGCGGGCCGCCGCGGGGCTCTCGACGAGGAGCGCGTTCTCGTCCCGGAGCTGGTCGCGGAGCAGGGCCGAGAGCGCGAGCCGGCCCTGGGCCTCGACGTCCTCCGCCCGCTCGCCGTGGAGCGCCGCGAGCTCGACGGTGGCGACGACCGCCTCCGAGAAGCCGGCGGTGCCGGGCGCCTGCGGCACCAGCACCGACGAGAAGCCGTAGTGGCCGACGTAGTCGGGATCCCACGACGGCCCGTACTGGAGCCGCTCCAGGAACCGCACGTAGCCGAGGCAGAAGTCGAGGTAGCGGCGCTCCGGCAGGATCGGGAAGGCGTCGCGGGCGGCGAGGCACGTCCAGTGGTCGGCGCCGTAGATGAAGCGGCCGAGGAAGAAGTCGTACTTCGGCCCGGTGAGCCAGTCGAGGGCGCGCCCGGCCGCGGCGAGGTCCGCCGGATCGCCCCAGAGCTGCGCCGCGAGCACGTACGCGAGCGCCGCCTGCTCCGAGGCGAACATGGTGCGGAAGGCGAGGTCGGGGGCGCCGGTGGCGGGATCGGCCCGGTGGAGGAGCTCGCCGCTCGGCAGCTCGAGCGACCGGACGAAGGCGAGGAGCCGCTCGCCGTAGGGGCGGAAGCGCGCGTCCTTCGTCTGCCGCTCGTACTCGAGCACCGCCACCAGCGAGAGCGCGGTCGGGCCGAGGCTCGCCCACCGGGTCTTGCCGACGCAGCTCCGCCCCTCGGCGCCGCAGGGCGTGCGGGTGGCCTCGCGCTCGAGCCAGGCGATCGCCGCCGCCGCGCCCTCGGCGAACCGCGCCTCGCCGGTGGCGCCGGCGAGCTGGGCGAGGGCGTAGGCGGCGCCGGCGTGCCGCGGCAGGCTGTAGTCCTTGGCGGTGGTGTGGCGATCGTCGAGCGGCAGGTAGCGGTAGTGGAAGGAGCCGTCGGGCTTCTGCTGCCGGAGGAGGAAGGCGCCGCCCTCGATCGCCGCGGCGCGGAACGCCTCGGCCGACGGCGGCGGGCCGGTCGTGCTCCCGCGGGAGAGCGGCAGCGCCAGGTCGCCGTGCTCGACCACGCCCTCGGTGCGCACGCGCTCGAGGCGGCCGTCGCCGGCGAGGCGCTTCAGCACCGGCCCGGCGGCGAGGCCGACCCGCAGCTCCGGCAGCTGCTTCAGGATCGGCGCCGCGCCGAAGAGCTGCAGCCGCAGCAGGTCCTCGGGGAGGAGCGTCCGCTCCGGCGGCGCGCCCTCGCGGCGGAGGCCGTCGAGGCCCGGGTCGACGGCGAGCGACAGCAGGAGCGGGGTCTCGGGGACGCGCCCCACCGCCACGGTCCGGTGCAGCGCGAGCCGCGTGCCCGCGAGCGTCTTGCGCCGCTTGGCGAGGGCGTCGGCGGCGGCGGCGACGGCCTCGGCGAGATCGCGCCCCTCGCCGGCGACCCGGGCCACGGGCCTGCCGCCCTTCCAGGCGGTGGCCCACACCGGCCCGGCGACGGGGACGCCCGCGAGCGCCGGCGCCGCGGGGCGCCTTGCGCCGGAGCGCGCGGCGCGGAGGACGTCGAGCGCCTGCGCCCGCGCCTCGGCGGAGAGCGGCGGGAGCGGATCGAGGTCGACCGCCTCGGAGAACGCCAGCGCGGCGGGGAGCGCGAGCAGCGGGAGGAGCAGCGTCCACGGCCCCGGCAGGCGCGTCGCCACGCCGAGGTCCTCGCGCACCTCGATCCGCAGCAGCGCCCGGAGGAGCAGGGCGGGCACGAGGCCGAGCACCAGGAACGCGACCGCCGCGAGGAGCACCGCGCCCATCGACGCGCCGGCGCCGAACTCGCCGTAGCTGCCGCGGAGGAACGCCCAGGACGCGAGCAGGCCGCCGACGACCACCGCGGCGCCGAGGAGCCCGAGCGCGCCCGCGGCGACGCCGAGGTGGAAGCCGAGCCGCGAGCCGCGGAAGAGGAGCGGCGCCGCGCCGAGGAGGAGCAGGCCCCAGGCGATGGCGGCGACGTTCGCGGCCGGCGTCTTCCACGGCACGAGGAGCGCCCCGGTCGCGACGACGACGAGGCCGTGGAGCGCGCAGCCGACGGCCCAGGTGCGCAAGGTGCGGCGGGTGAAGGGAGTCACGGCGCGGCAGGCTACGCGAAAGCGCCGGGGACGTGGGCGCGGAGGCAGCGCCTGCGCGTCCGGGCGTGGCGCCGGGCTCGTCGCCGGGGACCACACCGCCTGCGCCGCCGAGCGTGCCGCCGGGCCCG
>CAZDGH010000181.1:0-11515 GCA_964504805.1 uncultured Myxococcales bacterium | reverse complement strand
GGCGTCGGCGGCGAGGGCGGCACCGGCGGGACCGGCGGCACGGTCGCCGAGGACTGCACGAACGGCGTCGACGACGACGGCGACCTCGCCGTGGACTGCGACGACGTCGACTGCGAGGGCATCCCCGACTGCGAGCCCACCGAGGACTGCCAGAACGGCGCCGACGACGACGCCGACGGCGACATCGACTGCGACGACGCCGACTGCGCCGGCACGCCCTCCTGCCCGGTGAACCCGGAGCTCTGCGAGGGCGGCGTCGACGAGGACCAGGACGGCGACGTCGACTGCGACGACGCCGACTGCACCGCCGACCCCGCGTGCGCGATCCCGCCCGAGGTCTGCGACGACGCGGCCGGCGCGGACGAAGACGGCGACGGCACCGCCAACTGCGCCGACACCGACTGCCTGGCGCACCCGAGCTGCCAGCCGCCCACCGAGGTGTGCGACGACGCGGCCGGCGCGGACGAGGACGGCGACGGCGCGGCCAACTGCGCCGACGCCGACTGCGCGCAGCACCCGGCGTGCGTGGCCCCGCCCGAGGTGTGCGACGACGCGGCCGGCGCGGACGAGGACGGCGACGGCACCGCCAACTGCGCCGATCCGGACTGCTTCGGCGGCGCGGGCTGCCTCGAGGTCTGCGACGACGCGGCGGGCGCCGACGAGGACGCCGACGGCGCGGCGAACTGCGCCGACGCCGACTGCGTGGCCGATCCGGCCTGCGTGGTGGCCGAGGCGTGCGCGGGCGGCGTCGACGACGACGGCGACGGGCTCGTCGACTGCGCGGACGACGGCTGCTTCGCCGACGCGCTCTGCGACCTGCCGGCGGGCACGATCGTCGTCACCGAGGTGATGCTCAACCCGGCGGGCACGAGCGCCGTCGGCGCGGCCGAGGCCGGCGCCGAGTGGATCGAGCTCTACAACCCCGGCCTCGCGGCGATCGAGCTCCGCGGCGCGCAGCTCTCCGACAACCAGATCACCCACCGGTTCACCGACAGCCTGGTGGTGCCGGCGGGTGGCTTCGTCATCGTCGCGGTCGCGGCGCCGCCGAACCTGAGCCCGCCGCCGGACCTCGGCATCCAGGCCGACGCGCGGTACCCGGAGACGATCCTCCTCGGCAACGGCGGCGACCGGATCACCCTCGCCGACGCCAACGGCGACGTCGTCGACGTCTTCGACTGCACCACGGTCGACTTCGACCCGATCCTGAGCAACTCCGACGGGCGCTCGCTCTCGGTGGATCCGGCCTCGGCGAACGACGCGGCCAACGACCTCGCCGGCAACTGGTGCAGGGCCGACGACAACGCCGGCGCCCCCGGCTACACCCGCCTCGACATGGACGGCCTGCCGGTGCAGCACTGGGCGAGCCCGCGGGCGCTGTCGCCGTGCGTGCTCGACGAGGTCTGCGACGACGCCGGCGCGGTCGACGAGGACGGCGACGGCCTGGCGAACTGCGCCGATCCGGACTGCACCGGGACGCCGCTGTGCGTGGAGCTGTGCGAGGGCGGCGTCGACGAGGACGTCGACGGCGCGACCGACTGCGCCGACACCGACTGCGACACGCAGGCGTGCGGCGCGGGCGGCCAGGTCTGCACCGGAGGCGCCTGCGTCTGCCCCGGCGGCGCGGTCGAGCTCAGCTGCGCCGACGGCCTCGACAACGACTGCGACGGCCAGGTGGACTGCTCCGACGCCGACTGCGCGGTGCCCTGCGCGGTGCCGCAGATCGTCTCGGTCGACTACCCGGTGATCGCGCACGGCGGCAACCTGACCGTGAACGGCAGCGGGTTCACCACGGCGTCGGCGGTGACCATCGGCGGCACGCCCCAGACGTTCGCGGTGTTCAGCGACACCCGGATCGACGTCACGGGCGTGGCGGACGTGACCCTGCTCGGCGCGCAGGATCTGGTGGTCACCGTGGCGTCGGGAGACCTGACGTTCCCGCTCACGGTGATCCATCTGGTGATCTCGGAGCTCGACTCCGACCAGGTCGGTGCCGACACGGCCGAGTTCGTCGAGATCTCCACCGGCGGCGTACCGAACGTCTCGCTCGCCGGCTACAGCCTGGTGCTCCTCAATGGCGCGAACGACGTGACGTATCTCGCGATCGAGCTCGGCACTGCCGACGCAAGCGGCATGTTCCTCGTGGGGAACGCCGCCGTCGTGCCGGCCCCGTCCGTGACGATCGCGAACGGCGGCGTCCAGAACGGCGCCGATGCAGCGGGGCTGTACCAGGCCGCGGCTTCCACGTTCCCGAACGGGACCGCGGCCACCGCGACCGGCCTCATCGACCTGCTCGTGTACGACAACGGCCAGGGGGACGATGCCGTGCTCCTGGACCTCCTCGCGCCCGCTGGGGCGCCGGAGCGCGTGCAGGTGAACGAAGGCGAGAACGGCGCCGGCACCACGGAGTCGATCGCCCGCACCTGCAGCGACCGCCGCGACGGCACCGCGTTCGCGGTCGGCGCCCCGACCCCGGGCACCGTCCCGGCGCTCGCCGCCTGCCCGTAGCGCGCGCGTCGTAGCGATCGGCCGAGGGCCCGCCTCCCGTCACGGGAGCGCGGGCCCTCGCGTTCCTGGCCTCCGAAAGGCCGCGTGCTACCCTGCCGGATCATGCGCATCCGCGACCGCCTCTTCGGCCGGGAGCCCTGCTTCTCCTTCGAGTTCATGCCGCCCAAGACCGCCGAGGGCGAGGCCACGCTCTTCCGCGCGCTCGAGGATCTCCTCCCGCTCCAGCCCGGCTTCGTCTCCGTGACCTACGGCGCCGGCGGCTCGACCCGCGGCAAGACCGTCGAGCTCACCGCGCGCATCCGCGAGAAGCTCGGCGTCGACGCGATGGCGCACCTCACCTGCGTCGGCCACACCGCCGACGAGCTCGGCGCGGTGCTCGACGAGCTCGCGAAGGCGGGCGTCGAGAACGTGCTCGCGCTCCGCGGCGACCCGCCGAAGGGCCAGGACCGCTTCGTGCCCACGCCCGGCGGCTTCCGCTACGCGAGCGACCTCGTCCGCTACGTGCGCGAGCGGCGCTACCCGTTCTGCCTCGGCGGCGCCGCGTACCCCGAGGGGCACGTGGAGTGCGTCTCGCGCGAGCAGGACCTCGAGCACCTCAAGGAGAAGGTCGCCGCCGGGCTCGAGTTCGCCATCACCCAGCTGTTCTTCGACAACGCCTTCTACTTCGACTTCGTCGAGCGCTGCCGCCGCGCCGGGATCCACGTCCCGATCGTGCCCGGCATCATGCCGCTCACGAACTACGAGCAGATGGAGCGGTTCACGCGGCTGTGCGGCGCGACGATCCCGCGGCGGCTCCAGCTCGAGGTCGAGAAGCACAAGGGCGACCCCGACGCCATCACCCAGCTCGGCATCGCCCACGCCACGGTGCAGTGCATGGAGCTGCTCGACCGCGGCGTGCCGGGCATCCAATTCTACACGCTGAACCGGTCTCCGGCGACGCGGATGATCGTCACCGCGCTGCGCAGCCGCTCGCGGCGCTGACCCGCGCTACTCGGCGAGGCCGCAGCGGCGCTTGCCCTCGGCGGTGCCGAGCGCGTGGCAGTCGCAGGTCTCGAGGTACGACTCGCAGCGGTCGAGCTCTTCCTGCGTCGGGTTCAGGATGCCCTCGCGCTCGGAGGCGCCGCGCTCGCAGGCGTCGACCGCCGAGAGCGAGCCCTCGCAGGCGCAGATCTTCTCGGCGAGCTCCTCGCACGGCGAGGCGCACGCGGACGCGAGCGCGAGGAGGGAGGCGGCGGCGAGGACGAGGCGGCGCATCGGGCGGCGGAGCATAGGCGATCCCGCCCGGCGATCGGAAGCGCGGCGTCAGCCCCGTCCGCCGGCCCTCGCCCGGCGCAGGATCGCGCCGGCGATCCGGGAGAGCGGCAGCACCTCGTCGACCGCGCCGCGGACGATCGCCTCCTTCGGCATCCCGAACACCACGCAGGACGCCTCGTCCTGGGCGATCGTCCCCGCGCCGGCCCGGTGCATCGCCAGGAGCCCCTCGGCGCCGTCGGCGCCCATGCCGGTGAGCAGCACGCCGACGGCGTTGCCGCCGGCCGCCTTGGCGACCGAGTGGAAGAGCACGTCGACGCTGGGGCGGTGCCGCGAGACGAGCGGGCCGCCGGACACCTCGACGAGGTAGTGCGCCCCGGTGCGGTGCACCCGCAGGTGCCGGTTGCCCGGCGCGATCAGCGCGCGCCCCGGCGTCAGCCGGTCGCCGTCGGCCGCCTCCTTCACCTCGATCCGGCAGGTCTCCTGGAGCCGCCGCGCGAACGCCGCGGTGAACGCCTCGGGCATGTGCTGGACGATCGCCATGCCGGGCGCGTCCTCCGGCATCGCCTCGAGCAGCACCCGCAGCGCCTCGGTGCCGCCGGTGGAGGCGCCGATCGGCACCACCTTGTCGGTGGTGTCGGCGAGCGTCGGGCGCGCGGCGACGGCGGCGCGCGCCGGCGCCGGGCCCGGACGGCGGCCCCGCCGCGGCCGCGCCTCGACCGCGGCCCGGAGCGCGTCCTCGAGCGCCACCGCAGACTCGCGGAGGAAGTCCTGGATCCCGAGCCGCGGCTTCGCCACCACCTCCACCGCGCCGTCCTCGAGGGCCAGCAGCGCCGCGTCGGCGCCGCGGGTCGCGAGGCCGGAGCAGACCACCACCGGGATCGGGTCCTCGGCCATGAGTCGGCGCAGGAACGAGAGGCCGTCCATCCGCGGCATCTCCAGGTCGAGGAGGATGACGTCGGGGCGGTCCCTGGCGAGCTTCGACAGGGCGATCAGCGGATCGGCGGCGACGGTGACGCGGAAGCGGCCGCTCTGGCCGAGGATCCCCGCCACGCCCTGCCGCACCACCGCGGAGTCGTCGACCACGAGCACGTGCAGCACCTCCGCCGGGGCGGGGCCCTTCACGTGGCCTCCCGCCGCGGGCGCCGCGAGGTCTCGGCGTCCGGCGGGAGGCGGGCGTACACGTTCGGACCGACCGAGCGGACGCGGTCCGACTTGCCGCCGAGCGTCTCGGCGTGGCCGAGGAAGAGGTGGCCGCCGGGGCGGAGCCGGGAGAGGAGGCTGTCGATCACCGCCGCCCGGGTCGCGGTCTGGAAGTAGATGAGGACGTTCCTGCAGAACACGAGATCGAACGGGCCGGACGGGTGCTGGCCGGGCTCGATCAGGTTGGTGCGCTGGAAGCGCACCACCGCCCGCAGCTCGTCGGCGGCCTTCATGCGCCCGTGCTGCGAGCCGGTGCCGCGGAGCATGAAGCGGCGCAGGTGGCGCTCGGGGATGTCGGCGGCGCGCTCGAGCGAGAAGATCCCGGCGCGGGCGCGCTCGAGCACGCGGGTGGAGAGATCGGACGCCAGGACCTCCACGGTGAAGCCCTCGCCGGGCGGGAAGGCGTCGAGGAGGCACATCGCCAGCGAGTACGGCTCCTCGCCGGTGGAGCAGGCGGCGCTCCAGACCCGCACCTCGCGGGGCCGCTCGCCGCGCGCGGCGGCGGCGGCGATCGCCGGGAGGATCGACCGCTCGAGGAGCTCGAAGTGGGTCGGCTCACGGAAGAAGCGCGTCTCGTTGGTCGAGATCAGGTCGAGCAGCCGCGTCAGCTCGACGCCGGTGGCGTCCTCGAGGACCAGCCGGTGGTAGGCGCCGAAGGACGTGAGCCCGAGCTCGCGCAGCCGTCGGGTGAGCCTCCCGACGAGGAGCGCGCGCTTGGCGTCGGTGAGGTGGATCCCCGACTCCCGCTCGATCAGCGCGCGGAGCTGCGCGAACTCGCGATCGCCGAGGGAGAGCGCCGCCGGGAACCCCCCGCGGAGGCGCGCGGCGTCGCTCACGGCTCGCCCGCGCTCGGCCCGGGCGCTGCCTCTTCGTCCGCGGGCGGCTCCGCCGCCGCGCCCTCGTCCTCGCCGCCCGGCTCCTCCGCGCCCTCCGCCTCCTCGGCGATCGCCGTCACGGCCAGGAGCTCGTGGGTGGTCAGCACCTTGTCGATGTCGAGCAGGAGCACGAACTTCTTCCCGCCCTTGCCCATGCCGCGGAGGAACTCGGCGCGGATGCCGAGGCCGAACGGCGGCGGCGGCTCGATCAGCTCCGGTGGCAGCTCGATCACCTGGCTGATGGCGTCGGCCATCATCCCCACCACCGTCGGCTGTCCCTCGAAGGTGACCTCGACGATCACCACGCAGGTCCGCTTGGTGACCTGGGTCTCGGGCAGCCCGAGCTTCACCGCCAGGTCCACGACCGGGACCACCTGGCCGCGGAGGTTCAGCACCCCGCGGACGAACGGCGGCGTGCCGGGGACGCGGGTCACCGCGTCGAGCTCCAGGATCTCGCGGACCTGGAGGATGCCGACGCCGTACTCCTCGCCGGCGACGAAGAAGCTGAGGTACTGCGGGCTCTCTGCAGCGAGCGCGGCCACGGTCTCCTCCTAGAAGCGCTTGAACTCGCCGTCGGGCTTCGGGCCGGTGCCGTTGGCGTGGGAACGCGGCGCCGGCTGCGGCGCCTGCGGCCGCGGCGCCGGCGCGGCCGGGCGGCGCAGCGAGTGGTCGTCGAAGGTGTTCAGCTTGAAGAAGCCCATGAGGTGCTGCAGCGCCTCGGCCTGGCTCGCCATCTCCTCGGCGGTGGAGGCGAGCTCCTCCGCGGCGGAGGCGTTCCGCTGGGTGACCTGGTCCACCTGGCTCATCGCCCGGTTGATCTGGTCGACGCCCGCGGCCTGCTCCTTCGACGCGGCCGCCACCTCCTGCACCAGGTCGGCGGTCTTGCGGATCGAGGGGACGAGCTGCTCGAGCAGCGTCCCGGAGCGCTCCGCCACCTGGACGCTCGAGCCGGCGAGGCCGCCGATCTCCTTGGCGGCGGTCTGGCTCCGCTCGGCGAGCTTGCGCACCTCGGTGGCGACCACCGCGAAGCCCTTGCCGTGCTCCCCGGCGCGGGCGGCCTCGATGGCGGCGTTCAGCGCGAGCAGGTTCGTCTGGTAGGCGATCTCCTCGATGATGGTGATCCGGTCGGCGATCTTCTGCATCGCCTCGACCGTCTCGCGCACCGCCGCGCCGCTCTCGTCGGAGTCGCGGGCGCCCTTGAGCGCCATCTGCTCCATCTGCCGGCTGTTCTCGCCGTTCTGCGAGATCGACGCCGTCATCTCCTCGAGGCTCGAGGTCGTCTCCTCCACCGAGGCGGCCTGCTCGCTCGTGCCCTGCGAGAGCGACTGGGAGCTCGACGAGACCTGCCCCGCGCCGGCGGCGAGGGCGACCGCGGTGCTGCGCACCTCGCCGATCGTCTGGGCGAGCCGCGCCGCCATCTCCTTGAACGCGGCCTGGAGCTGGCCGGTCTCGTCGCGGCTCTGCACCTCGACGGTCTCGCGGAGATCGCCCTGGGCGATCTTCTCGGCGGTGCGCACCACGTCGAGGATCGGCCGGGTGATCGAGCGCGTCACCATGATGCCGAGGATGGTGGCGAGGATCGTGGCGGCGAGGATGATGGCGATGGCCATCGCCCGCGCCTCGACGTAGGCCGCCGTCGACTGCTTGGCGGCCTCGTCCACCGCCTGCTGCTGGTGCACGAGGAACGCCTCCCACTGGTCGTGGAAGCGCATCAGCGCCGGGATCGTCTCCCGGAGCACGACCGCGCGGCCCTCTTCGCGCTGGTCGGCGAGCACCAGCGTCCGCGCCTTGCCGAAGCTGTCCACGTACGGCGTGCGGGTCCGGTGGATCTCCGCGATGATCCGCAGCCCGCGGTCGTCGGCGGTCGCCTCGATCTTGTCGAGCAGTCCGCTGATCGTGCCCTTGTTCGCCTCGATCTCGGCGGAGATCCGGTCGAGCTGGGCCCGCTCCTCGACGAGGAACAGCTCCATCGTCAGCCGGGCGTTGTCGTTGACGAGGCCCACCGCCTCCACGGTCTGCTCGTACTGGAGCCAGCGCTCGCTCACGAGCCGCTGCATGCCGCCGTTGAGCGCCGCGAGCCGATCGAGGCCGAGGTAGCCGACGCCGATCACCGCGGCGACGAGCAGCCCGAAGGCGAGCCCGAGCCGGGTTCCGATCCGCCAGTCCTTCATCGGTGCATCCGTCCTTTCGAGAAGCGGGAGCGAGCGGGCCCGGTCACGCCGGGCGCGCGCTCGCGTGGGAGCCGAGCGCCCGGCGCAGGAGCCCGGGCACGTCGAGGATGAGGGCGACCCGGCCGGAGCCGAGGATCGCCGAGCCGGCGATGCCCGGGACGTCGGCGAAGAAGCGCCCGAGGGGCTTGATCACGGTCTGGCTCTCGCCCTGGAGGGTGTCGACGACCAGGCCGGCGGAGAGCCCGCCGTGGCGCACCACGACGACGCTCTCGCGTGTCGGCGGCGCGCCGTCGTGGCCGAAGACGCCGCGGAGGCTGAGGTAGGGGAGGACGTCGCCGCGCAGGTCGAGGACGCCCTCGGCGCCGGCGCGCCCCTGCTCCGAGGCCGGCAGGTCGAGGCACTCGGAGACCACGTCCATCGGCATCACGTAGGTGGAGTCGCCGACGCCGACGCGGAAGCCCTCGATGATCGCCAGCGTCAGCGGGAGCCGCAGGGTCGCGGTGCAGCCCTCGCCGGGCGCGCTCTCGAGCCCGAAGCTGCCGCGCAGCGCCTCGATCGCCTGCCGGACGACGTCGAGGCCGACGCCGCGCCCCGAGACCGCGCTCACCTCGGCGGCGGTGGAGAAGCCGGGCGTGACCACGAGCTCGGTGAGCTCGCGCTCGGTGAGCGACTCGGCGGCGAGGCCCTGGGCCCGGGCCTTCTCGAGGATGCGCCCGCGGTCGAGGCCGCGGCCGTCGTCCGCGACCTGCACCACCACCGAGCCGGCCTCGTGGCGGGCGCGGAGGGTGATGGTGCCGGTGGGATCCTTGCCCGCGGCCCGGCGCTCCTCCGGCGACTCGAGCCCGTGGTCGACGGCGTTGCGGATCATGTGCAGGAGCGGATCGCGGAGCTGCTCGACCACGGCGGTGTCGACCTCGACGTCGGCGCCCTCGATGGCGAGCCGCGCCAGCCGGCCCCGGGAGAGCGAGAGGTCGCGCACCGTGCGGAGGTGCTGCCGGAACACCGGCCCGATCGGCACCATCCGGGCGCGCATCACCAGGTCCTGCAGCTCGAGGTGCAGGTGGTCCGCGTCGCGGAGCTCCTCGAGGAGCTGCCGCGCCAGCGGGTCCTGCCGCGCCTCGAGCCGCTGCTGGAGCTGCGCCCGCGCCACCGCGATCTCGCCGGTGAGGTTCAGCATCCGGTCGAGCTTCTCGGTGGCGACGCGGAGGCTCCGCGCGGCCTGCGCGGCGAAGGGCGCCTCGCCTTCGGGCGAGGTCTCGATCGGCGCCGGCTCGCGCGGCGCGGAACCGGCGCCTTCGCCTGCCGCCCGGAGGCGGGCCGCGAGCGCGCGCTGCAGCCCGGCGGGCTCGTCGCGGCCGCTCTCCGCCGCGGCGAGCAGCTCCCGGAGCCCGTCGATCGCCTCGAGCAGCGCCTCGGTGCGCGCCCGGGTGAGCGCGGCCGGGGCCCGGCGCACCAGCTCGAGCAGCTCCTCGAGCTCGTGCGCGACCCCGGCGATCCCGTCGAGCCCGACGCAGAGCGCGTCGCCCTTGAGCGAGTGCGCCGCGCGGAAGATCGCCGCCAGCTGCTCGGCGTCGCCCGGCCGGGTCTCGAGGGCGATGAGCCCCTCCTCGAGGCTGCGGATCCGCTCCGCCGCCTCCGCGAAGAAGGTCTCGAGCACCTGCTGCTGGTCGAGCTCCGTCACGCTAGAGGTCCTTCACCAGGGCGGTGCCGTCGGCGGTGTGGAAGACGAGCTTGCGGCCGCGGCGCCCGCCGAGGTCGCCCGGGAGGATCGGGATGCCGAGCTCGCCGAGGATGGTGGTCGCGCAGGCGGCGTTCTTGGCGCCGAGGTGATCGGGGCGGTGCTCGGCCGCGCCGGTGACGCAGGCGCCGCCGAACAGCTTCGCGCGCAGCGACGAGCGCGGCGCCCCGAGCGCGCCGAGTCGCTCCACCAGCGTGGTGATCGCCACGTTGCCGAACCGCGGGGACGCCGCCTCGCCGCCCGCCCAGTGCGGCAGCAGGAAGTGGTTCAGGCCGCCGATCCCCCGGGCGGCGTCGTACAGGCACACCGAGACGCACGACCCGAGGATCGTCGTCACCACCGACGGCTCCGCCGAGGCGAAGAGCTGGCCGGGGTGCAGGTAGACGATCTGGGCGCCGTCGGTCGTGGACCGCTCGGCGCGACGCGGCCGCGCCACCGGCGCCTCCGCGTGCGCTCGCTCGCGCTCGGCGCTCACGTCTGCACCGCGACCCCGGAGGCCTGCTCGTGGAGGAAGGTCGCGTAGAGCGCCGTCGCCGCGTGCGTGCCGAGCAGCTCGAGCAGCTCGTGATCGATGGGCTCGAGGCCCGGCTTCTGCTGGAGCAGCCCGAAGATCACCACCATGCCGATGACCCGCCCCTCGACCGTGAGCGGCACGCACGCGGTCGTCGCCGGAGCCCCCGGCCAGCAGCGGTGGCTCGTCTTGCCGCCGACGTGGTGCTCGCAGCTCCCGGATCGCGCCAGCAGGCAGTGGGCAAGGGGGACCGCGCCGTCGCCGGGCAGGTCCACGCCCATCGAGTCGAGGAGCCGCATCCGGCCGGTCCCCTGGTCGAGCTCGAACACCGCGAACTCCTCGGTCCCGACCAGGTCCTTCAGGATCTCGCGGATGACGGCGAGCACCTCGAGCCGCCCGAGGTGCTGGTGGAGCCGGTGGCCGGCGACGTACAGGGAGGCGAGCGCCAGCTTCCGACGCTCTTCCTCGACGAAGGCCTGGGAGAGTCGCCGGCGCTCCGCCTCCAGCGAGCTGACGACCGAGCGGAGCCGCTCGATCTCCTGGATGGCGAAGGCGAGGTCGGCCTCCGTCCGGGACGCGTCCTCGCCCCGGAGCTCCGAGAGCTTCTCGTTCACGGGCATCTCCTTCAGTCGCCGAGGTAGCTGCGGACCTTCGACAGGAGCTCGAGGCTGTTGATGGGCTTGGTGATGTAGTCGCTGCAGCCGGAGGCGAAGCCGCTCTCCACGCTGCGCGCCTCGGCCTTGGTGGTCACCATGATGATCGGCACCAGGCGCGTCGCCGGCTGGTCGCGGAGCGCCTTGCAGGCCTCGAAGCCGTCCATCCGCGGCATCACCACGTCCATCAGGATGAGGTCCGGTCGCTCCTTCGCCGCGGTCTCCACCGCGGCGGCGCCGTCGCTCGCGGTGACGAGCTCGTAGCTCGGCTTGGCGAGGATCATCCGCTCCATCATCAGGACGGTCTTCGAGTCGTCGACGAGGAGGATCTTCTTGCGGAGCATGCGTTCTCCGTGGCGGCCGGAAGGCACCGGTCACGTCGGGCAGCGAGAGCAGTCTGGACGTCGCGACGAAGTGCAGGCCGCGTGCCCGCGCGCGCCGCGTGGGAGGCGCGCGGGCGCGCCGGGCGCTCGCCTCCCATGGGACGTCCCACGTCCGAGGGAGGCGACCCCGCCGATCGTCGCCGCGAGATCACAAAAGCGAAAACCCGCGACGGCGGCGCCGCGTGCCCGGGTGGCCGATCCGGCGCGTCCGGCCGGCGAGGGCTC
>CAZDGH010000180.1:0-11526 GCA_964504805.1 uncultured Myxococcales bacterium | reverse complement strand
CGCGAAGCGCCGAGCTACCTGCTTGCTGGAGCCTGGAGCCTGGAGCCTGGAGCCTTGCCTCTAGACCTTGATCCAGCGCCGCGCCTTCTCGCCGAAGAACGCGAACGCGCCCGAGACGCCGAAGAAGCGCGCCGACCGGCCGATCATCGAGGCGAGGACGAACTCGGGCAGGCCGACGCCGACGAGGCCGCTGCCGATGGCGACGACCTTGTAGGGCGTGGGGAGGATCGAGCAGAGGAGCGCGAGCAGCCAGAACTCGCGGGTGAGCGCCTCGCGCAGCGTGGTGTCGATGCCGAGGGGCGCGAAGCGGATCGGGACGGCGGTGTCGACGGCGAAGGAGGACGCGACGCCGGTCATGGCGAGGTAGCCGAGGCCGTAGCCGAGCAGGCCTCCGACGAGGCTGGCGCCGGTGCCGGAGAGGGCGTAGCGGAGCCACTTGCGCGGCTCGGCGAGCACCATCGGCACCAGGATCGCGAACGGCGGCACCGGGAAGACGGAGCCGTCGATCACCGAGATGCCGAGCATGATCCAGTACGCATGCGGCGAGCGGGAGGCGGCGGCGACGCGCTCGCGGAGCCGGCGGAGGAAGCCGGGGCGCGGCGCGGGGGTCTCGGCGGGGTCGAGCGGCTTGGCCTCGGGCTGGGTCATGGGCGCGTGCATCTCTAGCCTCTGGGTCCGCGGGGGACAAGCGCGGGGCGCCTCGCGCGGGGCTACGGGCGAGGGCCGAGGGAGCGGGCCACCGCCCTCGCGATCGCCTGGACCTCGGCCGCCGGCGCCCGCGCCTCGGCGGCGAAGAGGCGCGGACCGCGCAGCGACGGGTCGAGCCCGGGCGGCCGCGCGATCACGTGCACGTGCAGGTGCGGCACGACCTCGCCGAACGAGGCGACGTAGAGCTTCGCGCACGGCGTCGCCTCGCGGAGCGCCGACGACACCCGCGCGACGAGCGGGCCGAGGGCGGCGAGCTCCGCCTCCGACAGCGCCTCGAGCGACTCGACGTGGCGCCGTGGCGCGATCACGAGCCAGCCGGGCACCGCGCCGCCGCCGACGACCGGGTGGACGACGAAGCCGCCCTCCCCGTGGAGGACGGCGCGCTCCGGGAGCTCGCACTCGAGGCACGACATGGGACCTGCGTAGCCTCTCCGCCGCGCTTTCCGCAACCGGACCCGTCCGGCATGATGCCGGGCCGGGAGGCACGCCAGATGTCGCGGGGAGGAAAGACGGCGCTCGTCGCCGGCGCGGTCGGCGTCGCCGCGCTCGGCGTGGTCGCGCTCGCGTGCCAGCCGGTGCGGCAGCAGCTCGTCGTCGCCTTCACGCCGTCGTACGAGCCCACCGGCGACGTGCGCGCGGTCGCGGAGCAGGCGCGGCTCCGCCCCGACTACGAAGGCCGCGACGCGGACCGGCCGAAGATCGCGGTCACGCTCCTGCCGGTGGGCCGCGGCTTCGCCGAGGTCACCGACCTGCAGTTCCCGCCCGGCGCCGCGGCGCTCGCGGTGGTGCTCACCAAGGCCGGCGCCGCGCACTGGCTCCACCTGCCCGACGGCGCGAGCGGCCCGCTGTTCTCGGTGAAGGTGCTCACCGCCTCGGAGGAAGGGCTGCTCGGCCTCGCGTTCCACCCGCGCTTCGCCGAGAACGGCCGCTTCTTCCTGAACTACGTCGCCGACCGCGACGGGCAGGACACCACGGTGATCGAGGAGTGGAAGGTGGCGCCCGGCGCCGACCTCCGCACCGCGAGGCCCGAGGCCGTGCGGGTGCTCCTCGAGGTCGCGCAGCCCTACCCGAACCACGACGCGGGGCAGCTCGCCTTCGGCCCCGACGGGATGCTGTACGTCGGCCTCGGCGACGGCGGCTACCGCGCCGATCCCCACGACAACGGGCAGAAGCCGTCGGCCCTCCTCGGGAAGATGCTGCGGATCTCGGTGGAGCCCGAGGGCGGGCGGCCTTACGGCGTCCCCGCCGACAACCCCTTCGTCGGCAAGGAAGGGTTCCGCCCCGAGCTCTGGGCGCTCGGCCTCCGCAACCCCTGGCGCTACTCGTTCGACGGGAAGGGCCGGCTCTGGGTCGCCGACGTCGGGCAGGATCGGTTCGAGGAGCTCGACGTCGTCGAGCGCGGCCGGAACTACGGCTGGAAGGTGCGCGAGGGGCGCCACTGCTTCGAGCCGGGCGAGGGGTGTCGCACCGAAGGGCTCGTCGATCCCGTCTACGAGTACGACCGCGAGGACGGCCAGTCGGTGACCGGCGGCTTCGTCTACGAGGGCGCCGGGATCCCGGCGCTCGCGGGCAAGTACGTCTTCGGCGACTTCGTGCGCGGCAGGCTCTGGGCGATCGATCCGCCGGCGGCGCTCGACGGCACCGCGCCGCTCCCGACGCCGTACGCGCTCGGGAAGTTCGCGCTGCTGCCGTCCACCTTCGGGCGCGACCCGTCGGGCGAGCTCTACGTCGGCGACTTCGCCTCGGGGGCGATCTACCGGCTGGAGCCGGGTGAGGAGGCGCGGTGAAGCGAGGCGTGTTGCTCGTGCTGTTGCTCGCGGGCTGCAGCCGCGACCTCGAGCTCCCCGAGGCGCCGGCGCCGGAGGAGGCGAAGCCGCGGTTCCTCGGCCGCTTCGCCGGCCTCCACCAGCTCTCGCTCCCGCTCGAGGCGCTCGGCTTCACCGACGAACCGTCGCCCTTCGACGTGCCCGCCGGCACCAAGGCGGTGGTGATGCACATCGGCAACCCGTCGCCGGAGGATCCCCTCGAGCCGGTGGTGGTGCTCTCGTCGCTTCCCGCGCTCGCGCAGCGCAAGCCCGACGGCCTCCCGGCGGACGCCTGCGGCGGCCGCGTGGTCGCGAGCTCGCCCACGACGCAGGCGTTCTACGGCCACTACGACCGGGACACCGGGGCGCTCGCGCTCGTGGACCGCGACAGCGGCGCCGAGGTGCCGGGCGCCAGCGTCGCCGGCGCCTCGTCGTTCCGGGTCGAGATCCCGCTCTGCGGCGGGCGCACCAGCATGCGCCTCGGCTCGAGCCGCGCCTGCCCGTTCGACACCGCCGTCTCCGGCGTCTACGAGGGCCGCTACGACGAGGACGACGGCGGCGAGGCGTCGCTCCTCGGCCTCGGCTTCGCGGGCCCGCTGGTGGTGGCGATGGAGTGGCCGACCGCGCCGATCGAGGCCTTCCCGGCGACCAGCCGCTTCGGCGTCGGCGTCTACGACCGGTACGACGAGGCGGGGCGCCTCGTCGGCGCCTCGTTCGACGAGGCGGGCGACGGAGCGCCGATCTTCGCCGACCTCTCGGTGACGGAGGCCGACGGACAGCTCGTGGCGCGGCTCGTCGCGGCCCGCGGCGAGTCCTACGACGCCTCGAAGCTGGCCGGCCCGAACGTGCTCGGCTTCACCGGCACCCGGGACGCGGGCGTCGACACCGCCGCCTGCGACGCGGGAAGCCCGCTCGAGGTCGCGCTGGCGTGGGAGCTCCGCGAGTGCGACGACCGCACCCGCGTCCTCGACACCCGGGTGATCACCTCGACCGGCGTCGTGCTGGTGCCGGCGACGGCCATCCTCGGCGGCACGCTCGTGCAGGTGAACATCGAGCGGGCCGGCGGCGGCCAGGCGCCGCGGACGGAGGAGGCGCCGGGCGCCTGGCCTCCGGTCACCGCCCGCTTCCGCCTGCCGGCGGGCGACGACGCCTACGGCCTCCTCGGCGTCGTCGTCGCCCCGAGCGCGGTCGCCGCCACCCTGCCCGCCTGCGTGCCGGTCTCGCGCTGAGCCCTCCCGAGGAGGGCGAAGCAACGAGGGAGGATGCGAGCGAAGCTCGCTGCGCGTAGCGCCCTCGGCGCGGTCCGGCTCCGGCCGGGCCGCGTCGAGGTCATCCGACGCTTGCGCGGCCGGCGCCGCCGCACGATGGTGCGCTCATGTTCTGGGACAAGCTGAAGCCCGCGGCGGCCGAGCCGCGCCCGGTGAAGGTGGACCTCAACTCCTCCGGCGACCTCGTCGTCGAGTGGGACGACGGCAAGTCGAGCGGCGTCCCCGCCCGCAAGCTCCGCAGCGACTGCCCCTGCGCGTCGTGCGTCGACGAGTTCACCGGCAAGAAGCTGGTGGTGATCGACCGCATCCCGGAGGGCGTGCGGGTCGCCTCGATGGAGCCGGTCGGGAACTACGCGCTCAAGATCCGGTGGAGCGACGGCCACGAGACCGGCATCTACAGCTGGCGGCAGCTCCGGACGTACCTGATGGAGACGCCGTAGCGCGGCCCGCTACTTGATGCGGCGGAGGTGACCGCGGCCGGCGGGCGCGGGAGCGGGCGCGGGCGGCTCGGGCTCGGGCTCGCCCTCGTCGCGGGCGGTCTCCACCACCGCGAAGCGCGCGCGGCCGCGCGGCGGCGGCTTCGCCGCCTCGAGGGGCGTCGCCTCATCCGGTGCCTCGCCGGCGAGCGCCTGCTCCACCAGCTCGTCGGGCACGTCCTCGGGGAAGACGTACTGCTCCGCGGAGACGTGCGAGACCATCGCGTAGATCGACGACCACGGCAGCTTGCACTTGTGCGGCATGCCGCCGAACGTCAGCGTCGCGCGCACGCCCCAGTCGTTGATCTCGAGCGGCAGCCCGAAGCGGTACGAGAGGTTCAGGCGGAGGGACGCGTCGTCGGCGAACCGCGACGGCGCGTCGACGCCGGGGCGGCGCGCGTCGAGCGTCACCATCACCATGCCGTCCTCGAGGAGCTTCTCGAGCAGCTCTCGCTTCGCCTGCGGAGGCGCGGGTCCCATCGCGGGGACTATGGCATAAGATGCCGCGACCGGGAGGCGCGCGTGGAGCGTCGCGAGCTGGGAAAGACGGGGCGCACGGTCTCCGCGATCGGCCTCGGCACCTGGGTGGCGGGCGGCTTCGGCTGGGGCGGCTCCGACCCGCGGCTCGTCCGGCCCACCGTCGAGAAGGCGCTCGAGCTCGGCATCGACCTCGTCGACACCGCGCCCATCTACGGCCTCGGCCGCTCCGAGGAGCTCGTCGGCGAGGCGCTCGAGGCGCTCGGCGCCCGGGACCGCGTCTTCCTGGCGACGAAGTGCGGCCTCTCGTGGGACGAGGGCGGCAAGGACGTGCGCCGCGACGCCTCGCCGGCGGCGATCGCCCGCGGGTGCGAGGAGTCGCTGCGGCGGCTGCGCACCGATCGCCTCGACCTGCTCCAGGTGCACTGGCCCGATCCGCGGACGCCGATCGCCGAGACCGTCGGCGCGCTCGAGGAGCTGAAGCGCTCGGGGAAGATCCTCTTCTGGGGCCTCTCGAACCACGGCGCGCCGCTGCTCCGCGAGGCGCTCGCCGCCGGCACGCCGGCCACGAACCAGCTCCCGTACAACCTCTTCGAGCGGGAGATCGAGCAGGACACCCTGCCCGCCTGCCGCGAGGCCGGCGTCGCGGTCCTCGCCTACGGCGCCATCTGTCGGGGGCTGCTCTCGGGCAAGTTCCGCTCCGACGCCACTTTCGGCCGCGGCGACATCCGCCGCGTCGACCCGAAGTTCCAGCAGCCGAAGCTCGGGCAGTACCTCGCCGCGGTCGATCGCCTGCGGCCGGTCGCCTACGCCCGGAGCAAGACGCTGGCGCAGCTCGCGGCGCGCTGGCTCCTCGAGCAGCCGGGCGTCGCCTGCGCGCTGTGGGGCGCGCGGCAGCCGTCGCAGATCGCCGAGGCCGCCGGCGCGTCCGGCTGGAAGCTGCACCCGGGCGAGCTCGAGGGGATCGACCGGATCGTCCGCGAGGCGGTGCCCGAGCCGATCGACGCCTCGTTCATGGCGCCGCCGGCGTAGGCGGCCTCCGCGAGCTCCTCGCGGAGGCCCCAGGCGAGCTTCGTCGCCACGGTCATGATCGGCAGCTGCGAGTTCACGCCGATCGAGGTCGGGAAGACCGAGCCGTCGATCGCGTACAGGCGCTTCACGTCCCAGGTCTCGCCGGTGGGCCGCACCACGCTCGTCGCCGGATCCACGCCCATCCGCGCGGTGCCGAGCGGGTGGAAGGTGACGCACTCGACGAGCCGCGCCGGCAGCGCGCCGTCGTCGAGGACGCCGAGCTCGTCGGGCGAGCGCAGCGGCGGGTGGCCGAAGATCGGCAGCAGCACCTCGCGGGCGCCGGCGTCGAAGAACGCCTCGGCGCAGATCCGCAGCCCGGCGAGCAGCTTCCGCTTGTCGCCCTTCGCCATCCGGTAGGTGATGAGCGGCGACCCGCCCGGGAGCCGCGTCACCCGCCCGCCGGCCTCGTCGTGGACGAGCACGCCGAAGGTGGCGAGCTCCTTCATCCGCTCGACGTACCCGGTGTAGCGCGCGCCGACGCCGGGCATCATCGCCGCGAGCACGTTCACCGGCGCGTAGACCGAGTTCAGGGTGAGGCCCTCGCGCTCGTAGGCGTCGGAGTACGCGCTCTGCAGCGCGCCCTTCCAGCCCGAGACGTCGCGGTCGAAGAGCGCCGCGACCCGGGCGCCGGGGTGGAGGGTGAGGTTCCTCCCGACCTGGCCGCCGAAGCGGCCGACCCCGGCGCCGGCGAGGAGCAGCGGCGTGCCGAGCGCGCCGGCGGCGAGCAGCACGGCGCGGGCGCGGACGGTCACGCGGCCCCGCGCGCGGCCCTCCGGATCGAGCAGCCGGCCCTCGACGCCGGCGGCGCGATCGCCGCGGATGACGAGCCCCGTGACCTTGCAGTCCGAGAGCACCCGGGCGCCGCGCCGCCGCGCCTCGAGCAGGTACGTCACGTCGACCGAGAGCTTGGCGCCGTGCGGGCAGCCGAAGTTGCAGCGGCCGGCGCCGACGCAGCCGCGGGTGTTGCGGCGCATCGGCTTGAGCTCGTGGCCCTTCGCGCGGAGGCCGGCCTCGAAGAGCCGCGTCGCCTCCGAGCGCATGTCCGCCGGCACCTCGCCGACGTTCACCACCCGCTCGACGCTGGCGTAGGCGTCGGCGAGGCCGGCCTCGTCGAAGCCGTGGAGCGCGTGCTCGCGCGACCAGCGCGCGGCGATCGCGCCGGGGATGCGGTAGCAGACGCCGCCGGTGAGCGTGGAGGAGCCGCCGACGGTCCGCCCGGCGAGGATCGACAGGAGCGGCGTGTCGCCGAGGCCGAGCGCGGCGGTGGTGCCGCCGTCCCTGAACATGTGCCGGAGCGTCTCGGTGGGCCGGAAGCGGGCGTAGCGCTCGGGCGGCACGTGCCCGCCCTCCTCGAGCACGATCACCGACAGCCCGGCCTCCGCCAGGATCTGCGCGGCCACGGCGCCGGACGCGCCGGAGCCGACGACGCAGACGTCGGCGTCGTCCTCGAGGTCGCCGGCGAGGAAGCGGCCCTCGAGCACCGCCGTCGGCTCGGTCACTCCGGCCTCGCCAGCGGGAGCAGCGGCGAGGCGCCGGGCGCGAAGGCGGGGCCGCGGAGCCCCTGCGCGTCGTAGCCGGTCTCGGCGAGCGCGGCGGGGTGCTCGAAGTACAGCATCGTCAGCGTCACCTTGAGCAGCACCACCACCAGGCCGAGCCGGCTCCGCTCGAGCGCCTCGAGGGCGTGGCCGCGCTCGTCGGGCGGGAGCGAAGTGAGGCGCGCGCGGCGCGGTCCGAGGGCGAGCGGCGCGAGCTGCGCGACCAGGAGCGCGGCCCGGAGCGCCAGCGAGGTCTGCGGGCCGATCGAGCGCGCGTACGAGGCGAGCTCGGCCCGGAGGAAGGCGAGCCGCTCCGGGGGGACCCGCCCGCGGGCGCCCCGGTCGAAGAGCGCCTCGGCGACCGCGGCGGCGACGTCGAGCGAGCGCGGCGAGAGCGAGGCCACGGCTGCGGACGGTACCCGATCCGGGAGGGTGGGGGGAGGTGCGCCGGTCGGGGCGGCGGGCCTGCGCGCGGCGCCTCGCGTGTGGCAGCATCGTGACCTCGAGCGTCGCGCCGGTGCGACGTGCCGGAGGTCCCTCCCATGCGTCGCGTGCTCGCCCCCGCCGCCCTGCTCCTCGCCGCCTGCGGCGCCGAGCGCTCGGGCTCGCCAGCGGAGGAGGCCGCCGCCGGCCCCACCTGGTTCCGCGACGTGTCGCCGCTGGTCGACCGCGAGTGCGCGCAGTGCCACGTCGACGGCGGCATCGCGCCGTTCCCGCTCGAGACCTACGAGGACGCGGTCGACATGGCGCCGCTCCTCGCCCACGTCACCGCCGAGCGGACGATGCCGCCGTGGGGCGTCGACAACTCCGGCGCGTGCAACACCTTCGTCGACGCGCGCTGGCTCACCGACGACGAGATCGCGCTCTTCCAGCGGTGGCTCGACGCCGGCGCGCCGGCGGGCGATCCGGCCGACGCGCCCGCGCCCGCCGAGCAGCAGGGCGGGCTCACCCGCGTCGACGCCTCGGTCGACATGGGCGTCGCGTACACGCCGCGCGCCGAGCTCTCCGACGACTACCGCTGCTTCGTCGTCGACCCCGGGCTGGCGACCACGAAGTTCCTGACCGCGTTCGAGGTGAAGCCGGGCCGCACCGAGACGGTGCACCACATCATCCTGTACTCCCTCGACGACGCCGAGACCGAGGCGAGCGCCGTCGCCCTCGACGACGCCGAGCCGGGGCCGGGCTACACCTGCTTCGGCGGCGCAGAGGTCGACGGCAGCTCGCGCTTCATCGCCGGCTGGGCACCGGGAACGCCGGTGACGCGCTACCCGGAGGGCACCGGCGTCGAGCTGAAGGCGAATCGCAAGCTGGTGATGCAGGTCCACTACAACACCCTGAACGGCCTCTTCGCGGACCGCTCCGCGATCGACCTCGAGCTCTCGGAGGACGCCAGGCCGGCCTTCATCGTCCCGGTCGCCGACTTCGACTTCGAGGCCCCGCCTGGACAGGCGGACTTCGTCACCACCGAGGAGTGGGACCTCGCCTCGTTCGGCGTGCCGATCTCGCTCACGGTGCACGGCGTCTTCCCGCACATGCACACGCTCGGCACCACCCTGCGCGTCGAGCTCGATCACGAGGGCGCGACCAGCTGCCTCGTCGACGTGCCGCGGTGGGACTTCCACTGGCAGCAGTTCTACTTCTACGAGCGGCCGCTGCTCGTCGGCCCGAACGACAAGGTCCGGATCGCCTGCGGCTTCGACACCACCGGCCGCGACGGGCCGGTGTCCTGGGGCGAGGGCACGATGGACGAGATGTGCTTGAACTTCCTCTACGTCACCGTCCCCGACTGACGGACGCGCGCGGGTCGCGAGCCC
This sequence comes from uncultured Myxococcales bacterium, assembly GCA_964504805.1. GTDB lineage: Bacteria > Myxococcota > Myxococcia > Myxococcales > Vulgatibacteraceae > CAZDGH01. The sequence continues at coordinate 2,372 of CAZDGH010000180.1, read as the reverse complement.
CTAGGCGCCCGACTCCTCCTTCGAGGCGGGGCGGACCTCCGGCGCCTTCGGGACGGTGACGCGGCCGTGGGGCCCGAGGCTCCGGAACGCGGCGCCGAGCGGCGCCGTCTTCCGCTTCGCCGGCGCCCGCAGCTCGGTCGGCGGCAGCGGCACGCGGTGCGAGTGCAGCAGCCCGAGCACCAGCAGGACCCAGCAGCCGAACCAGGCGACGATCACCGCCATGCCCGCGAACGGGCCCATGGTGGCCCGCGCGACGAAGTCCGAGAAGCGCAGCGCCTCCGTCGGGTGGATGTGGAGCTTCACCCACCAGGCGCCGAGGAGGAGCGCGAGGATCGGCCAGTAGGTGCGGCGCAGGCGGAAGGCGATCGAGTCGGCGAGCGAGATCCGGAGCCGCGGCCGCACCAGCTCGCCGGAGAACGCCGCGTAGAAGTCCGCGGTCACCGGCTCGCGGCGGAGCAGCGAGCCGAGGTAGCCCGACTCGAGCAGGCGCACGCGCCGCGCGAACAGGTCGTAGTAGCGGTAGCGGCGCGCCTCGACGGTCAGGAAGGTGAGCACCAGGGCGAGGCCGGCGAGGAGCATCGCCGCCGGCGCGGTCGCCGAGGAGAACGTGAACGACACCACGAAGGCGGCGGTGGTGATCGCCCAGTTGGTGGTGGTGTCGAGCCGCGTCCGCCACTCGGTGGAGCGGCCGACCTCCGCGCGGTAGAGGTGCGCGAGCGTCACCTCGCTGATGCCGGGCGACTCCTTGCTCGGGACGCGGCCGAGCCGCTGGGCCATGAGCCCTCCTCTCGTCGGCAACGATCGGCCTCGATCCCCGGGGGGGCAAGCGGCGCCGCCCGCCCGCCCGGCCGCGGGCCGCGCCGCCGGTTGCCGCAGGTCCCCGCCGTGGAGATCGTCAGCCCGTGCAGGAGGCCCTGTCGCAGCGCGAGGGAGGCGGCGCCGAGCGCGCGCTCGCGGCCGCGCTGCGCGAGGACGCCGGCTCGATCGCCCGGCGGGCGGCGCGGATGGCGGCCGAGATCCTGCCGGTCGGCCACGCGGGCCGGCGCCAGCTCGCCCGGAGGTACGTCGCCCGGATCGTCGAGCTGGCGAGGCTCCTCGACTCGTTCGGCGCGGACGCGAGCCGGCTCTTCGGCGAGTCGGCGCGGCGGCTCGCGAGCGATCGCCAGGCGGAGGGGCTGACGATCGGAGAGGCGCTCCACGAGGTGGCGTCGCTCCGCGAGGCCGTGCTGCTCACCTGGGTCGAGCAGCGCGCCCCGATCCCCCCGTCGAGCGCGTGGCTCCTCGGCGAGGCGTTCTGCGAGGCGGCGTCGCAGACCGGCGAGGTGTTCCTCGCCCACGCCCGCGCCGAGGGCGCCGGCTTCCAGGAGGCGGCGCTCCTCGAGACCATCGTGCACCACCTCGACGAGGCGATCCTGGTGGTCGAGGCGGACGGTGTCGTCAGCTACGCCACGCCGGCGGTCTCGCGGATCCTCGGGCTCCCGCCCCGGGCCTTCGTGGGCGCGGCGCAGGACCGCCTGGCGGAGCTGCTCCGGCAGCTCGACGCCCGCGACGCCGACGGCGAGCCCCTCGAGCCCTCGTCGCTGCCGCAGGCGATCGCGCTGCACGAGCGCCGGTCCGCGCAGCTCGGCGCGGTGCGCATCCGGCGCCCGCACGGCGGCGACGCGGTGCTCGAGCTCACCGCCGCGCCGGTGTTCGACGACGACGGCGAGCTCCGGGGCGCGGTGCTCACCGTCCGCGATCGCACCGAGCACCACCGGCAGATCGAGGCGCTCGAGGAGGCGCAGGATCGGCTGCGGCAGATGTACGGTCGCGTCCTCACCCGCTCGCGCCTCGAGGCCGTCGGCGAGCTCGCCGGCCTCACCGCCCACGCCCTCAACAACCAGCTCAACGCCATGACCCTGCGGCTCCGCCGCCTCTCCGAGGTCCCCGCCGCCGGGGAGGACGCCAGGGCGCTCGAGCGATCCGTCCGCGAGATCGCGGCGCTGGTGGCGCGGCTGCAGGAGCTCGCGGTGCCGCACGAGGGCGCCGCCGCGGAGCCGCTCGACGTGCGCGCCGCGGTGCGCGAGGCGGTGGAGATGGTCCGCGGCTCGACCAAGCTGCCGATCGAGCTCGACCTGCCGGAGGTGCCCGAGGTGCGGGCCGTGCGCGAGGAGCTGCTCGAGCTGCTGGCGACGCTCCTGCTCGCCGCCCGCGACGCGGCGCCGCCGGGCGCGCCGATCCGCGCCCGCGTCCAGCTGCGCGGCGGCACCGTGGTGGTCAGGGTCGCGCACCCCGGGCCGGAGCTCGGGCTCGAGGAGCTCGAGCGGCTGTTCGAGCCGCTCCTCCCCGGCAGCGGCGCGGCGCTCTCGGTCGCCACCGCCCGGCAGGCGGCG
>CAZDGH010000179.1:0-11532 GCA_964504805.1 uncultured Myxococcales bacterium | reverse complement strand
CCCGCGCCCACGGCTTCGCCATGAGCTACTCCACGACCTCCTCGAGCGCCACCTCGGCCTCGCCGATGAAGAGGCTCTTGTCGAGCTTCACCGAGAGGACGAGCTTCTTCTCCTTCTCCTCCACGGGCGACGCCTTCGTCTCCGGCAGGTCGACCTTCACGCCCTGCTGGATGAGGGGCGCCGTCACCATGAAGATGATGAGGAGCACGAGCATCACGTCGACGAGCGGCGTGACGTTGATCTCGGCCAGGCTCGCCCGGCCACCGCGGGAGGGGCCGAACGCCATGGCTACCGCACGAAGTGGCGCTTCACGATGTTGAGGAAGTCGGAGGCGAAGTTCGCCATCTCGCTGTCCAGCACCTTGATGCGCGCGACGAAGTGGTTGTACGCGACCACCGCGGGGATGGCGGCGAACAGGCCCACGGCGGTGGCGATCAGCGCCTCGGAGATCGGCTTGGCGACGGTCGCCAGGTTGGCGTTGCCGGCCTCGTAGATCTCGTTGAACGCCCGCATGATCCCCCACACCGTGCCGAAGAGGCCGACGAACGGCGCGGCGGCGGCGGTGGTCCCGAGGAACGACACCTGCCCCTCGAGGTGGGTGAGCTCGGCGTTGGAGGCGCGGCGCAGCGAACGCTCGATGTTCTCGAGGCCGTCGCCGTCGACCTTGCCCTCCTTGGCCTCGCCGGTGAGCTTGGCGAGCTCCACGTAGCCGGCTCGGAAGACCTGGGAGACCGGCGACTCCTTCAGCCCCTCGGCCTTGGCGTAGATCTCGTCGAGGCGCTTCGACTGCCAGAAGGTCTCGAGGAAGGCGACGGACTGCGCCTGCGCGGTCCGGAGCTGCAGCGCCTTGCGGACGATGATGCCCCAGCTCGCCACCGACGCCCCGAGCAGCACCAGGAGCACCAGGATGCCGACCGGGCCGGCGGACGAGATGGCGTCGAGGTAGTCGATCCCTGCGGCGATGACCATGGAGCCGCGAGGGGTAGCACGGGGATCCGGGGGGGTCAACGAACGGGGGAGCCCGCCCGGCCGCCCGCCGGTTCCTTGCCGGAGCGGGGTCCGGTATGACGGGCGTGCCGCGGTGAATCGTCCGCGGCGGCTCCTCGTCCGAGCCATCCTTCGCGTGCGCGACGGGACGGATCCCGCAGGCGGCGCGAGAGGTTCCGGGTGATCATGGCGTCCCTGAAGAAGCTCCTCGTCCCCGCCGCCGCCGCGCTCCTCGGGAGCGCTCCGGCGTGCGTCATCTATGACTCCGATGCCAGCGCGACGTTCACCTGGGACTTCGCCGGCCGCTCCTGCGACGAGGCGGGCGTGCACACGGTCCGCGTGGAGCTCGAGGCCTACGACGCCGACGTCTTCGACGCCTTCTCCGTCCCGTGCCACGAGGGCAGCGTGACCTTCGAGGAGCTGCCCGTCGGCACCTACTTCGTCTTCTTCCAGGGCATCGGCGGCCCGTACGTCTGGGAGCAGGCGGCCGACGTCGACCTCCACGGCGGCCACAACGACTTCGCGGTCCACCTCGACGCGGTGGGGACCCGCTGATGCGCCCCGTCGCCCTCGCCCTCGCGGCGGCCCTCTCCACCGGCTGCGTGATCCACGGCGACGGTCCCGAGGGCCGGCGCCACCTCGGCGAGCCCGGCGCCCCCGGCGTCGGCGACGCCCGCTTCACCGTGCGCCTCGACGGCGCCGCCTGCGACGCGGTGCCCGAGGTCGCGAGCCTGCGGGTGCAGCTCGACGGCGCCCGGATCGTCGTCGACGAGCTGCAGGACTGCCCCGGCGAAGGCGAGGAGCTCGTCGTCGCGGACCTGCCGGCGGGGCTCTACACCTGGACGATCCTCGCGCTCGACGCCGAGGGCTTCCCGCTCTACGACGGCACGTCGATGTTCGAGATGGTCGACGGCGACGAGAGCATCCTCGCCGACCTGCGCCCGGCCGGCGCCGGCACCGCCACCGTCACCTTCCTCTGGACGTTCGAGGGCGAGAGCTGCGCCGAGGCCGGCGTCGAGGTCGTCCGGGTCGTCTACGCCGACGTCGACGCCGAGGTCGCCTGCGCCGAGCCCGGCGCCGCCGAGGGCGTGGTGATCGAGGGCGTCGCCCCCGGCGGCGGCGTCTACGTCCTCGAGGGTCTGCCCTCGTCCGGCGCGGCGCCCACCTACCGCGCGCAGGGCACGGTGGGCTCGCTCGAGCCCGACGTCACCGTCGAGGTCGACCTCGCCAGCGTCGCCCCGCCGTCGGGCGAGACCCTCGAGGTGGTCTGGACCTTCGCGGGGCAGGGGAGCTGCCCGCTCGCCGGCGTCGACCGCGTCCGCGTCGTGCTCCGCTCCGGCGACTCCGTCGTCGCCGACGAGACCACGCCGTGCAGCGCCGGCCTCGTCGCCCTCTCCGGCCTCGCGCTCGGCGCCTACACCCTCGACGCCGAGGCCCTCGACGCCGGCGGCGCCGTGCGGTTCGCGACGGCGGCGGTCGCGGCGCAGGTCGAGCCGGGGACCACCCGCTTGGTGGTCGACCTTCCGCCGGCTCCGTGATGGATTACGCCCCGGCCCGACGGGCCGGGAGGTGAGCGGTTGGGCGCCATCGGCGTGTTCGACTCCGGCGTGGGCGGCCTGACCGTCCTCGCGGCGATCCGGCGGCGCCTCCCCGGGGCCTCGACGGTCTACCTCGGCGACACGGCCCGCGTGCCGTACGGCTCGAAGAGCCCCGAGGTGGTGATCCGCTACTCGCGGAACAACGCGCGGTTCCTCCTCCAGCACGACCTCTCGCTGCTCGTGGTCGCGTGCAACACCGCGACGGCGCACGCGCTGCCGGCGCTGCAGGCGGAGCTGCCGGTGCCGGTGATCGGCGTGGTCGAGCCGGGCGCCCGCGCCGCGGCGGCGCGCACGGCGAGCGGCAAGGTCGGCGTCATCGGGACCGCGGGCACGATCGCCTCGGGCGCCTACCAGCGCGCGATCGCCGCCCACGCGCCCTCCCTCGACGTCGTGGCCCGGGCGTGCCCGCTGCTGGTGCCGCTCGCGGAGGAGGGCTGGACCGAGGGCGACGTGCCCCGGGCCGTCGCCGAGCGGTACCTCGGCGAGCTGCGCGGCACGATCGACACCCTCGTCCTCGGCTGCACCCACTACCCGCTGCTGAAGCCCACGCTCGCCGAGGTGCTGCCGGGCGTCGCGCTCGTCGACTCCGCCGAGGCGGTCGCCGCGGCGGTCGCCGACGCCCAGCCGGCGCCGTCCGGGCCGGTGCGGCACCGCCTCTTCGTGACCGACGTGCCGGCGCGGTTCCCGGAGGTCGCCGCGCGGTTCCTCGGCGCGGACCCCGGCGAGGTCGAGCAGGTCGACGTCTGACGGAGGACCCATGCCGAGCCACCTCCTCTCGAAGCTCGCCGCCGAGGCGCGCGCCGTCGACATGGAGACCTTCCGCCGGGCCCACGATCACGACTGGCTCGTCTGGGAGCCGGGCCCGTGGCAGCCGGCGCGGTCCGCGGCGGCGACGCTCCAGCAGCGGCCGCCGGAGGCGCCGAGGCCCGGCGCCGAGGCGCTCGCGTTCCCGCTCCCCTCGAAGGACTCGGTGCTCGTCGGGCGTGACGAGGCCTGCGAGGTCTCGATCGGCGACGCCACCGTCTCGGTGCGTCACCTCGCCCTCCACCGCGAGGCCGACGGCGGCTGGGCCCTCGAGGAGCTCGGGTCGAGCAACGGCACCGTCGTCGAGGACCGTGCGGCCGAGCCCGGACGCAGGGTGAAGCTCGCCGAAGGCGCCCGGATCCGGGCCGGCAGCGTCTTCCTCACCTTCCACCGGTCGGTGGGCCTCTACCTCCGCGCCAAGCTGGGTTTCTGACCCACGGGTCATGAATCGGTTGCGGCGCCCGGGTGCCCGCGTTAGAAAGCGGCGGCCCCGAGGTGTGCCATGGCGCGACCGCCCGACCCCAACGCCCGCGAGGGGCTGATCGCCGCCGCCCGGGTGGAGTTCGCGCGGTCGGGGATCGACCACGCCCGGGTCGAGGACATCGCCAGGCGCGCCGGCCTCTCCAAGGGCGCGTTCTACCTGCACTTCGAGAGCAAGGACGACGTCTTCCGGGAGCTGGTGGTGCGCTTCCTCGGCGTGGTCGCCGAGCTCGAGGCGCGGCGCCGCGAGGTCGAGGAGGCCTTCGTCGCCAGGGAGGGGCCGATCGGCCCGGCGGACGTGTCCCGCGCGACGCCGCGCTTCCGCGCCCTCGTCGAGCTCGAGTGCGCCTGCGACGTGGAGCTGCTCGAGACCATGTGGCGCAACCGGGAGATCCTCGCGATCCTCGAGAGCGCCTCGGGGAACGCCTACCGCGCGATGGTCGACGACTTCCGCCGGCGGATGGCCGCGCACCTCGTCGGCGACCTGACGCTGAAGCAGCGCCAGGGGCGCCTGCGCTCGGACGTCGATCCGACGGCGCTCTGCGACCTGCTGCTCGGCAGCTACGACGCGTTCATCCGGCGCATGCCGGGGCTCCGGCAGAAGCCGGATCTGGCCGCCTGGGCCCGGACGATCTGCACGGTGGTCTGCGAAGGGATGCTCCCGCGGGCGGACGTCGCCGCGGGCCGGGACGCTGACCGCAGGGTCAGCCGGAAGGCCTCGGCGGCGCGTGTCGCCCGCCGGCGGCCGGCAAAGGGGACTCGATGAGGAAGACGGCGATCCTGGGGGCGGCCCTCGCGGCCGCGCTCGGCGGCTCCGGCTGCGGCGAGAAGGGGGCCGCGGTGCCGGTGGCGAAGGCCGCCGCGGCGGCGCCCGAGGCGGGCGCGGTGCCGGTGCGGCTGGTGAAGGCGGAGCCGGTCTCCTTCCGCGGCCAGCTGGTGGCCACCGGCGACCTCAAGCCCGACCAGCACGCCAGCCTCTCCTTCGCGGTGCCGGGCACGCTGAAGCAGGTCGAGGTGAAGCGCGGCCAGGCGCTGAAGAAGGGCGACGTGCTCGCGGCGCTCGACGCGGCGCTGGCGCGGGCCACGGTCTCGCAGGCCCAGGCGGGCCTGGCGGCTGCCGAGGCCCAGGCGCGGATGGCGAAGGACGCGCTCGAGCGCGCCGAGTCGATGAAGGCGGCCGAGGGCGTCTCCGCGGCGCAGCTCCTCCAGGCGCGGGCGCAGGCCGAGCTCGCCGAGGCGCAGGTGCAGGCGGCGCGGGCGCAGAAGGAGCAGGCCGACGTGAACCTGCGCCACCACACGCTCCGCGCGCCGTTCGACGGCGTGGTCACCAAGGTGCCCGACGGCGTCGGCGTCGCGGTCGGACCGGGGATGCCGCTCTTCTCGCTGGAGCAGACCTCGACGCTGGTGCTGGCGACGACGGTGACCGCCGCCGAGGCGAAGGCGCTCGTCGCCGGCGCCAGGGTGCAGGTGGCGACGCCGGCCGCCGGCGGGGCCACCGACGACGCCACGGTCCGCGCCGTGGTGCCCTCGGCGGACCCGATGACGCACCGGGTGCCGGTGGAGATCGCGGTGCCGAACGGCGACGGCCGCTTCCTCGCCCACTCCTTCGCCCGGGCGCGGCTCACCAGCGCCGCGGAGCGGCCGGCGCTGAAGGTGCCGGCCGGCGCGCTGGTGCAGCGGGACGGCGCGTTCTCGGTGTGGGTCGCCGGCGCCGACGGCCTGTCGCGCACGGTGCGGGTCGAGGTGCTCGGGCAGGAGGGCGACGAGGCGGTGATCGAGCCCGCCGAGCCGCTCGACGGCGTGCAGGTCGTGGACCTCCCGCCGCCGGCGCTCGTCGCCGGCCAGAAGCTGGCGCAGGTGGCGCGGTGAAAGGCGCCACCGGGAAAGGCGCCACCGGCAGCAGCCTCTCGGACGTCGCGATCCGGAGGCCGGTCTTCACCGCGATGATGTCGGTGACCCTGATCGTGCTCGGGGTCATGGGCTACCAGCGGCTCGGCACCGACCTCTTCCCCGACGTCTCGGTGCCGTTCTGCATGATCACCACCGCGTACCCGGGCGCCGGCCCCGCGGACGTGGAGCAGCAGGTGACGCGGCCGATCGAGGACGCCGTCGCCGGCATCCCCGGCATCGACCGCGTCTTCTCGCAGTCGCGCGAGAACGTCAGCTTCGTCTTCGTGCAGTTCAAGATGTCGGTGCCGCTCTCGGACGCGGTGCAGCAGGTCCGCGACAAGATCGGCGTCGCCGTCGGCGCGCTGCCGCGCGGCGCCGAGCCGCCGGTGATCAACCGGTTCGACGCCTCGGCCGCGCCGATCCTCGTATTCTCCGCGTCCGGCGGGGGCGACGCGGTGGCGCTGCGCGAGCTCCTCGACGACCAGGTCCGCCCGCGGCTCGAGCAGATCGAGGGCGTGGCCGCGGCGCGGATCGTCGGCGGCTCGGAGCGCGAGATCGCCGTCGACCTCTTCCCGGAGCGCCTCGAGGCCCTCGGCCTCTCGCCGCAGGCGGTGTTCGAGCGCATCCGGGCCGAGCACCTCGATCTCCCCGCGGGGCGCTACGAGGCCGGCCCGGCCGAGGTCGGCGTCCGCGTCCGTGGCGAGTTCGCCGACGTGGACGCGCTCCGGAGCCTCCCCATCGCCGCCGGCCGCGACGGCTCGCAGATCTCCCTCGGCGAGGTGGCGCTGGTGCGCGAGGCGCTCGCCGAGCAGCGCACCTTCGTCCGCACCGACGGCCGCGACGCGGTCGCCGTCGAGATCGTCAAGCAGTCCGGCGCCAACACGGTGGACGTCTCGCACCGGGTGAAGGCGGAGCTCGGCCTGCTCGAGAAGCAGCTCGGGCAGGGCTTCCGCACCGCGGTGCTCATCGACCAGTCGGCGCAGATCGAGGCCAACGCCCACGAGGTGTGGATCGCCATCTACTTCGGCGGCGCGATGGCGATCCTGATCATCCTGCTCTTCCTCCTCGACCTCCGCGGCACGATCATCTCCGCGCTGGCGCTCCCCACCTCGGTGATCGGCACCCTGTTCGCGATGTGGGCCCTCGGCTACTCGCTGAACCAGCTGACGCTGCTCGGGCTCTCGCTCGCCATCGGCCTCCTCATCGACGACGCCGTCGTCGTCCGCGAGAGCATCACCAAGCGGCTCGAGGCCGGCGAGGACCCGGTCACCGCGGCGTCGAAGGGCACGAAGGAGATCGCCCTGGCGGTGCTCGCCACCACCTTCACGCTCTGCGCGGTGTTCGTGCCGGTGGCGTTCATGCAGGGCATCGTCGGCCAGTTCTTCCGGCAGTTCGGCCTCACCATCTCCTTCGCGGTGCTGATCTCGCTGTTCGTCGCCTTCACCCTCGACCCGATGCTGTCGGCGCGGTTCGCGAAGGCCCACGACCCGGACGCCAAGGACCACCCGGTGGTGGCCCGGCTCCGCGCCGCGTTCGAGCGGCTCGACGCGGTGTACGAGGGCACGCTGCGCTGGGTGCTCGGCCACCGGAAGACGACGATGGCGCTCGCCTTCCTCGTCTTCTTGGGCTCGCTCGGCGTCGGCGGCACCCTCGGCCAGGACTTCATCAACGCCGAGGACGGCGGGCAGCTCGTCGTCTACCTCGAGCTGCCGCCCGGCACGAAGCTGGCCACGACCTCGGCGCGGAGCGCGCAGGCGGAGGCCGAGGTCCGGGCGCTGCCCGGCGTCACCACCGTCTACGCGGTGATCGGCCCGCAGGGCGAGGTGAACAAGGCGCAGTGGCGCGTTCGCATGGTCGACAAGAACGCCCGGCCGCAGAACCTCGCCTGGTACAAGGCCGAGATCCGCAAGGCGCTCGCCAAGATGCCGCAGGCGACCTTCTCGGTGGTCGACCCGCCGGCGCTCGAGGGCCTCGGCGACTGGCCGCCGATCTGGATGCAGATCACCGGCCCCGACTTCGCCACCCTGCGCCAGGAGGCGGAGTTCGTGGCCGAGGCGCTCCGGAGCATCCCCGGCACCGCCGACGTGCTGGTGAAGGACAACCCCGGCCGCCCCGAGCTGCAGGTGAAGGTGAACCGCGAGGAGGCGGCGCGGCTCGGGCTGCCGGCGGGCCTCATCGCCATGCAGGTGCGCCTCGCCTCGAACGGCGAGGTCGCCGGCAAGCTGCGGCAGGGCCGGCACGAGTCGGAGATCCGCGTGCGCCTCGCCGGCGAGGAGCGCGGCTCGCCCGAGGCGCTGTCGCGGATGTGGCTGCACGGGCCGCTGGGGCCGGTGCGGCTCTCGCAGGTGGCGTCGCTCGAGCGCGCCGACGGCCCGGGCGTGATCGAGCACGAGCTCCGCGAGCGGCAGATCGGCGTCACCGCGCAGCTCGCGCCCGGGGCGAACCTCGGCGCGGTGGTCGAGGCGCTCCGCGCGAAGCTCGACGCCCGCGAGCTGCCGCCGGGCTACGGCTACATCTACAACGGCCAGCAGCGGGACATGGCCGACATGGCGAAGAACCTCGGCCTCGCCCTCGGCCTGGCGCTGGTCTTCATCTTCATGGTGCTCGCCAGCCAGTTCGAGTCGCTCGTCCACCCCTTCACGATCATGCTCTCGCTGCCGCTCGCGCTCGTCGGCGCGGTGCTCGGCCTCGCCGTCACCGGCAACTCCCTGGCGATGGGCGCGAACATCGGCGTCATCCTGCTCATGGGCCTCGTCACCAAGAACGCCATCCTCCTGATCGACGGCGCGCTGCAGGGCATCCGCGACGGGCTGCCGCCGGTGCAAGCGATGCAGCAGGCGGGGCCGCGGCGGCTCCGGCCGATCCTGATGACCTCGGCGGCGATGGTGCTCGGCATGCTGCCGACGGCCCTCGGCAAGGGCCTCGGCTCCGAGTTCCGCGCGCCGATGGCCATCGCGGTGATCGGCGGCGTGATCACCTCGACGCTGCTCACGCTCTGGGTGGTGCCGGTGGTGTTCGTGCAGGTGGAGAAGGTGCGCGGGTTCTTCCGCCGCGGTGGCGGCCGGGACGAGCCGAAGCCGGTCTCCCACCTGCCGGAGGCGTCGGACGGCGAGCTGCCCGTGGGCCACGCGGCCCGGGAGGTGGCGCCGTGAGCGGCCTCCTCCTCGTCGCCGCCCTCGCCGCCGCCGCCGAGCTCGCGCCCCCGCCCGACGACGCCGGGCCGGTGCTCGACCTCCCCGAGCTCGTCCGCCGCACCGAGGCGTCGAACGGCGACCTCGCGGCGATGCGCGCCCGCGGCGCCCAGGCCGACGCGCAGCTGCGGAAGGCCTGGTCGTCGCTCCTCCCGGTCGTGACCGCGGCCGCGTCCTACACGCGGAACTCCGACGAGGCGATCCTCGCGTTCCCCGACTTCCGCGCCGGCTTCCAGACGCTCACCGATCCGGCGACCGGCACGACCTTCCTGATCCCGAACGAGGTCGCCGAGATCGTCATCCAGCCGTACGACCAGGTCGGCGCCCTCGGCAAGGTGACCGTGCCGCTCCTGGTCATGCCCGCCTACTACGGGATCTCCGCGGCGGACGAGGGCGCCGCGGCGTCCGCGCACGCGGTGGAGGCCGCGCGGAGCGAGCTGCTCTTCGGCGTGGCGCAGGCCTACTACGGCGCGGTCGCGTCGCAGCGGCTCATCGAGCTGGCGAAGAAGCAGCTCGACGCCGCCGAGAAGCAGGAGCGGCTCGCCAAGGCGCGCTTCGACGCGGGGCAGGTGCCGAAGATCGCCTTCCTCCGCGCCGGCGTCGACCGCGCCCGCGCCGAGCAGGACGTGCGCCGCGCCGAGAACGGCCACGCGGCGGCGAAGCTCGCGCTCGCGGCCCTCGCCGGGATCGACGGGCCGTTCCAGGTGGTGGCCCCGCCGCCGCAGGCCGAGCCCGCGGGCGCGGAGGAGGCGCTCGTCGAGGCCGCGCTCGCGGAGCGGCCGGACCTCGCCGCCGCCCGGGCCGCGGCCGCCGCCGCGGACGACGCGGTGGACGCCGAGTGGTGGAAGCTCGCGCCGACCCTGGCCGCGAGCGCCGAGTACCGCGCCTCGAACGTCGAGGGCTTCACCGGCGACAAGACGATGTGGCTCGTGCAGGTCGCGGCGGTGATCACCCTCTACGACGGCGGGCGGTACGCCGATCTCGACCTGGCCCGGGCGCGGCTCGCCGAGGCGGAGGCCTCCCGGAGCGCGCTCGCGCGGAGGGTCGTGCAGGAGGTGAAGACCGCGCGGCTCGAGCTCTCGAGCGCCCGCGCGAACCTGCTGAAGGCGCGGGAGCAGGCGAAGCTGGCGGAGGAGAACGCCGCGCTCGTGGACGCGCAGGTGGCCTCCGGCCTGGCGACCTACCTCGACGCGGTGGACGCGTCCGCGGCGCGGTTCGCCGCAGGGGTGGCGGCGGTCTCCGAGGAGCTGAACGTCGAGATCGCGACGCTCAAGCTGGCGAAGGCGACGGGCCGGCTGTTCGAGGCCGGCCCCGATCGATCCGCTACGTCCCCTGGCTCGTAACCGCGCGTACCCGAAGGGCACCGGGCGGCTCGGACGTTCCTGGGGGAGGAGCTCGTCGCCGCCGGCCCGCCTCGACGGTTGGGCAATTTGAATCTCTAAGAATCTTCGTGGTTTGACGCGTCCGGCGGCGCAGGTTACTCAAATTGCCGGTGGTGACGGGGGAGGAACTGCACGCTTGGAGCGGCCGGGGGTGAGCGGAGCCGCGCGGGGAACCTGTCCCCTGTGCGGCGGTCAGCATGGCGCCGACGCCCCCTGCAGCCTGCCTCCGGGCGTGGCGGCGGGCGGCGGCGGGAGGACCATGCTCCTCGCGCCCGATCCGCCGCAGCAGCCCGCCGCCGATCCCCTCCTCCAGAGCACCGTCGGCAGCTATCGCCTAACCCGGCTCCTCGGCCAGGGCGGCATGGGCCGGGTCTACCTCGGCGAGCACCCGGCGATCGGCTCGAAGGTCGCGATCAAGTTCCTCCACGAGTCGCTGGCCCAGAGCCCGCAGCTCATCGAGCGGTTCTTCGCCGAGGCCCGGGCGGTGAACCTGGTCGGGCACGAGAACATCGTCGCCATCCACGACCTGAACCGCCTGCCGCCGAGCCGTTACTACATCGTGATGGAGTACCTCGACGGCGAGACCCTCGCCTCGAAGGTGGGCCGGCCGACGCCCATCGTGGTCGCGCTCCCGATCCTCCTCCAGCTCTGCGACGCGCTGCAGAGCGCCCACGAGCGCGGGATCGTCCACCGCGATCTCAAGCCCGACAACGTCTTCCTGATCCGGCGCGGCCGCCGCGCGGACTTCGTGAAGCTCGTCGACTTCGGCATCGCCAAGCTCCGCACCGACTCGACCGGCGTGAGCAACACCTCGGTCGGCTCGATCATCGGGACGCCGGAGTACATGGCGCCGGAGCAGTGCGACGCCCGGCCCGTGGACGGCAGGACCGACGTCTACTCGCTCGGCGTCATCGCCTACCAGCTCGCCACCGGGCACCTCCCGTTCGAGGCCTCGAGCGTGCCGCAGCTCCTGCTCGCGCACCTGCAGAAGGAGCCGCCCGATCCGCGCACCTTCGTGCCGGACCTCGGCGAGGCCTGGTGCGCCGTGCTGGCGAAGGCTCTGGCGAAGAGGCCCGAGGATCGCTTCCCGAGCATGGAGGCGTTCGGGCTCGCGCTCGCCGCCGCCTCGGAGGCGGAGGGGCGCAGCGCCGCCCGGGCCGCCGCCGTCGCCGCCGGGCTCTCCGAGCCGACGCCGGGGCC
>CAZDGH010000178.1:0-11637 GCA_964504805.1 uncultured Myxococcales bacterium | reverse complement strand
CGAAGGGGCCCGGCGGCCGGGCCCGGCCCGGCGGGCGGGCCGTCTCGCGGCTTCGACGAGGCGGCGTCGCTGCCGGCCGCGCGTCTCGGGCTGGTCGCTCGTGCGTCTAGGCCGCTTGGAGGTGCATCTAGGTCTTCCGAAGGTGCATCTAGCCGTTCTGGCAATCCGTCTCGCCGTCCTGGTTCTGCATCTAGGTGTCTTGATGCTGCATCTAGGGCGAAAGCTGGTGCGTCTAGGCGATCGGGACGTGCGTCTTGCCCCGCCCTCCGTCTGGGCCGCCGGGAGAGCCGGTGACCCCGCGCGGCGCCAGACCCCTCAGGAAAGGAAGCCCCACCGCCGGAGCGTCGGCCTCGTCCAAGCTCACTCCGATCGCGGTGTGAGGGGCGCGCGTGGCGTGATCCGATAGATGTAGCCTGGCGGGTACCGGTCGAGCGGGTCCGAGCTCATGTAGACGAGGACGGCGAGCTCGTCGCGGCCGTCGCCGTCCAGATCGATGGGCACCGAGTCGGACGTCTCGACGCCCTCGGACGGAATGACGGCGCGGATGTGAAGGAACCCGTTGGGCGCGCGGCCGAGGATCAAGGTCGTGGGCCCGGTGGACCAGACGAGAGCCGGTTCGGCATCGGGAGCCAGTCGCAAAGTCCGCAGGTCCCGCCCTTGGCGCATGGGCTCCGTCACGTAGGTGAAGTGCGCGCGCCGCTCGAAGCACCCGTCCTTCCAGACGTCGTCCGTCAGTCGGTGCAAGAGCTCGGAGCCCCTCAGAGTGAGCGCGTAGCCGGAGATGGCGCTTTCCGTGCTCGAGGTCCAGATCCGCGTGGAGCCGTACGACGCCGTCTCGATGCCGAGGCGCGCAAGAGGCGACCGGCGCACCGGGTCCGTGTGGATCTCGAACACGTCGAGGCGGCTGCCCGACCCCATGGCGTAGGCAAGGCGATCGCCGAGGAGACCGATGTTCGTGGTGTGGGCGGGAACCTCCTCGTCGTCGATCGTCTCGAAGGTCTGCTCGTAGCGAACGTCGACCTCGCCGTTCGCTGCCTGCCGGATGGTCGCGAGCCGGTGGCTCATGGCGAGGTAGATGGTGCCGTCGTGCTCGAGCATCGCCTCGCCGTTGCCGGAGACGACCTGCATGAGCGTCTGCAGCCGCCGCACCTGGCGGCCGTCCGTGTAGCCGAGGATCCCGTCGTAGAGGTGGCCGAGCGTCAGCCAGCCGTCCTGCGTTCTGATCACCTCGATGTCGCGCCCGAGCCCTTGATTATCGCAGTCGAGCTGATCGAACGCGAAGCCGTCGCCATCAGGCTGAACCACCCAAGTGCAGGACCGGTGATGGCCGTACCCGTCCTCGCCGTCGAAGTCGCCGCTCAGTACCACAGGAGGCTCGAGCGCTGCGAAGCCCAACATCGCCGTCGGAGTGCGTGCCACGAGGGCGACCTCGTCCATCTCACAGCCGGCCCCTTCCGCCTCGCCGGCACACGCGCGGTAGCATGGGTTCCAGTAGATCCGCCCGTCGGCGGCACAGGAAGGTGCGTAGTTGTCGGGGCAGGCGCACGCAACGGTGTTGCAGGTCGGCTCGCATGCACCTTCACGGCAGATCTCGCCGCTTGCGCACGTAAAGTCGTACCAGGTGCTCCAGTGTGGGCGATCGCAGATTGCTTCCTGTTTGTACTGGCAGGAAGCGACACGGTTGTGTGCCTCACGCGAGCATCGAAGCTCCCCGGGCTCGCACCAGTCGATGGCGCAGTAGCGAAACTGCTCGGGGACTTCGATGCACTCCGGGTTGTCGTTCTCGCAGGTCAGGTCCTGCGCAGTGCAATTCTCGCCTTCCCAAACCCACGCACCGTTG
The DNA here is from genome assembly GCA_964504805.1 of uncultured Myxococcales bacterium. Classification (GTDB taxonomy): domain Bacteria; phylum Myxococcota; class Myxococcia; order Myxococcales; family Vulgatibacteraceae; genus CAZDGH01. Next base: position 9,797 of record CAZDGH010000178.1, on the reverse strand, counting down.
CGCTCCACGCAACGGTAGACCTCGGGCCAACGATCCGTGATGGGAAGGCAAAGGGGCTTCGCTTGCTCCGGATTGCAGCTCCCGAGTTCTACGACATATCGACGAGGCTCGACCGGAGCACCACCGGCCCCGCCGGCACCACCTGTGCCACCACCACCGGACGTGCCTCCGGTTCCGCCATCCGAGGGTGAGGTTCCGCCCGGACGCGGCGGGGCCGCGACCTGCTCTTCGCAGGCCACGGCTCCCACCAGGAGGAGCGATGCGGCTACTCCTCCGACGCGCTGCACGTCCGCGCCCTCCTCTCGGCCACGCTCACTCCGACCGCGGCGTGAGCGGCGCTCGTGGAGTGATGCGGTAGATGGGCCCCGGCGGCTGCCGCTCCAGTGGGTCGGAGCTCATGTAGACGAGGACGGCGAGCTCGTCGAGGCCGTCGCCGTCGAGATCGATGGGAACCGCGTCGGCCGACTCTGCTCCCTCGATCGAAATGGCGGCGCGGACGTGCAGGAACCCGTTCGGCGCGCGGCCGAGGATGAACGTCGTGGGTCCGGTGGACCATACGAGCCCAGGCGCGGCGTCGGGCGACAGCCGGATCGGACGGACGTCCCAGCCCTGACGGAGGTCTTCGGTCACGAACGTCCAGTGCGCGCGCCGTTCGAAGCAGCCGTCCCTCCAGACGTCATCGGTCAGCCGGTGCATCAGCTCGCCGCCTCTCAACGTGAGGGCATAGCCGGTGACGGCGCTGTCCGTGCCGGAGGTCCAGATTCGCGTGAAAGCGTACGACGCGGTCTCGATGCCGAGCCGCGCGAGCGGCGAACGGCGGACGGGGTCGTCCAAGATCTCGAACACGTCGAGGCGGCTGCCCGATCCCATGGCGTAGGCAAGGCGATCGCCGAGGAGACCGATGTTCGTCGTGTGGCCGGGAACCTCCTCGTCGTCGATCGTCTCGTAGGTCTGCTCGTAGCGAATGTCGACGTCGCCATTCGCTCCCGGCTGGATCGTCGCGAGCCGGTGGCTCATCGCGAGGTAAATCGTGGCGTCGTGCTCGAACATGGCCTCGCCGTTGCCGGAGACGACCTGCATGAGCGTCTGGAGCCGCCGCACCTGGCGGCCGTCCGTGTAGCCGAGGATTCCGTCGTAGAGGTGGCCGAGGGTCAGCCAACCGTCCTGCGTCCTGACCACCTCGATGTCACGTCCGAGCCCTTGGTCGTCGCAGTCGAGCTGATCGAAGGCGAAGCCGTCGCCATCGGAGCCGACTGCCCAAGTGCAGGATCGGTGATGGCCGTAGCCGTCCTCGCCGTCGAAGTCGCCGCTCAGCACGACTGGAGGGTCGAGTGCGGCGAAACCCAACATGGCTGTCGGCGTGCGCGCCACGAGGAGCGCCTCGTCCATCTCACAGCCGACCCCTTCCAACTCGCCCGCACACGCTCGATAGCAGGGATTCCAGTAGATGCGCCCGTCGGCAGCACAGGAGGGGGCGTAGGTGTCGGGACAGGCGCACGCAACGGTGTTGCAGGTCGGCTCGCAGGCGCCTTCGCGGCACACCTCACCCTCGTCGCAGGTGAAGGCGTACGGAATGTCCCAGCGCGGCGTATCGCACATCACATCGCGCTCGATGTACTTGCACTTGCCGACCTTATTGTGCGCCTCCGTGGCGCACCTTTGTTCCCCCGGGACACACCAGTCTTGAGCACAGTAGCGCGGGTCTTCCGGCGGACGGATGCACTCCGGGTTGTCGTTCTCGCAGGTCAGGTCCTGCGCCGTGCAGTTCTCGCCTTCCCAAACCCATGCACCGTCACGCTCCACGCAACGATAGACGTCGGGAAACCGATCGGTCGTTGGAAGGCACAGAGGTTTCGCCAGCTCCGGGTTGCAGCTGCCGAACTCGACGACATATCGACGAGACCCGACGGGTGTTCCACCGGTACCGCCGGATCCTCCGGCGCCACCGTCACCGCCAGCACCGCCCATGCCTCCGCTACCACCATCCGGGGGTTGGTTCCCGCCCGAACGCGGCGGGGCCGCGACCTGCTCTTCGCAGGCCACGGCTCCCACCAAGAGGAGCGCTGCGGCTACTCCTCCGACGCGCTGCACGTCTGCGCCTTGCTCTCGCACTCGGTGTAGCAGGCGGCGACCTGCGCATCCGCCGTCCCCTCGTCGAGGTTGAGGCAGCCGGTCTCGCAGATGCGCTCGATGGTCTCGCACTCCGAGAGGCCCTCCGAGAGCTTCTCGCTCGCTCCCGCTGTCGCCGGGAGCGCCAGCGCGAGGATGATCACGTAGATTCGCATGGATGGCCTCACTGGACGATCGGCTCGCAGAAGAGCCGGGTGGTGAAGTTGGTGTTCTCCTGCACGCCCACGACGCCGAAGCCGTCGCCGCTCGTGTTCACGCCGAAGCGGATCTCGGAGACTACGCCGAAGGGCGCGTCGTACCGCACGACGTCCCGCGAGGTCGTCCCAGTGCCCGGCAGCCACTGGCGAACGAGGCGGACCTCGTCGTTCGTGGCGTCGTAGTGGACAGCCTTCCAGTTCCCGTTCGCGTTGTAGCGGAGGTCCGCCCACGAGCCGCTGGCGGTGTACGACAGGTTCGCGACCGCCGCGTCGATCTCGGTGGGCGACGCCGCGAAGCCCGAGCCAGTGTTCTCGTGCAGGTAAAGCTTGGCCGTACCCGGCAGCGACGTGGACGTCCCGCCCGCCACGATGCCCGAACGCGTCCCGTCCGGCGAGAACGAGACTCCGACCCGGTGGTCCTTCCAGGCGCCGCCCGTGACGTTCGGAGCGCCGAGCGAGGTGAGCCCGCTCCAGTCGCCCGAAGCGTCGCACGTCGACAGGTCGCAGACGGCCGTCTTCATCGTGCCATCCGAAAGGACCCCGACGATGCGCCGGCCGCCGCTGCTCGGCTTGACCGCGAGGCCGGTGGAGAGCACGCGGTAGGAGAGCGAGGCGTCGTTCAGCGCCGCGTGGGCGGCGCTCCAGGAGCCCGACGCAACCTCGCGGTAGTAGACGTCACCGCTCTTCGAGTACGCGAAGGAGACGATCGAGCCATACGCCCCGATGCGGACGACGCCGGTGTCGGTCACGCTGGTGTCGACTGTCTCCGTCGAGGACAGCGCTCCGCTCCCACTCCAGTACCTCCGCTTCACGGAGTCGGCGAACGCATCGATCCACGTGATCTGGACGTTGGTGCCGTCGTACGTTGCATCGAAGTCCGCCACAGCTAGCGTGCCAGGCGCCACGACGGTCTGCTCCGTCTGCCACGCGTCGCCGTCGAGATCGGAGGCATCCCACTTGCGGACCATGAGCCCCGCGCCGCTTGCGGTCTCCTTCTTGTAGACCGCGTACTGCGTCGTGCCGTTGCCGACGATCTTCGGCGGCCCGTACGTGGTCCCGCCACCCGAGGTCAGGAAGCTCGAGCAGGTCAGGTGCGGGATCCGCGCCGTCATGGACATCGCCGCGCTCGGGTACGAGCTGTGGGCCTGGTTCTGCGCCAGGACGTACGCAGCGGTCTCTGCCGTCGAGCTCTGCGTCGCGACCGCGGTCCGGCCCAGGACCGGAGTCGAGGTGTCGAGCAGCATCGAAGTGCGGCGCCAACAAGAGTTCTCGGTACCGGCCGAGCAGCCCGACTTCGTGGCGTCGTAGGAGGCGAACACCCGCACGTCGGAGTACTCGTCGATGTACGAGGCGGTCTGCCGGCCATCGACGAACGCGACCTTCACGAAGTCGCCCTTGTCCTCATCACGCATCTTGACGGACACCTCGCGGTTGACCCAGGCGCCGCCCGACTGCGGCTTGTAGACAGCCGCATACTGGTACGAGTGCTCGTCCGGGATGTTGTCGTTGTCGATGTCCTCCCAGACCCAGTCCTGGCGCGTGTACCCGAGCCAAGGGACGGTCCCGTCGCTGGCGAGCGAGATGGTCGAACCGGGATAGATCTCCCCGAGCGCCTTCGAGCCGTACGGCTGCGTGGTCGAGCCGCTCTCGACATGCGTGTGGATCGTGAAGGTGTGGGTGGAGTTGTTGGGCGGATCGGGCTCGTCGTAGACGAGGGCGAGGTGCCAGCGGTTCTGCGCCGAGAGATAGTCGGTCGCGAGGGCGACCGCCTTCACGTCCTCGTAGCTGGCGTACGTCTCCACGTACAGGCCGGACGGCCAGGTCGTGGACCCCGCCGCCTGGGTCGTGAGCTTCGCGCCGACCGAGGTCGCGCCGGCCACGATGAGCGCGTAGTTCGATCCTCCGGTGCCGATGTAGCGCGCGATCGCCGGCGGTCCGAGCGTGGACGAGCTCTGGCTGGTCTCGATGTTCGTGCTGGTCGCGGTGAGCGGCCAGCTCGGCGTGCTCGTCGCGGACGTGTCGTGAACCTCCACGATCTCGGAGTTGCCGCTCACGACGTCGTACGACCAGGAGACGATGACCGGCCGCTCACGGGCCAGTCCGAGGATCGTGTACGACTTCGTCGCGATTGCGCACCCGCCGTAGCACCCTTCATCGCGATGTCCGTGTGCTCGACCTCGCCATCGGCGTTGAAGCGCCAGTACATCACGTCGCCGTCCGACTTGAGGCCGCACACGTGCAACCGGCCGCTGGCGTCGTAGACGGCGTCCACGTCCTCGACGCCGGTGGCGTCCGACAGCAGCGTCAGCGGGATCTCCGCCGCAGACGCGGCCGCGGGCACCAACGCCGCGAGCGCTACCGCGAGGAGCCTTCCTGCTAGCCGCTTCGAGTACTTCCTTGCCACGAGCTCCATCCTACCCCTCCTGTTGTGACCGGGCGCGGCGTCGCGCCGGCCCGGCTCACGAAGGGACGTTCGAGAGTGCGGACGCCCTTCGGAGGTTTCGACAAACGCAGCTTCTCGACGGACGACGCACCTTGCTCTCCGAGAACTCCTCTAAGATCCACAGCATCGAGAGATCTTGGTCCGGCTGACGACCGCCGACGTCGCGACGTCGACCTGATCGGCGTCATACGCCCGCCAAACCAGGTGGCGTCCGAGCTCCGCGAAGGTCGCGACGGGGTCGTGTCGCCCCGCTCGTCCCGCCTCACCGCGCGGTCAGCCTCGAGCAGCTACCCGCGCATGATCCGGGGCGCCGGCCGATCGGTCGCCGAACGGCTTCATGGCGGCCGGCCTCCGCCCCCGGTAGAACGAGGGCGATGCACGCGCCGTGGCACGGGATCCGGCGGCAGCTCCTCGCCGCCTTCGCAGGGCTGATCGCGATCCTCGCGATCGCCTCGGGCCTCTCCACGGCCGCGCACCGCGAGGTGCACGCGCTGCTCGAGGAGGTCGCCCAGGACGAGGAGGGGATCGAGGCGGCGCTCCGCCTCTCGGCCGCGGTGCGCGACGCCTACGCGCACCAGGCGCACTCGATCATCCTCGACAACCGGACGCACCTGCACCACTACGACGACGCCCAGGCGGACGTGGCGGCGTGGCTCGCGAGCGCGCGGAGCTACGCCCGCGACGACGGCGACCGGAAGGTGCTCGACGAGATCGAGGCGGTGGCGGCGCGGATGGACCGGAACTTCCAGGAGTCGATCCTCCCGGCGATCCCGGGAAACCGCGAGGCGCTGGTGAAGCCGCACGACGAGGCGCTGCGGCTGGTGGAGAGGATCGTCGCGGCGACCGACCGGCTCACCGCCCGCTACGAGGCCCGCGTCGCCGAGGCGCGGGCGCGGGCCGATCGCGCAGACCGGGAGTCGTCGATCCGCAGCGCGGTGCTCATCGGCCTCGGGCTCCTCGTCGGCGTGCTGGTGACGGTCTTCGTCGACCGCTCCATCGCCGGGCCGGTGAAGGCGCTCGAGGCCGGCGCCCGGCGGCTCGCCCGCGGCGAGCTCGACACCCGCATCCCGGTGGACCGCCGCGACGAGCTCGGCTCGCTCGCGCACACCTTCAACGAGATGGCGGGCGAGCTCGCGGCGCGGCAGGAGAAGCTGGTGCGCTCGGAGACCCTGGCGGGCCTCGGGCGCATGGCCGCCGGCGTCGCCCACGAGATCAACAACCCGCTCGGCGTCATCCTCGGCCACGGCAAGCTGCTCGCCCGCTCCGGCGATCCGACGGTCGCCGCCGACGCCCGGGTGATCCTCGAGGAGGTCGAGCGCTGCCGCGACATCGTCGCCGGGCTGCTCGACCTGTCGCGGCCGCAGACGCTGCGGCTCTCGCCGGTGTCGCTCGGCGAGCTGGTGCGCGACGTCGCCGAGCGGCTGCCCGGCGCCGGGCTCGACGCCCGGATCGAGGTCGCCGAGCGCGCCGAGGCCACGGTCGAGGCCGACGCCGACAAGCTGCGGCAGATCGTCTGGAACCTGCTCCGCAACGGCGCCGAGGCCGCGCCGGGCGGCACGCTGCACGTCGAGATCGCCCGGGCCGGCGACGCGGTCGAGCTCGCGGTCGCCGACGAGGGGCCGGGCGTCGCCGACAAGAGCCGCCTCTTCGAGCCGTTCTTCACCACCAAGGCGAAGGGCACCGGCCTCGGCCTCGCCGTCTCGGCGGCGCTCGCCCGGGCCCACGGCGGCAGCCTCGCCCTCGGCGACGCGCCCCGCGGCGCCCGCTTCGTCCTCACCCTTCCGGCGAGGGCCGCGTGAGCCTCGGGCGCATCCTCGTGGTCGACGACAAGGAGAACCTGCGCAACCTGCTCGCGCGGCTGCTCTCCGATCGCTACGACGTCACCACCGCCGCCGACGGCGCCCAGGCCCTGGCGAAGCTCGCCGCCGGCACCTTCGACCTCGTGCTCTCCGACGTCCGGATGCCGGGGGCCGACGGCCTCGAGGTGCTGCGCGCGGTGAAGCAGCACGCGCCGAGCACCGAGGTGATCCTGATGACGGCGTTCGCCTCGGTGCAGAGCGCCGTCGAGGCGATGCGCGAGGGCGCCTACGACTACCTGCAGAAGCCGTTCGACCCCGACGAGGCGGTGGTGAAGATCGACCGCGCGGTCGAGCACAAGAAGCTCCGCGACCGCGCCGAGGACCTCGCCCGCGAGGTGCGCGGGCGCAGCGGCTTCGAGGGGCTCATCGGCAAGAGCGAGGCGATGCGGAAGGTGTTCGCGCTCCTCGAGAAGGCCGCGGGCCTCGACCTGACCGTGCTCCTCCTCGGCGAGAGCGGCACCGGCAAGGAGGTCGCCGCCCGGGCGCTCCACGCCGAGGGGCCGCGCAAGGACCGGCGCTTCCTGGCGGTGAACTGCGGCGCGTTCCCGGCGGAGCTGATCGAGAGCGAGCTCTTCGGCCACGTGAAGGGCGCGTTCACCGGCGCCACCTCGGACCGGATCGGCCTCGTCGAGCAGGCGGCGGGCGGCACGCTCTTCCTCGACGAGGTCGGCGAGCTGCCGCTCGCCCTGCAGGTGAAGCTGAACCGGGCGCTGCAGGAGCGGGAGTTCCGCCGCGTCGGCGACGGCGTCGACCGCAAGGTCGAGGCCCGCTTCGTGGCGGCGACGAACCGCGACCTCAAGGCGGCGGTCGCCGAGGGGAAGTTCCGCGAGGACCTCTTCTACCGGCTCGCCGTCTTCCCGATCCGGCTGCCGTCGCTGCGCGAGCGTCGCGAGGACGTGCCGCTCCTCGCCGCGCACTTCCTCGGCCGCGCGAGGGCACGGGCGGGGAAGGGGCCCACCGGCTTCGCGCCCGACGCCATCCGCGCGCTCACCACCCACGCGTGGCCCGGCAACGTCCGCGAGCTCGAGAACGCGGTGGAGCGGGCGGCGGCGGTGGCGGAGGGCGCGGAGATCCGCGCCGCCGACCTGCCCGCGGAGGTGACCGAGCCCGGCGGCTCGCCGATCCCCGGCGACGCCCTCGCGAGCCTCGCGTGGCGCGAGGCGGCGGAGCTGCTCCGCGAGCGGGCGACGCGCGAGTACCTGGTGGCGATCCTGCGCGCGTCGGCGGGGAACGTCAGCCGCGCCGCCGAGCGCGCCGGCCTCGCCCGCGAGTCGCTGCACCGGCTGCTGAAGAAGCACCGCGTCGACCCCGACGACTACCGGGCCTGACCGACGAAGAGCACGTGGCGCCCGCCGGCGCCGGCCCGCGCCTTCACCGGCACCGCCTCGGCGGCGAAGCCGGCGTCGCCGAGCCGCCGCAGGAACCGCTCGTCGGGCCCCGCGGACCAGAGCGCGTACGTCCCGCCCCTCGCGAGCGCCGCCCGGGCCGCGGCGAGGCCGCGACCTCCGTAGAGCGACGCGTTCGAGGGCGCGGCCAGCGGCGCGGGGCCGTTGTCCACGTCGAGCAGGATCGCGGCGAGGCCACGCGCGCCGGCGATCGTCTGCCGCACGTCCTCGACCCGCACCTCGACCCGCGGGTCGTCGAGCGGCGCGCCCGCGAGCGCCGCGAGCGGCCCGCGGTTCCAGGCGACCACCGCCCCGGACAGCTCGGCGACGATCACCTTCGCCGACGGCGGCAGCCGGTCGAGCACCGCCCGCAGCGTGTAGCCGCAGCCGAGGCCGCCGACGAGCACCCGCGGCGCCTTCGCCGACCCGAGCCTCGCGCAGCCGACCTCGGCGAGCGCCTCCTCCGAGCCGTGCCGGCGGCTCGTCATCAGCACGTGCCCGCCGGCGCGGATCGCCCACTCGTCGCCGCGCCGGGCGAGCACCAGCTCGCCGCCGGGCGCGGCGGCGCGGTCGACGGTGACCCACGGCTTCACGGCCCGCGGACCTCGAGGTCGTCGGCGGTGCCGAGCCGGTCGTCGGGGCCGCGCGAGCGGAGCCGGTACCGCCGGCCGCCGGGATCGACCTCGTAGTGGAGCGGGCGATCCCAGCCGTCGGGCGGCACCGCCGCGAGCTCCCCGGCCGCGACCAGCTCGTCGAGCGCCGCCGGCAGCCGGCCGGCCCGCGCGTGGTGCACGCCGAGCGCGGCCTCCACCGACGCGAACGCCGCCTTCGTGTCGTCGCGGTGCCCCGGCGTGTGCGCGAGCTGCTTGCGGATGTAGCCGAACGCGCCGGCGCCGACGAACACGAAGGTGAAGAGCATGAGGAGGCGACGCGCCTTGTAGCGGTTCACGCGCCGAAGAGGAGCACGGGCGCGCCCCGCAGGAAAGCGCCGCGGGAGCGAGCGCGACCGACATCGACCCGCCGGGCACGCGACCGCTCGAAGGAGGAGCCCGCGGCCCTCCCGGCGTCCGTCGCCGCCGGGAGGACCACGGGCCCGTCTGGACCGACGCCCGTCGGCGCCGGCCCGAGAACGCGGGAACGCCCCGCTTATTTCGCCTGGACCACGCCGCAGCCGATCCGGGCGCCGGCGTTGCCGGCGGGCTGGCTCGTGAGGTCGTCCTCCTTCTCGTGGACGACGACGGCGCGGTTCAGGACGCTGGTCGGGCCGGCGAGCGCGAAGTCGCTCGTCTCGATCGAGAGCTCGGCCTTGCCGTCGGGGCCGGCCACGACGTTGCCGAAGTCGCCGGCGTGGCGCGCCGCCGCGCCGGGGCCGCCGTGCTCCTTGCCGTGCGGGTTCCAGTGCGGTCCCGCCGAGGTGGCGTCGGGCGCGCTGCAGTCGCCCTTCTCGTGGAGGTGGAAGCCGTGCTTGCCCGGGGCGAGGCCGGCGAGCTTCACGGTGACCTTCACCTTGTCGCCGCTCGGGACGAACTCGGCGGTGCCCGAGACCTTGCTGCCGCTCCGCGCCTCGATCGTCGCGGTGGCGCCCGCCGGTGCGCCGGCGACGGCGCCCGTGGCGGAGGCGAGCTCGGGGCCGGGCGCCGTGGTCCCGGGGGCGTCGCCGGTGCCGGCCGGCGCCACGTCGGTGCCGGTGCCCATCGCGCCGGCGCCGCCGGCGGCGGCGGCGGCGGGGGGGGGGGGCGCGGGCGGGGGGGGGCGCGCGGCGCCGGGCGGCGTGCAGCCCCGG
>CAZDGH010000177.1:0-11667 GCA_964504805.1 uncultured Myxococcales bacterium | reverse complement strand
CGTGGTCGCGGGCCAGCCGGTCGAGCGCGGCGGCGATGGCGGTCTCGCCGATGCTGAGGAACACCTGCCGCAGGTGGAACGGCTCGCCCGCGAACCGCTCCACGAGGCCATCGGCGTGCATGCGGAAGAGCTGCGGGACGCCCGGGAGCAGGTAGACGTCCTCGACGGTGATCACCGGGTACCAGCTCTTCGCCGTGCGGAAGAGCACCGCGCCCTCGGGCACGTTCGCGAGGCGCATCGCCTCCGGCTTCAGGTCCGCGCCGTAGTGCTCGCGGACCGACGCCGCGATCGTCGGCTCGGTGACGACCTTGCGCCCGAGCGCCGCCGCGACGCCGGCGACGGTGAGGTCGTCATGGGTGGGCCCGATCCCGCCGCTGGTGAAGATCGGCGAGTACCGCCGGCGGCACGACGACACCGCCCAGACGATCTCGTCGAGGTCGTCGCCGATGGTGAGGATGCGCCCGAGCGGCACGCCCGCCGCCCGCAGCTTGTCGGTGAGGTACGGCCCGTTCGCGTCCCGGATCTTCCCCGAGAGCACCTCGTCGCCGATGACGATGAGCGCGGCGGCGCGCACCTACGCCTCCCCGCCCATGTCCTCGATCCCGTAGTCCTTGATCTTCTTGATCAGCGTGGTGCGCGACACCCCGAGCTTCGCGGCGAGCTTCGTCTTGTTCCAGTGCGTGGCGATGAGGCCCTGCTGGATCATCTCGCGCTCGAGCGACGCCACCGCCGAGGCGAGGTCGCCCTTCTCGCGGAACCGCGCCAGGTTCCGCTCCAGCGACTGCGGCCCGGCGCCGGTCTGGATGAGATCCGCGGTGACGAGCTCGGCGTCGCCCGAGAGCACGCAGAGCCGCTCGATCTCGTTCTCGAGCTCGCGGACGTTGCCCGGCCAGTCGTGCTGGTAGAAGCGCGCCAGCACCTCGGCGGCGAGCTTCTTCCGCGGGCGCTTCGTCCGCTCGGCGTAGGCGTCGAGGAAGTGATCGGTGAGGAGCGGCAGGTCCTCGACCCGGTTCCGCAGCGGCGGCGCCTCGATGGTGAGCACGTTGAGCCGGTAGAACAGGTCCTCCCGGAACTCCTTGCGGACGATCATCTCCTTCAGCGGCCGGTTCGTCGCCGCGATCACCCGCACGTCGACCTGCTCCGGCTTCGTGCCGCCCACCGGCAGGAACGTCCCCTCCTGCAGCACCCGCAGCAGCTTCACCTGCATCGCCAGCGACATGTCCCCGACCTCGTCGAGGAAGAACGTGCCGCCGTCGGCGACCTTGAAGAGGCCCTGCTTGTCCCGGGTGGCGCCGGTGAACGAGCCCTTCACGTGGCCGAAGAGCTCGCTCTCGAGCAGGTTGTCGTTGAGCGCGCTGCAGTTCTGCACCACGAACGGCCGCGCCTTCCGCGGGCCGTTGAAGTGCAGCGCCCGGGCGAGCAGCTCCTTGCCGGTGCCGTTCTCGCCGGTGACGAGCACGGTCGACTCGCTCTCGACGATCTTCTCGAGCAGCGAGAACAGCCGCTGCATCGCGGGGCTCTTGCCGATGATGTTCGCGAACCGCGACCGACCGCCGAGCTGGGTGGTGAGGTCGCGGATCCGCTGCTCCTTGTCGTCGACGGTCTTCGAGAACTCGACGATCTCGGCGACGGTGGTCTCGAGCAGGTCCTTGAAGTAGCCCATGTCCTGCGCCGAGAGCATGGGGATCCCCTCGTACGCCGCGTCGGGCTCGTGGATGACGAGGCCCTCGCCCGTGGCGTTCGACTGCACGAGCTGCCGCCGCTCGCGCTTCCGCTCCTCGGTGAGGAACCCGCAGGCGAAGATCGCCCCGCGGAAGTCGTCGCCGTCCCAGACCGGGCAGGCGATCACGTGCAGGCCCATGTGGCACTGCTCGGTGAGCACCGCCTTGCCGCCGCTCGACGGCCCCGCGGCCTTCACGTCTCGGATCGCCTTCTCGATGCTGCGGTTGCAGCGGGCGAAGCCCTCCTTGCAGCCGAGCGAGGCCTCGCAGAACTTCGAGTGCGGCGGGATCACCTCGCCCTTGGCGTGATCGACCACGTAGCCGGACGGATCGGCGAAGGAGAGCTCGATCCGCCACCACTTGCGGATCTTCTCCTTGATCTTCCGCACGATGTGCAGGTCTTCGAAGCGGCTCGGCTCGATCATGGGAGGTGATCGTACGGGAGCGAGGCTCCGGGCTCCAGGCTTCAGGCTCCAGCCGGCCTGCGCGGGCGGGGCAGGATCCGGGAGACCGCTTGCCAGATCGCTTCCTCGACGGCGTCGGGGGGCTGCTCGCCGTCGAGCACCACCACCTGCTGGGCCTTGCCGTGCTTGCGGAGCGCGGCGTCGTAGTTGCGGGAGACGCGCTCCTGGAGCGGCAGCGTCTCGAAGAGCTCGGTGGCGCCGGTGTCGGCGTGGCGCCGCGCCAGGGCGACCCGCGGCCGGACCTTCAGGAAGAGGGTCAGGTCCGGCGCCGGGGCCTCGCGGTTGATCGCCGCGATCCACGACGGGTCGGCGTCGAGGCCCTGGTAGGCGAGGGACGAGAGCACGTAGCGATCGGAGACGACGATCCGGCCCTCGTCGACCGCGGGCCGCACCACGGCGTCGAGGTGGTCGAGGCGGTCGGCGGCGAACAGGAGCGCCAGCGCGCGCCGGTCGAACGGGCCGCCGGTGCGGCCGCGCAGGCGCCCGGTGAGGATCTGCCGGATCTGGGTGCCGATCGGGCCGGACGACGGCTGGGCGGTCGGGTGCGCCGCGTGGCCGGCGGCGGCGAGGCGCGCCGCGAGCCGCTTCGCCTGGGTGGTCGTGCCGGCGCCGTCGAGCCCCTCGAGGACGACGAACCGGCCCTTGGGCTTCGCCATGGCGCCGATCTAGCACTTCGCGGCGGCCGGCAGGCGCTCCGCGAGCGCCGCCGCCACCGCCGCCGGATCCTCCGGCAGCTCCACGGGCCGGTTCGCGAGCCGCGACGTCACGCCCGGCAGCGCGCCCTCGTGGTAGCCCGCCTTGAACTCGCCGAACTTGAGGCCGTGGGCGGTGGAGATCACGATCACCCGGTCGCCCTTGCCGATGGTGCCCTGCTCGACCAGCTGGAACAGCCCCGCGAGCGCGACGCCGGTGTGCGGGCAGGCGAAGGTGCCGGTGCGATCCGCCCGGGCCGCGGCGTCGGCGAGCTCGTCCTCGGTGGCGCTGGTGACCACGCCGTCGAAGGCCTGCAGCGTCCGGATCGCCCGGCGGATCGAGACCGGATCGCCGATGCGGATCGCCGACGCCTGGGTCGCCGCGGCGGCGAGCGGCCGGTACGTCTCGAAGCCGTCCCGGTACGCGCGGTAGAGCGGGTTCGCCGCCTCGACCTGGGCGCAGGCGAGCCGCGGCAGCCGGTCGATCACCCCGAGCGCCTTCATCAGCGCAAAGCCCGCGCCGATCGCCGAGACGTTCCCGAGGTTCCCGCCGGGCACGATCACCCAGTCCGGGACCTCCCAGCCGAGCTGCTGCACCACCTCGACCGCGATCGTCTTCTGCCCCTCGAGCCTGAGGCTGTTCATCGAGTTCGCGAGGTAGAGCCCGGCGTCCTTCGTCAGCGCCTTCACCACCCGCATGCAGCCGTCGAAGTCGGTGTCGAGCGAGAGCACCAGCGAGCCGTTCGAGAGCGGCTGCACGAGCTGCGCGGTGGTGACCTTCGCCTTCGGCAGGAGCACCACCGACGGGATCCCCGCGTACGCCGCGTAGGCCGCGAGCGCCGCGCTGGTGTCGCCGGTGGACGCGCACGCCACGGCGCGGATCGGCCTGCCCGACCGGCGCATGCCGTTCACCGCGCTCACCAGCACGGTCATCCCGAGGTCCTTGAACGAGCCGGTGTGGCTGTTGCCGCACAGCTTCACGGACAGGGACGGGAGCCCGAGCTCGCGGCCGAGCCGCTCCGCCCGGAACAGGTTCGTGCCGCCCTCGCCGAGCGAGACGATGGCGTCGTCGGCAAGGCCCGGGTGCACCCACTCCTTCTTGCCCCAGACGCCCGAGCCCCACGGGCCCTTCGTGCTCCGCCACCGCTCGTCGAAGAGCGACCGCCACGCCGCGGGCGTGCGGGCCGAGAGCGCCTCCAGGTCGTGGGCGACCTCGAGCAGGTCGCCGCAGCGGGGGCAGGCGTAGATCACCTCGTCGAGCGCGTGCTCGCCGGGGCAGCCGGCGACGCAGCGGAACGCGGCGCGGTACGACGTCATGGGAGATCCTCTGGTCAGCTGCGGGCGCGGACGAGCTGCCCGCACGAGCCGCACATGACGCCCGGGAGCTGGTTCCGGGCGCCGCAGGAGGTGCAGTTCACGCGCTCGCCGTCGTCGGCGGGCCGCGCCCCGGCGGCGGCGGCGGGCGTCGCCCCGAGCAGCGCCGCCGGCACCGCCACCTTCATGCCGCAGCGCGCGCAGAGCCGGCTCCCGCCCTGCCACGGCGTGCCGCAGTAGCGGCAGGCGATCGCGGTCGGCAGCGCCGTCGGCGCGTCCTCCTCGATCCGCGTGCGCTCGAGCTCCGGCACCGCGTCGGGCGTGGTCGCGATCGCGCGCGAGTCGACGAGCGCCGTGGCCTCGACCGCCGGGTCGCCGGACGGCGCGACGGCGATCGCCCTCGAGTCCACCATCGCGGTGGCCTCGAGACCCTCGACGGCCCCGAGCGCCACGTTGCCGGCCGACGGGAGCGCGGTCTGCTCGAGCTCGGCCAGCGCCTCCACCGGCACCGGCGCGTTCCGCGGCCGCTCGTGGAGCGGTCGGCCACAGTTGGAGCAGTCCCACGCGTTCGGCTGTTGGGTCTCGCAGAACGTGCAGACGATCATCGGCTGCGTGGTCATGTCCTTGCGACACTAGCGCGGGTCGGCCGCGGTTCAAACGACCGAAAAGCCGGCGACGCCGTGGACGAGCGGCACGAACCGCACCGACATCAGCTCCCGGCTGCGCAGGGCGCCGTCCGGCCCCCGCTCGATCCGCAGGAGCCGCTGCTCCCCGCCCTCCCGGCCCACCGGCACCACCAGCCGGCCGCCGGGCGCGAGCTGCCGCAGCAGCGCCTCGGGCACCTCGGCCGGCGCGGCGGTCACCACGATGGCGTCGAACGGGGCGGCCTCGGGCCAGCCGTCGAAGCCGTCCCCGAGCCGGAGGTGCGGCTGCTGCAGGGGGAGCGACGCCAGCGCCTCGGCGGCGCCGGCGAGGAGCGCCGGGAGCCGCTCCACCGAGAAGACCTCGGCGGCGAGCAGCGAGAGGAGCGCCGCCTGGTAGCCCGAGCCGGTGCCGATCTCGAGCACCTTCTCGTGCCCCTCGAGGCCGAGCGCCGCGGTCATCGAGGCGACGACGAACGGCTGCGAGATCGTCTGCCCGGCGCCGATCGGCAGCGCCTCGTCGTGGTACGCGAGGTCGCGGTAGGCCGGCGGCACGAAGCGTTCCCGCGGCACCAGCGCCACGGCGGCGAGCACCCGCGGGTCGGAGATCCCCTTCCGCTGGAGCTCCGCCGCGAGGCCCGCCGGATCCGTCGCCATGGCGCTACGTTGGCGACGGAGCCGCGGCGCCGTCCTCCCGGCAGAGGAGGAACCAGTTGTCCATGGGCTTGCCGCCCCGGGTGGCGCGGCCGATGGTCACGTGCTTCGAGACGCCGCGCATCACGTCCTGGGTGCGGTGGTAGACGAACCGGGAGAGCCCGGCGGAGTTCGGCTTCACCGGCGGCCACGACGGCGCCCGCTCCGCCGGCAGCGCGAGGTAGTCGATGAGCACCTCGCCGTCGCCGAACGGCCGCGCCACGAAGTAGCCGGGGCCGGTCGCCCAGCGCATCGCCTGCTCGTTGTACCCGGCGAGCTCGGCGCCGCCGGCGACGCGGCAGAAGCGCTTCTGGAAGAGCGTGAACGCCGGCAGGGAGTTCTTGCCGTGGTGGATCACCTCGGCGAGCGGCGCGGTGCCCTCGGGCACGAAGTGGGCGAGGTCCACCTTCCGGAAGCCCTGCGCCGCCTCGAAGAGCCGGGCCTGGGCCTTGGCGCCGAGGCCCCGGACCCACGCGAGGCGCGCCTCGTGCGAGAGGCCGTCGAGGTGGGCGGCGAGCGCCGGGAGATCCGGCGGAGACGACGAGGTGAGCTCAGGCGACGGCTGCATGCGATTCCCTCCCGGCGAGGCGCGAGGCCGCGCGGTGGACGACGGCCATGATCGAGTGCTGCGGGTTCACCCCGAGGTTCGTGGGGAAGACGCTCGCGTCCATCGCCCACAGCCCCGAGAGCCCGTGGACCGCGAGGTCCGGGCCGACGACGCTCTTCGTCGGGTCGGCCCCGGCGGTGGCCCCGCCGAAGATGTGCGAGGCCATGAGGTGGAAGTCGCCCTGCCGGACCTCGCCCCGCTCGAGCGCGGCGAGCTCGGCCTCGCTGCGGATGACCTCGGGCCGGCCGGCCATGCCGGGGAACACCTCGGTGGCGCCGACCGCGAGCATCATCCGCGCGATGAGCAGCACCCCCTCGCGGGTGCGCTCGAGATCGGCGCGCGTCGGCTCGTAGCGCACCGTCGCGCCGCCGCCGAGCGTCGGGCGCACGCGGCCCACGGCCTCCATCCGGTTCAGCACCGCCCACTGCGCATAGCGGTCGAGGCAGCCGAGGCGCTCCTGCCACTCGGCGCCGGCGCCGGGGAGCCGGGTGGCGAGCATCTCCGGCGGCAGCCCGAGCACCTCGAGCTTCATCCGGCGCTCGCGGAGCGGCACCTCGTAGCTCTGGGTCGCGCCGGTGCCCATGCCGACGGGCTCGGGGAAGCGGCCCAGGACCGCGGCGCCCGGGTGGGCGCGGAAGCGCTCGCCGACGTTGCCCTTCACGCCGGAGCGGCGGAGCAGCGCCGGGGTCTGGACCGCGCCGCCGGCGGCGATGACGCCGAGCCGCGCCTTCACCACGAAGCTCCCCACGCGGCGCCTCGTGGCCGCGTCGAGCCGGTCGCCCTCGACGCCGACGGCGCGGCCGCCGCGGAAGAGGATCCGCGTGGCGCGGCAGAGCGCGTGGAGGCGCGCGCCGTCCTTCATCGCCCGGGGGATGTACGAGACGTCCATGCTCTGGCGGGCGAGGTTCGGGCAGCCCTGCAGGCACTGCGCGGCGCCCTTGCACCCGCGGGCGTTGCGGACGATCGGCTTGCCCGGGAGCCCGAGCTTCGCCGCCGCCTCGGCCATGAGCCGGCCGTTGCCGCCGCGGAGCTCCTCGCTCGTCTCGGCGATGTCGAGCTCGCGCTCGATCACCTCGAACGCCGCCGCGAGGCCCTGCTCCTCGACGAGGGCGCCGAGGCCGTGGTCCTCGGCCCACTCCCGGCGCACGTCCTCCGGCATCCGCCAGATGATCCCGGAGTTGATGGCGGTGCTGCCGCCGACGAGCCGGCCCTGCAGCAGCGGGAACGGGCGGCTGCCCGCGGTGACGGTGGCGCCGAAGTCGCGGAACGTCGCCGCCATGGCGTCGACGAGGGCCCGCGGCCGCCCGCCGGGCGGGAACGCCGGCCCCTCCTCGAGCAGCACCAGCTCCTTGCCGGCCGCGGCCAGGAGCCGCGCGGCGGTGGCGCCGCCGGCGCCGGTGCCGACGATCACGTAGTCGGCGACGTCCTCGAGCACGGGCCTCACCGGCCACCTCCCGCCGCGAGCGGCAGCCGCGCCGGGGGCGGCGGCAGGTCGTAGCCCGAGCGCTCCCGGATCGGCGCGGCGCCGAGCAGCGCCAGCGAGGCGGCGATCTTGAGCAGCAGCGTCAGCTCCCGCACCGCGAAGGCCCGGTGGACGAGGAGCCGGCCGAGGATCGCCGGCCGCTCGGCGA
Source organism: uncultured Myxococcales bacterium (assembly GCA_964504805.1). Classification (GTDB taxonomy): domain Bacteria; phylum Myxococcota; class Myxococcia; order Myxococcales; family Vulgatibacteraceae; genus CAZDGH01. The sequence continues at coordinate 3,904 of CAZDGH010000177.1, read as the reverse complement.
GCGGCACGCCCGCCATGGTGCGGAGGCGCCCGAGCATCCACAGCGGCGACAGCGCGGCGATCCAGACGCCGAGCCGGAGGCCGAGGCGGCTCTTCCCGTCGGAGGCGTCGCCCATGCGCCGGAGCGCCTCGAGGTACCCCGCCTCGCCGGCCCGCGGCGCGAGGCCGGGGCCGTCGGGCGGCGCGAAGCCCTCGAGGACCGCGAGGGCCCACCTGCGCTCGAAGCCGGTCATGCGCCACCTCCCAGGAGCAGCTCGAGCCGCGCGAGCAGCACGCGGTCGAGGCGGGCGATGAGGAGCCGCGCGGAGCGGCGGGCCCTGGCCTCGTCGCGGCCGCGGGCGAGGCGCACGATGCGGCGGTACACCGCGAGCGCCCCCTCGGGGTTCACCAGGAACGCCGCCTCGATCCCGGGCTGCGCCTCGATCACCTTCGAGATGGTGTTGGCGAGGAGCTCGAGGCCGAGGTTGTGCGAGGCGCGGACGAGCAGGCGGCCGAGGGCGAGATCGGACTCGACGTAGGCCGCGGGCTCGCCGCCGACGAGGGTCGCCTGCCGCTCGACGTGGGCCTCGAGGCCGTCGAGCTCCGCATCCGAGGCGCGGGCGGTGACGAGCGCGATCACCTCGACCGCGACCAGGCGGCGCAGCTCGAGCAGGTCCGCGAGCATCGACAGCGGGAGCGACCCGTCGCGCTGCGGCAGCGCGAGGAGGTGGCCGAGGAGCTCGACGCCGCCGCTCTCGCGGAAGTCGAGCACCCGGGTGCCCGAGCCGTGGACCGGCCGCACCAGGCCTTCCCCCTCGAGCCGCGCCAGGGCCGCCCGGAGGGTCAGGCGGCTCACGCCCAGCGTCTCGGAGAGCTCCCGCTCGCCCGGCAGCGTCGTCCCCGGCGCCAGGCGGCCGCCGAGGATGTCGGCGCGGAGCCGGTCCGCGGCGTCGAGGGCGAGGGTCTTGGGGGCGGCGGCCTTGCGCATGGGCTCCACTGGTATGACCAGTTCGAAGTGGTCATACCAGTACGCCTTCCGCGCCCCGGATGCAAGCCCCCGCTGCGGCCGGGCGGGCGCTACCTGGGGCCGAGCGCCGCCGAGACCGCCGGCCAGAGCGCCTCGGCGAGGCGCTGGTAGCCGAGGGCCGACGGGTGGAAGCCGTCCGGCGAGAAGTGCTCGGGCCTGCCGGGCAGCACCGCCTGGCTCGCGCCCCAGAGGTCCACCGGCACCGCCCGGTGCCGCGCCGCCACCCGGTCCACGGCCTCGTTGAAGGCCTCGAACCGGCCCTCGAAGAGGTGCGACGGGACGAGCTCCGCGACGGGCGCGTGCGACAGATCCGGGAGGTTCGGCAGCACCAATGTCGCGCCGGTGGCGGCGAGCGCCCCGCAGGTGGCGTCGAGGTTCTCCTCGAAGCGCGCCGCGGCGACGCCGCGCCAGAGGTCGTTGACGCCGACGGCCACCGTCACCAGCCGCGGCTCGTGGCGGATCGCCGCCGGCAGCTGGTGGCGGCGCACGAGCTCCGAGGTCGCGCCGCTCCGGCAGAGGTTCACGAGCTCGACGTCCCGGCCGAGGAGCCGCAGCCGCTCGAAGAGCCGGTCGACGTAGCCGCCGCCGGCCTCGGCGCCGACGCCGACGCCGGAGGAGTCGCCGAGGGCGACGTAGAGGATCCGATCGCGCATGGCCGGAGAACCGCCCAGGCCGCGCCGATCGTTTCAGCCCACCCGGGCGAGGCTCATCCGCTCGCGGTAGCGCTCGAAGACCTCCTCGCGGAGCAGGCGGTGCTCCGGCCGCTCGAGGTCCGGGTCGTCGCGCACCAGGGCGAAGGCGTCCTGCCGCGCCTCCTGCAGCAGCTGCCCGTCGCGCGAGAGGTTCGCGAAGGTGAGCTCGGGGAGGCCGGCCTGCCGCGTGCCGAGGAACTCGCCGGGACCGCGGAGCTCGAGGTCGGCCTCGGCGATGGCGAAGCCGTCGGTCGTCTTCTCCATCACGTCGAGCCGCGCCCGCGCCTTCTCGCCCCGGCCGCCGTGGGCGACGAGGAAGCAGTGGCTCCTCGCCGCGCCCCGGCCCACCCGGCCGCGGAGCTGGTGGAGCTGCGAGAGGCCGAACCGCTCGGCGTGCTCGACGAGCATCACCGTGGCGTTCGGCACGTCGACGCCGACCTCGACCACGGTGGTGGCGACGAGCACGTCGATCCCGCCCTGCCGGAACGCCGCCATCGTCCGGTCCTTCTCCTCGGCCTTCATCCGGCCGTGGAGCAGCTCGAGCCGCCGGCCCGGGAAGCGCGCGCGCAGCGAGGCGAGGCCGCGGGTCGCGTCCTCGAGGTCGCTGGTCTCGCTCTCCTCGATGAGCGGGTAGACGACGTAGGCCTGCCGGCCCTTGCCGAGCTCGGCGTCGAGCTTCGCGTACGCCTTCTCGCGATCGGTCGAGGAGAACACCTTGGTGAGCACCGGGGTGCGCCCCGGCGGCAGCTCGTCGAGGACCGACTGGTCGAGCTCGCCGTGGACCACCAGCGCCAGCGTCCGCGGGATCGGCGTCGCGGTCATCACCAGCACGTCGGGCCGCCGCGCCTTGCCGAAGAGCCGCGCCCGCTGCTCGACCCCGAAGCGGTGCTGCTCGTCGACGATGGCGAGGCCGAGCTCCGGGAAGCTCGACTCCTGCTCGAACAGCGCGTGGGTGCCGACCGCGATCCGCGCCTCGCCCGAGGCGATCCGGCGCCGCGCCTCGGCCACCGCCTTCGCGCCCCGCCCCGCCGCCACCAGCTCGACCGGCACCCCGGCCCTGCCGCATAGCTCGGAGAAGACGCGGTGGTGCTGCTCGGCGAGGAGCTCGGTCGGCGCCATCACCGCCACCTGCTTGCCGTCCTGCACCGCGAGCAGCGCCGCCACCACCGCGACCGCGGTCTTCCCGGAGCCGACGTCGCCCTGGAGCAGCCGGTTCATCGGCGACGGCGCCGCCATGTCGCGGGCGATGGCGCCGATGGCGCCCTCCTGCGCCGAGGTCGGCCGGAACGGGAGCACCTCGAGCGCCCTCTTCAGCCGTTCCGGCGTCACCGCGAAGGCGTGGCCGGGCTCGACCTGCACGCCGCGCTGCTTGAGGGCGAGGCCGACCGAGAGCACGAACAGCTCCTCGTAGACGAGGCGCCGGTGCGCCGCCGACGAGAACGCCGTCACCGCGGCGAGGTCGGCGTCGGGACCGGGGAAGTGCACCTTCTCGAGGGCGTCGGCGAGGAGCGGGAGCCGCTTCCGCTCGCGCAGCTCCGCGGGGAGGATCTCCGGCACCGCGCGGCCGGCGTGGTCGAGGACGCGGCGCACCAGGGTGCGGTAGCGGCCCTGCCCGACGTCGGCCATGCCGCGGTACTCGGGGACGATGGTGCCCACGTCGAGGGAGGCGTCGGCCTCGTCGGCGTCGGCGTCCTCCACCTCCGGGTGGACGATCTGCTTCGCGCCGCCGAAGAGCTTCACGTCGCCCCAGACGAAGAAGCGCCGCCCGGGCTCGAAGCGCTTCGTCGTCGAGGGCCAGTAGTGGAAGAACGTGAGGGCGAGCTTGCCGGTGGCGTCGGCGAGGACGACCCGGAGGAAGCGCTTCCGCGAGCGCGGGTTCCACACCTCGCTCGCGCCCTGGACGGTGCCGAAGGTGAGCCCCTTCTCGCCGGGGCGGAGCTCGCGGATGGTCGCCAGGCGGCGGCGGTCCTGGTAGCTGCGCGGGAGGAGGAAGAGCACGTGGCCGACCTTGGTCACGTGGCGCTTCTCGAGGGCGGCGGCGGTCTTCGGGCCGACGCCGCGGATGCCGGAGAGCGGCTCGGCGAGGAGGCCGCGGGTGAACGCCGGCCCGGGGAGGATCGGATCCTCGGCGACGGCGGGCTCCTCGGGCTTGCCGCGGGCGGGACGCGCCTTCGCGCTCGCCTTCGCGCCGGCCTTCGCGCCGGTCC
>CAZDGH010000176.1:1426-11690 GCA_964504805.1 uncultured Myxococcales bacterium | reverse complement strand
GTGCTCGCCCGCGAGCTGCGGCGGCGCCTCGTCGACGACGCGAAGCTCGCCCGCTCGGCCACCGTCGATGCCCGCGCGTCGCCCGGCGCGCTCGTGCTCGAGCCCGCCGACGGGGTACCCGTGGCGAAGCTCGAGGCGGCCGCGCTCGAGGCGACGGACCGCTACCTGATGCAGAAGCTCGCGCCGCGGGAGATCGAGGCGGCGATCGCCACCAAGCGCCACGAGCACGAGGCCCTCGCCGCGTCGCCGTCCGGCCGCGCGCGGCTCCTCGCGCTCGCCGAGGTCGGCGTGCCCACGGCGCTGCCGCGCCTCGACGTCGGCTCCGACGACGTCTCGCAGACGCTGCGGCCGCTGGTGCTCGGCGACGCGCCGGACGTCGTCCTCCGCTAGCTCGGGCGGTCGGCTCGCCCGGCACCTCGACGTCGCGGCTTCCGATTGACATCCACCGGCGGCTCCCCGAGGGTGCGCCGCATGATCTCCTCCGTCCGGCTCGGCCTCCTCGCGATGCTCTGCGCTTCCCTCTCGGTCGCCACCGCCTGCGGCGGCGAGGACGGCGCCGACGATCCGGCCGGCGCCGGCGGCAGCGGCGGCGGTGGGAGCGGCGGGGGCGCCTCGGTGTCCTGCTCGGCACGGACGAACGGCTGCACCTGCGCCGACGGCGACGATCCGAGCTGGACCCTCGAGACCTGCAGCGCCGACTCGGTCGCCGACACCGCCGGCGCCGTGGGCTTCTGCTGCGACGGCTTCTTCTGCGACTGCTCGGCGGTGAGCTGCGCCTGGGACTCCGGCCTCAACTTCTGCACCTGCGGCTCCGTGTCGGTGACCGAGGTGCTCGGCGGCACCACCGTCTCGGACTGCTCCGGCGCCGTCGCCGCTTCGCCGGCCACCGTGAAGTGCTGCCTGTCCGCGACCGGGACGTGCACCTGCCGGGACCAGGACTGCGGAGCCTCGGAGGAGGTCCCGCTGTGCAGCACCGCCACCGTCACGGTCTGCGAGGCCGGCAAGTCGCGGGTCGCGGCCTGCAAGTAGGACCGTCCGCCGCGGGTTCGCGGCGTTGCGCCCGCGGGCGCGCTCGCCTCCGGGCCTGCGCGCGGAATCGAAGCGATCGGAGCGCGCGAAGCGATCGGATGGGCTCGGATCCTCGGGCTCGCCGCCCTCGATCCGCGCCGCCACGCCGATCCTCGTGACGCCCGTCACGCCCGCCGCGGCGCCGGGTCGGCGGCGACCTCCCATACGCGAACGAGATTCCGCGCGGTTGCGCCGCGGATCGCGCATCCCATGCGCGATTGGGAGCTATGTGACTTGCCCAGGATTTACGGATTCGTTAGCCTCGGAACTAGAAAAACTGCCGTACTCCGAAATACGGAAACGCCGCAGAGACCCGTCCGAGGCGACCCACCGAGAGAGGTCCGGCATGCGCGATTCGACCCGGTGCGATTTCGGCTCCCACCCCCACCTCCACCGCCTCGCGGCGCTCGCCGCCGCCGCGGCCGCCGCGCTCCTGCCCGGCGCCGCGGCCGCCCACGGACCGCACCACGGCCACGGCCCCGGCTGCGGCGACGACGAGGCGATCGGCCTCGCGCTCGAGGTCGAGAACGGCGCCGGCGTGCCGCTCCGGGTGAAGGCCGGGCAGCGCTTCTGGGTCGACCAGCTCGACGTCCGTGCCGCGCTCGGCGCGCCCGTGGACGAGGGCGTCGCCGGCCTCGACGACGCCGGCGACTTCGCGGAGCTCGACTGGAACGGCGTCGGCCTCGCCGACGAGGAGCCGATCCCGCTCCCGAACCCGGACGGCACCTTCACCCGCCGGCGCTTCTACCGGAGCGCCTCGTGGATGGAGCGTCGGAGCCACTTCACCGTCCGGCAGCTCGACGCCGGCGGCCGGCCGACCTCGCGGCCGATCGTGCTCCAGGCCGGCAGCGACGATCGCCGCCGCGGCTCCGACGACTTCTTCGTGCGCCGCTTCCGCGCCATCCAGTGGACCTACGACTGCCCGTCGCTCCACGGCTGCGAGGGCGCCACCCTGTTCGAGGAGGAGGCGCTCGTCGAGCTCCGCCACGCCCGCGACGGCAAGCGGATCGTCGACCTCGAGCCCGACACCGCCGCCCTCGAGATCCGCTGGTCGCTGAAGGACGACCCGTGGCTCGTGCCGGTCGAGCAGGTCGCGAGCCCCGACTACGACTACGGCTTCTCCATCGACGTCGCCGCGCTCACGCCGCCGTCGGCCGACGGCACCTACGCGCCGGGCACCGACGTCACCTTCCAGCTCACGCTCCGCGACGGCTCCGGGACCGCGCTCCACCCGGCGGGCTCGCTGCCGACCTACAACGAGGCCGTCTTCGGGCCGAACCCGGCGGGCATCCAGTACTACCGCGCGTTCGGCTTCATCGACCCGACCGCGACCTACTACCGCCGCAAGCACCGCGAGCGGATGCTGATGAGCCAGATCATCGGGCCGGCCCAGGACATCCAGCCGATCCGCACCATCGCCGAGCTCGGGCAGTTCCTCGTCCCCGGCGAGCAGGTCGTCGGCACGCCGTCCCGCGACGGCGTCTTCGCCGAGTTCCGGCTCTTCCCGCAGTCGTCGGACCTCTTCGGCGGCGCCTTCGACCCCGTGCACGCCGGCTGGGACGCGGCGGTGCCCGACACCTGGACGTACCACCTGCCGCCGGACGCGCAGCCGGGCACGTACCTGGTGACGGTGAAGGGCCGGCGCACCTACCTCGGCGAGGACGTCGCCTTCACCCGGACCGTCGAGATCCAGGTCGGCCAGGCGGCGCGGACCGTGGCCACGCTCCCGACCGGCCCGTGCACCTCGTGCCACGCCCAGGGCGGCGAGCTCTCCACGGTGCTGCACCGCAACGACAACCGCGCCGCCTGCTCCGGTTGCCACGTGCCGCTCGGGTTCGAGCTCGAGGGCCCGATCTTCGTCCGCACCCACTTCGTGCACTCGCGCTCGGACCGCTTCGACGCGCCGCTCTCGCGCTGCTCGAGCTGCCACCTCTCCGGGGAGAGCATCCAGCGCACCAGCCAGGCCGCCTGCCTCTCCTGCCACAGGTCGTACCCCGACTCGCACGTCGCGGCGTTCGGGCCGGTGGAGAGCATGTACGTCGGCGGCGGCCGGGACTCGTTCCAGCAGTGCACCGGCGCCTGCCACACCACGCACCCGGACAGCGGCCTGTAGCGCGCTGCTCCTCACCACCCACACCACCCGAGAGGCACCATGGCGAAGGTCTCGCTCCATCGCGCACGCACCGATCGTCCCGACCCGGCCGCCGCCGCCGAGCACCTGGCGGAGCAGCTGGGGTCGGCCCGGCCCAAGCTCGTCACCGTCTTCGCCGCCCGCAGCTACGACCAGGGCGCGCTGAACCGCGCGCTCCGCGAGCGGCTCCCGAAGGGCACCCGCCTCGTCGGCGCCACCACCGCCGGCGAGATCGACAACGACGGCATCCACCACGGCACGGTGGTCGCGGCGGCCCTCTCCGGCGACGTCGACGTCGGCCTCGGGCTCGGCACCGGCCTCTCCGCCGACGCCTTCGGCGCCGGCAGCCGCGCCGTCGCCCGCGCCGCCGAGGAGCTCGGCACGAAGCCGGCGAACCTCGACTCGCGCCGCCACGTCGGGATGGTGATCGACGACGGCTTCCGCTACCAGAAGGAGAAGCTCCTCCTCGGCGTCCTCGACAAGAACCAGTCGCTCGTCCTCTCCGGCGGCGGCGCGGCGGATCACGAGGGCGATCCCGCGAAGCAGTCGGCGATCCTGCACGTCGACGGCGAGGTCGCCACCGACGCGGCGGTGGTCGCGGTCTTCCAGACCCAGGCCCCGTGGGCGGCGCTCCGCTCGCACTGGTACCTGCCGACCGGGCAGACGCTGCGGATCACCAAGGTCGACGAGTCCTGCACCCGCGCCCTCGAGATCGACGGCAAGCCCGCGGCGCAGCGCTACGCGGACCTGCTCGGCGTCACCCCGGACGACCTCGAGTTCGGCAAGCCCAACGGCTTCGCCACCCGGCCGACGGCGATGCGCGTCGGCCGCGAGTACTTCATCCGCGCGCCGTGGAAGCCGCTGCCCGACGGCTCGATCCTCTTCGCCAACCTGCTCGAGGAGGACACCGAGCTCGAGGTGATGAAGATCGGCGACATGGTCGGCCTCACCCGGAAGTTCTTCGAGGAGGAGGTCCCGCGCAAGGTCCACAACCCGCAGGCGGCGCTGCTCTTCCACTGCAGCGGCCGGATGTGGTTCGCGCAGAGCACCGGCAAGGTGCCCGAGCTGGCGAAGAGCTTCTCGGCCGCGCCGCCCTGCGCCGGCTTCAACGCGCACTTCGAGATCTACTCGGGCTTCCACATCAACACGACGCTCACCTCGCTCGTCTTCGGTGCGGACGAATGACCCACCCCGCCCCGGCGGCCGCGCCAGGCGCGGTCGTCCTCCTCGCGTCCGGCTCCGCCGCGGAGCCGCTGACCGCCGCGCTCGGCGCCCTCCCGGTGTCGGTGCACCGGGTCGAGAGCCTCGACGCGCTCGGCCGCGCCTTCGCCGAGCCGGTCGACGTGGTCGTCTGCGGCAAGCCCGCGCTCGACGGCGTCCTCGCCGCGGTGGGCAGGGCGGGCGTCTCGGCCCGCGTGATCGTCCACGATCCGGAGGCGGGCCCCGCCGAGATGGCCGAGGGGCTCCACGCCGGCGCCGTCGACGTCGTCGGCCGCGAGGGCGCCTGGCGCCTCGCCCCGGCGGTCGAGCGCGAGCTCCGGCGCGCCGCCGAGGACCGCGTCCGCGCCGAGGAGCTGCGCCGCGCGCAGTCGATCGCCAACCGCAGCGTCGCCAGCTACCAGCAGCGCGCGCTGCAGATGGAGATCATCCGCCAGCAGAACGAAGACCTCGACCGCCTCGCCTCCGACCTCGCCCGGGCGAAGCGGCTCGAGGAGGAGCGAGCCCGGGAGATCGAGCAGGCGGCCCGCCTCAAGAGCGAGTTCCTCGCCAACTTCTCCCACGAGATCCGCACGCCGCTGAACGGCATCATCGGCTACTGCGACCTCCTCGCCCGGGAGGAGGGGCAGCGCCTCACCCCGCACGGCCGCCGCGATCTCAACGTGGTGAAGGCCAACGCCCGCACGCTCCTCGCCCTGATCAACGACATCCTCGACCTCTCCAAGATCGAGGCCGGGCACATGGAGGTGGTGAAGGAGAGCGTCGACGTCCCGGCGCTGCTCGAGGAGTGCACCGCCACCGTCCGCGAGTACCTGAAGGGCAAGAGCGTCGAGCTGGCGACCCACGTCGAGGAGGCGGTGCGCGTCGTCGAGAGCGACGGCCTGAAGCTGCGCCAGGTGCTGCTCAACCTGCTCTCGAACGCCGCCAAGTTCACCGAGGCCGGCGAGGTCGTGGTCAGCGCCCGCGCCGACGGCAAGGAGGTCGTCTTCACCGTCGAGGACACCGGCACCGGCATCCCCGACGACCAGCTGCCCTTCATCTTCGAGAAGTTCCGGCAGGTCGACGGCTCGTCGACGCGCAAGGTCGGCGGCACCGGCCTCGGCCTCGCCATCGTCCGCGAGCTCTCGAGGCTGCTCGGCGGGACCGTGGAGGTGGAGAGCGTGCTCGGCCGCGGCACCACCTTCACCGTCCGGCTGCCGGCGCTCGGCGACGGCACCGTCCGGCCCGCGCCCGCCGCCGCCGCCGCGCCGTCGGTCGTCCCGTCCGCGCTGCCGTCGGCCTCGGTGCTCGTCGTCGACGACGACCCGCTCGTGCACCAGCTGCTCAAGGGACAGCTCGAGGCCGAGGGCTTCGAGGTGCTCCTGGCGCTCGACGGCGTCGAGGCGCTGTCGATCGCCCGGCGGGTGCGCCCGACCGCGATCGTGCTCGACATCCACCTCCCGCGGCTCGACGGCTGGTCGGTGCTCGCCGAGCTGAAGTCCGACGCGATGCTCGCGGCGACGCCGGTGATCCTGATCTCGGTCGAGGAGGCGCGGGCCCGCGGCTTCTCGCTCGGCGCCTGCGAGTACCTGGTGAAGCCGATCGAGGCCGACCGCCTCGTCACCGTGGTGAACCGGGTGACCACGCCCGGCGCCGGCGACGTGCTCGTCGTCGACGACGACGCCGCCACCCGCGAGCTCGTCACCCGCAACCTGCGCAAGGTCGGCTTCTCCACCGCCGAGGCGCGGAACGGCGAGGAGGCGCTGCTCCGGGCGCAGGTGTCGAGGCCCTCGATGGTGATCCTCGACCTGACCATGCCCGGGCTCGACGGCTTCGAGGTGCTGCGGCGGATGCGCGCCGAGGGCATGGGGGTGCCGGTCGTCGTGCTCACCGGCAAGACCCTCACCGCCGAGGAGCGGCAGGCGCTCCGCGACGGCATGGCGGCGGTGGTGGAGAAGGGCGGCCTCGGCATCGAGCGGGTGGTGTCGGAGGCGAAGCGGCTGCTGGTGCAGCAGCGGGCGAGCAGCACCAAGCTGCCGCGGGTGCTCTACGTCGAGGACTCGCCGCAGAACCGCGACGTGGTCCGCCGCTACCTCCGCGGCGAGTTCGACGTGCTCGAGGCCGAGGACGGCGAGTACGGGATCGAGCGCGCGCAGCGCGAGCTGCCCGACCTCATCCTGATGGACCTCTCGCTCCCGCGCGTCGACGGCTGGGAGGCGACGCGGCGGATCAAGGCCAACGAGAGCCTGGCCTCGATCCCGGTGGTCGCGCTCACCGCGCACGCCAGCCACGAGGACCAGGCGCGGGCCCGCGCGGTCGGCTGCGACGGCTACCTGACCAAGCCGGTCGACCGCGACCTGCTCCTCACCACCATCCGCCAGCACCTGGCACGGAGGGCCCATGCTTGACCGGCCGATCCGCGTGCTGGTGGTGGACGACGACGCGAACCACCTCGACCTCACCGCCCGCTCGCTGCGCTCCTACGGCATCGAGGTGACCGCCTCGAGCCAGCCCCTCGGCGTCTCCAACATCGTCCGCAAGATCGAGCCGGACGTCGTGCTGCTCGACGTGAACATCCCGGCGCTGCCCGGCGACCGGCTGCTCTCGGTGGCCCGGCGCCACGCGCCGAAGGGGACGCAGTTCGTCCTCTACTCGGCCTGCGACGAGTCGCGGCTGCGGCGCCTCGCCAGCGAGGTCGAGGCCGACGGCTGGATCTCGAAGAGCACCGAGGCGCCGCAGCTCGCCAAGAAGATCGAGGAGTACTCGCGGCGCAGGCAGCTCGCCGTGCACGGTTGACCACGGGGCCCACCATGGACGAACAGCCCGACGTTCCCGACGCGCAGGCGCTCCGCGAGCGCCTCGCCGAGCCGATCTTCAACAGCGTGATCAAGAGGTGGGTGGGGAAGGGAGAGCTCGACTACGAGCTCTACCTGCGGACCGGCGAGCTGCTCGCGCTGCAGACGCGCAACGACGAGCTGGTCGCCCCCGAGGAGATGCTGTTCCAGATCGTCCACCAGACCCAGGAGCTGTGGCTGAAGCTCATGGCCCACGAGGCCATCGGGATCGTCGACGCACTCGACCACGACGACCTCTGGGCGGCTTCGGGCCGGATCGAGCGGATGGCCCGGGTCGGGCAGGTCCTCGCCGTCGACCTCCGGGTGATCGAGGCGCTGCCGCCGGACACCTTCCTCACCATCCGGCGCCACCTCGGCAACGGCAGCGGGATGCAGTCGCCCGGCTACAACCAGACGATGCTCGCCGCCGACGCGGTGGACGCGGCGCTGTCGCGGCTGCTCGAGCGGCGCGGCACCACGCTCGCCGAGGTGTACCGCGAGGGGGCGCGGCCCGGAGAGCTGCACCGGATCTGCGAGCAGCTCCTGGACGTGGACCACGCGTTCCAGTGGTGGCTCGGCGCGCACCTGCTCCTCGTCCGGCGCACGATCGGCGTCGACACCTCGGTGGTGGCGCTCGACGGCATGCCCACGAAGGCGCTCATCGCCCGCTCGTTCAAGCCGCTCTTCCGCCAGCTCTGGGAGGTGCGGGTCGAGCTCACCGGCAAGTGGAGCCGCGGCGGCGGCTACCCGCCCGGCGAGGATCGGGCGCCGCCGCACCCGCCGCTGCGCGAAGGAGAAGGCGGGCGGTGACGCGTCCGCTCCTGTCGCGCCGCGCGGAGCTCCCCGCGCTCGAAGGCTGCGTCTACCTGAACTCGAACTCGACGGGGCCGATGCCGGAGGCGGCGCTCGCCCTGCTCGACGCCCACGCGCGCGTGCTCCGCGGCTGGCGCGACTCGGTCTGGGAGCGCTGGTGGGCGGAGCTCCACGCCTACGCCGACGCGGTGGCGGCGCTGCTCGGCGCGCCGAAGGGCTCGGTGTGGACCGACGGGAGCGCGAGCCACCTCCTCGGCCGGCTGCTCACCGGGCTCGAGCTCCGAGCGTCGCGCAACCGGCTCGTCACCACCTCGCTCGAGTTCCCCTCGGCGGCGTTCATCCTCCGCGCCTTCGAGCGGGTCGGCGCCGAGGTGGTGGTGGTGCCGTCCCGGGACGGCCGCGCCATCGACGAGGACGCCCTCGAGGCCGCGGTGGACGAGCGCACCCTCCTCGTCTGCGCCTCCCACGCGACCTACGCGACCGGCGCGCTCCTCGACGTGCCGCGGCTGGTGCGGCGCGCGCGGGAGGTCGGGGCGCTCGTCGCCGTCGACGCCTACGCGTCGGTCGGCGTGGTGCCGGTGGACGTCGCCGCGCTCGGCGTGGACGTCCTCCTCGGCGGCGCGCGCAAGTGGCTCTGCGGCGCCTACGACAGCGCCTTCTGCTACGTGCGACCGGAGGTCGCGGCGACGCTCCGGCCTCTCGCCACCGGCTGGATGGCGACGCGCGATCCCCTCTCGTTCGGCCACGCCACCGAGTGGGCCGACGGCGCGCGGCGCCTCGCGGCCGGGACGCCGTCGGTGCTCCCGGCGCAGCTCTCCCGGCCGGGCCTCGACATGATCGCCGAGGCCGGGGTGGCCTCGATCCGCGCGGCGTCGCTCTCGCTCACCGAGCTCGTGATCGCCCGCGCCGACGAGGCCGGCCTCGAGGTGGTGACGCCGCGGGAGCCCGAGCGGCGGGGCGGGATCGTGGCGCTCCGGTTCCCCGGCGACGCGAAGGTCCACGCCGAGCTCCTGCGCCGCGGCTTCGTCACCAGCCACCGCGGCGCGCTCCGGATCGGGCCGCACGCGTTCAACACCGAGGACGAGGTGTCGCGGCTCATGGACCAGGTGGTCGCGCTCGCCCGGGAGGCCCGCGCGTGAGCCCCGACCTCGGCGTGCGCGGGCTCCTCGCGCTGCTCTTCAACGGCTCGAAGGCGATCGACGTCGTCGAGGCGTCGCTCGAGCTCGGCCTCCTCGACCTGCTCGACGCCGGACCGCGGACGCTCGACGAGCTCGCGACGAGGCTGTCGGCGCAGCCGCTCCGGCTCTACAAGCTCCTCGACTGCCTGGAGAGCCTGGGCCTCGTGGCCCGCGAGGCGGCGGAGACGCTCGGCGCGACGCGCTACGCGGCGGTGGCGCCGTTGGCCGCGGCGGCGCGGGCGGTGGTGGGCCCTGGCTCGATCGAGCGCGACCGCGACAGGCACCCTTGGCGCGCGCTGCACGGGCGGCTGCCGGCGGTGGTCCGGGGCGAGCGCGGCATCCCGCCCGAGCAGTTCGACTGGCCGCCGCGGACGCCGGAGCAGGTGGCGAGCTTCGAGGCGAGCATGGCCGCGGGGCTGCCGCCGATCCGCGAGAGCTTCGCCGCCCACGCCGCGCGCCTCTTCGCCCCGGTGGGCGGCCGGGCGCCGCGCGTCCTCGACGTCGGCGGCGGCGACGGCACCCTCGCCTGCGAGCTCGCGAAGGCGCTGCCCGGCCTCTCGATCGACGTCTTCAACCTCCCGCAGGTGCGGCCGCTCGTCGAGGAGCGGGTCGCGGCGGCGGGGCTCCCGGGCCGGGTCGGGTTCGTGGGCGGCGACTTCCTCGCGGCGCCGCTGCCGTCCGGCTACGACGTGCTCCTCTTCGTGCGGGTGCTCCACGACTGGCCGGACGAGACCTCGCGGGCGCTGCTCGGCAGGGCGCACGCGGCGCTCCCGGCGGGCGGCCGCGTGGTGGTGTGCGAGGAGCTCCGGACCGCGGAGCGGCTGGCGGTGCAGTTCTTCTGGACGTACTTCCTCGTGGGCGTCGACGCCTGCGTGAGCCGCCTCCGCGAGGCGGCGTTCTACGAGCGCGCCTTCGGGGCGCTCGGTTTCCGGGGCACGGAGCTGTTGCCCGGGCCCTTCGACGTCCTCGTCGCCACGCGCGGCGAGCCGAGCTGAGCGGGACGAGCGATGCGAGAGACGAGGGCGCGGGGGCGCAAGCCCGAG
>CAZDGH010000176.1:0-1416 GCA_964504805.1 uncultured Myxococcales bacterium | reverse complement strand
ACGGCGGCGCAGCCGCGGCGGGTGCCGGAGGCGCCGGTGCGCGAGGTCGCGGTGGCGCTCGAGGCGCTCGCGGCCGGGGATCCGGGGCCGGCGCTCGAGCTGCCGCGCTACGGCGATCCGACCGCCGAGCGGCTGGCGACCGCGGCGCGGGCGGCGGCCGCGGCGGCGCAGGCGGCGGCGCAGGCGCCCGCCCCGGAGGTGCCGCTCGAGGAGCTGGTGGCGGCGGCCACGCGGCACGAGGTGGTGCTGCGCGAGCACGCCTCCGCCATCGACGAGCTGTCGACGACGATGGAGGAGCTGAAGGGCGCGTCCGACGGGATCGCCGGCAGCGCCGACCACGTCGCCACGGTGGCGGCCCGCTCGCTCGAGGAGGCGCGGCTCGGGGAGGGCTCGGCGCGCGCGCTCGTCGACGGCCTGGAGCGGATCCACGTCAACGCCACGGCGGTGCACGACGCCATCTCCGGCCTGGTGCAGCGGATCGAGGGCGTGGTCGCGCTGGTCGAGGAGATCGACGACGTCGCCGACCGCGCCGACCTGCTGGCGCTCAACGCCGCGCTCGAGGCGAGCCGCGCCGGCGAGGCGGGGGCCGGCTTCGCCATCGTCGCCACCGAGATGCGGCGCCTCGCCGAGAAGGTGATGGGCTCGACCCGCGGCATCCAGACGCTCATCTCCGAGACCCGCGACGCCACCAGGGCAGCCCTGGCCGCGTCGGAGAAGAACCGCGACGTCGCCATCGACAGCGAGGAGCTCGGCATGGCGGCGACCGCCAGCCTCGACCAGCTCGTGACCGGCGTGCAGGAGACCGCGACCGCGGCGGCGGTGATCCGCCAGGCGACCGACCAGCAGCGCACCGCCACCACCGAGGCGGTGCGGGCCATGGGCGAGCTGCGCGACGCGGCGGTGAAGCTCCGCGAGCTCGCCGAGGACTTCACCCTGCGGGTGCACGCGACCGCGCAGCCGCTGAGGGACTGACTACTCCCCGGAGCGGGCGACGCGCCGGGGCGCCTCGGGCGCCAGCGGGATCACCAGCACCTGGCCGATGCGGAGCTTGCGCACGTCGGCGATGCCGTTGGCGGCGACGATGGCGTCGATGGTGCTGCCATAGCGCCTGGCGAGGTCGGTGACGCGCTCGCCGTCGCGGATGGTGTGGCGGAGCGTGCCGGCGTGAGCGTCCGCGGCGGGCGCGCGGGCGGCGCGCGGCGGGATGACGAGCTCCTGGCCGATCTGCAGGCGGCGCACGTCGGCGATGGCATTGGCCTCGACGATCGAGGCGATGTCGGAGCCGTAGCGCCTGGCGAGATCGGCGACGCGCTCGCCCGGCGCCAGCCGGTGGCGGATCGGCGCGCCCGGCTCGGCGGCGGCCGGGGTCGCGGCGGGCGCGGCGGGCGCGGGGGCCGGCGCGGGCGGGGGCGCGGG
>CAZDGH010000175.1:0-11711 GCA_964504805.1 uncultured Myxococcales bacterium | reverse complement strand
CGCGACCGCGACGAGGGCCCGCGCGGCTTCGAGGCGGCGGCGCTCGCCGCGGCCCGCGAGCTCGACAAGCCGCTCCACGCCGGCGACTTCGCGCTGCAGCTCCCCGCGCTCGAGCGGCTGGTGCAGGAGGCGCGCAGGGCGCGGGTGCGCAGCCTCGACGACCTCGACGAGGGCGTCCGCGGCAAGCTCCTCACCGTGCTCCTCCGGGTGATGCGGCAGGGCAAGGTCGAGGACGCCGAGAAGGAGGCGCTCCGCCGCAAGGTCTACGCGACGCTCGCCGAGGTTTGGCGCTCGCTCCGCGACGAGCGTCGCGCGGGGCTCGCGCTCGCCGAGGCCGGCGAGGTCCGCGCGGCGGCGAGCCTGCTCGCCGGCACCGAGGAGTGGGAGGCGGTCGCCGCGGCGCACGAGCGCGAGGGCCGCCCGAAGGACGCGGCGCGGCTCTTCGAGCAGCACGGCCGCAAGGCGGACGCGGCGCGGCTCCACGTCGCCGCGGATCCGGAGCGGGCGCTCGCGCTCTACGCGGAGCTCGCCGACGAGGCGGGGCTGCGCGCCGCCGCCGAGAAGCTGCCGCTGCCCCGCGCCAAGCAGCTCCTCCTCGCGCTCGGGCAGGGGAACGCGGCGCTCGACCTGCTCGCCCGCAAGGGCCGGTTCGACGACATCGCCCGGCTCTACGAGCGCGCCGAGCAGTGGGCGGACGCGGCCCGGGCGTGGGAGCGGTCGGGGAAGACGCACAAGGCGATCGTCTGCTTCGACCGCGGCGGCCGGCCGGAGGAGGCGGAGCGGCTCATCGAGGCGGAGGCCTCGGAGCGCGCCGGGCGCGGCGACGCGGTGGGCGCGGCGGCGGCGTGGGCGCGCTTCGGGCGCTGGGCGAAGGCCGCGGCGGCGGCGCCGGACGCGGAGCGCTCCTGGGAGTGGCTGCTCCAGGCCGGCGAGAAGGCCCGGGCGGACGCGCTGGCGCGACGCGAGATCGCCTCGGCGCGAAGCGAGGCCCGGCTCGGCGACGCGGGGCGCTGGCACGAGCGGCTCGGCGAGATCGCCGAGGCCGCGGCGGCGTACGCCGAGGGCCTGCGGCACGCGGACGCGGCGCGGCTCCTCGAGCAGCTCTCGGACTGGACGGGCGCGGCGCGGGCCCACGAGGCCGCCGGCGACCGGGCCCGGGCCGCGGAGCTCTACGAGCGGGCGGGCGACGCCGAGGGCGCGCGGCGCTGCCGCGAGAAGGCTCCGTAGCGGGCGGGCGTTGTACCTGGACGCGGCGCGCCTCGTCCCGGGGCGCCCCCGCGTGCTAGGGAAGGGCCCTCATGGCCAGCCGCTGGGAGCTGCAGGAGGCCGCCGATCGGCGGCTCGCCGACGAGATCGGCACGCTCGCGAAGGACGCCCCCGTCCGCGTGGCCCTCTGCTACCCGAGCCCGTACCACGTGGCGATGTCGTCGCTCGGGTACCAGGCGATCTACCGCGAGATCCACGGGCACGAGGGCGCGACCGCGTCCCGCGCGTTCCTCCCCGACGACCCGGCCGCCTACCGCGCGTCCGGCACCCCGCTCTTCACCTACGAGACGAAGCGGCCGGTCTCCGAGCACGACGTCGTCGCGTTCTCGGTGGCGTACGAGCTCGAGACGGTGGGCCTGCTCGAGTGCCTCGACCTCGCCGGGATCCCGGTGCTCCGCGAGGACCGCGCTTCCCACCACCCGATCGTCGTCTGCGGCGGGCCGCTCACCTTCTCGAACCCGGTGCCGCTCGAGCCGTTCGCCGACGTGATCGTGGTCGGCGAGGGCGAGGAGCTGGTCCACGAGCTGCTCGACCTCGTCGCCGCGCACCGCGATCGCGACGCGCTCCTCGCCGCGCTGGTCGGGCGCCCCGGCTTCCACGTGCCCGGCGACGGCCGCGAGCTGCCGCCGGTCTTCAAGTCCTCCGACGAGAAGCTCCCGGCGCGCTCGCAGATCGTCACCCCGCACACCGAGCTGCGCTCGATGTTCCTCGTCGAGCCGGAGCGCGGCTGCTCCCGCGGCTGCACCTACTGCGTCATGCGCCGCACCACCAACGGCGGCATGCGCACGGTGCCGCCGGAGAAGGTGCTCGGCCTCGTGCCCGAGCACGCCAGGCGCGTCGGCCTCGTCGGCGCGGCGGTGACCGACCACCCGCGGCTTCCCGAGCTGCTCGAGGCGCTCGTCGGCTCGGGGCGCGAGGTCGGGATCAGCTCGCTCCGCGCCGATCGCCTCACCGACGAGATCGTCGGCGCCCTTTCGCGGAGCGGCGCGCGGAACCTCACCACCGCCGCCGACGGCGCCTCCGAGCGGCTCCGCGACGCCATCGACCGGAAGACGAAGGAGAAGCACCTGCTCCGGGTCGCCGAGCTGTGCCGCGCCCACGGCTTCCAGCAGCTCAAGCTTTACCTGATGGTCGGGCTGCCCGGCGAGGAGGAGCAGGACCTCGACGAGCTGGTGCGGCTCGCCCACGAGATCTCGAAGATCGTGCCGCTCGCCTTCGGCTGCGCGCCGTTCGTGGCCAAGCGCAACACGCCGATGGACGGCGCGCCCTACGCCGGGATCGCCGAGGTCGAGGGGAAGCTCGAGCGGCTCAAGAAGCGGCTCCGCGGCAAGGCGGACCTGCGCTCGACCTCGGCGCGCTGGGCGTGGGTCGAGTACATGCTCGCGCAGAGCGGCGCCGACGGCGGCCTCGCCGCGCTCGACGCCTGGCGCGGCGGCGGCACCTTCGCCGCCTGGAAGCGCGCCTTCCGCGACCGCGGCGTCGTGCCGCGGCCGGCGCGTCGCGTCGCCGACGGACGGATGAAGCTCCCCACCCTCGCCGCCTGGCCCACGGTGTCCGCATGACGATCGAGACGAGCGACGCCCCGCGCCTCCTGGTGGTAGGCTGCGGCGGCATCGGCGGCGTGGTCGCCGCGACGCTGCTCGAGCAGGGCTACGCGGTCACCTGCGTGGCGAAGCGGCCGGACATCGCCGAGGCGCTCCGGATGCGCGGCCTCGAGCTGCACGACGACGCCGGCACCCGGCTGGTGCGCACCGAGGGGCTGTCGGTGCACGAGGAGCCGCCGAAGAGCGGCACCTTCGACTTCGCGTTCCTGGCGGTGCAGCCGACGCAGGTGGAGGACGCCGCGCGGCAGGCGCTCCCGCTGCTCGCCCCGGGCGGCGCGGTGGTGTGCTTCCCGAACGGCCTCTGCGAGGAGCGGCTCGCGAAGATCGTCGGGCCGGAGCGGGTCATCGGCGGCGTCGTCGCCTGGGGCGGCTCCTCGCCGCACCCGGGGAGCTACGAGCGCACGAGCTCCGGCGGCTTCACCCTCGGGCGCCTCGACGGCACCGTCGACGACGCGGTGTCGCGGCTCGCCCGGGTGCTCGAGTCGATCGGGCCGGTCGAGGTGACCCAGAACCTCCACGGCGTGCGCTTCTCGAAGCTCGCGCTCAACTGCGCCATCTCCTCCCTCGGGACCCTCGGCGGCGACCGGCTCGGCGGCCTGCTGGTGCACCGCTTCGTGCGGCGGCTCGGCCTCGAGGTGATGACCGAGGCCGTCGAGGTGGCGCGGGCCGAGGGCGTGAAGCTCGCCAAGGTCGCCGGCACCGTGGACCTCGACTGGATCGCGCTCACGCCCTCGGAGCGCGCTGCGGAGCTCGGCTCGCCGTCGCTGTTCGCGAAGCACTCGCTGCTGCTCGCGGTCGGCGCGCGCTACCGGCGCCTCCGCTCGAGCATGCTCGCGGCGATCGAGCGCGGCCGGGAGCCGCCGGTGGACTTCCTCAACGGCGAGATCGTGGCGCGGGCGCGGAAGCACGGCCTGGCGGCGCCGGTGAACGAGCGGATCGTCGAGCTGGTGAAGGCGGTGGCGCGGCGCGAGGAGCGCACCGGCATGGCGACCCTGCGGCGGCTCTTCGAGGAGACGCGGGCGGCGTCGGGGCGCGGCGGCGGCGATCCCGAGCTCGCCGGAGGCTAGGCCGCGTCGAGCCAGCGCGCCGCGCGGCCGAAGATCGCCTCGAACGCCCGGTCCGCCTCGGCGGCGTCCGACGCGCGCAGCGAGAACGGCCGCACGTGGTCGTACGGGTACGGGAAGTCGAGGGTCTCGACCCGGGCGCCCGACGGCCCGAGGGTGCGCTCGACCGCGAGCGCCGGGATCACCTGGTCCTGCGCGAGCGCCACCGCGGCGACGCGGTCGCCGATGCGAGAGAGGAGGTCGGCGCGCTCGGAGGCGAAGCGGTCCTCCCGGAGCATCCGCTCGAACGCCCGTCCCCGGGCGTCCTCCTCGAGGACCCGGGCGAGCGTCGGCTGCAGCTCCTTCTGCCAGTCCCACTCCTCGAGGAAGAGCCGGTGGATCGCCCGGGCGGCGGCGCTGTCGAGGATCTCCTTCGACCGCGGCGAGGACTCCCCGAGCAGGCAGCCGCCGCAGAAGCCGAAGACGCGCGAGGCGGCGAAGCGGCCCTCGTCGTCGCCCATGAGCAGCAGCTCGGCGAGGAGCGCGCCGATCGAGTAGCCGAAGAAGTCGAGGCGGGCGCCCCGCGCGAGCCGCGGCTCGCCGCCCTCGTCGACGTGCCGCACCCAGGCGAGCAGGTCGACGAGGGTGCGGTGGCCGGACCAGACCAGCCGCGTCGGCCGGGCGTGGAGCCGGACCGAGAGCGCGGCGTTCGCGTAGCTCGACTCGGCCAGATCCGGCAGCGCCCGCTGGCGCAGGAGGCTCACCCGCCGCATCTCCCGCGGGTCCGACCAGCGGGCGGGGGCGCGCTCCATGTGCAGCGCCATCGGGAAGAGGATCACCGGGCGGCCGAGCTCGGACGCGAGCGCGTGTGCCCACGGCAGGTACTTCGTCCAGCGGCGCTCGTTGAGGCCGTGGAGCAGCACCACCGCGCGGCGGTGGGCCTCGTCGCCGGGCGGCGCCACGACCCAGATCGGGAAGGCGTCGTTCTCCGGCAGGAGCGCCTCGCCGTCGAGCGGGCCGAGCAGGTGCGCGCCGTCGGGATCGTCGGCGCCCGACCAGCCGGGCGGCGGCGCGGTGCGGAAGTCGCGCCGCGAGAGGACGAGGCCGGCGAAGCGCGGCGAGGCGCGGGCGAACGCGGCCTCGAGCTCCCGGTGCAGCGCCTGGTAGCGGGACGGCGCTCGACGCATCTCCCCTCGGACGGTAGGCTACGGCCGCGTAAGTTACTTACCCGTAGGTTCGAGGGTCAAGGTGGCGACGAAGCGGAGGCTCTCCGGCGCCGACCGGCGCACGCAGCTCCTCGCCGTCGGCCGCGCGCTCTTCGCCGAGGTCGGCTACGAGGCCGCCTCGATGGAGGAGGTGGCGCGGAAGGCCGGCGTCACCAAGCCGGTCGTCTACGAGCACTTCGGCGGCAAGGAGGGCCTGCACGCGGCGATCGTCCACCGCGAGATGGACGCGCTGCTGCGCCGGATCTCCGAGAGCATCTCCAGCGGCTCGTCGCGGGACCGGTTCGAGGGCGGCGTGCTCGCGTTCCTCACCTACGTGGCGGAGGAGCCGGACGGCTTCGCCGTGCTCACCCGAGACGCCCCGACCGCGAGCGCCCGCGGCGGCCTCACCCGCGTCATCGGCGACCTCGCCGGGCGCGTCGGCGACATCTTCGAGGTCGCCTTCAAGCAGGCCGGCTACCCGCCCCGCGTCGCGCCGATGTACGCGAACGCGCTCGTCGGGATGGTGACGCAGGTCGGGCAGTGGTGGGTCGGGAGCCGGTCGCCGTCCGTCGACGAGGTCGCGCGGCACGTCGCGGCGCTCGGCTGGATGGGCCTCCGGCACCTGCCGAAGCACCCGAAGCCGCTCCGGGGCGCGCGGCGGCGGAAGGCTGCGCGCTAGGCGGCGCCGCGGAGCAGCAGGCGGAAGGTGGCGCCGGCGCCGGGGCGGCTGTCGAGCTCGATCCGGCCGCCCCAGCCCTTCAGGTACGACTCGCAGATGGCGAGGCCGAGGCCGGTGCCCTCGCCGGGGCGCTTGGTGGTGAAGAAGGGCTCGAAGACGCGGCGCTGGAGGTGCTCGGGGATGCCGGGGCCGTCGTCGCGGACCTCGATCTCGACGCGGCCACCCGGCTCCCGCTCGCGCACCACGACCTCGACCCGGTGGCGCGCCGACCCGGCGTCGGGCAGCGCCTGCGCGGCGTTGACGAGGAGGTTCACCAGCACCTGGCAGAGGCCGCCCTCCTCCGCCAGGGCGAGGATGGCGGAGGGCGCGTCGAGGGAGACGCGGGCGCGGCCGGCGAGCTGCCGCTCGGTGAGGCGGAGCGCGGCCTCGGCGGCGCCCCGGACGTCGACGGGGCCGACGGTGGCCTCGCCGCTCCGCGCCAGCGCCCGCATGTCGCCGACGATCCGGGCGATGCGGCGCGCGCCCTCGTGGGCGTCGGCGAGGAGCGCGTCGACGTCGGCGCGGCCGTCGCGCGCCGGCGCGGCCAGCGTCCGCCGGGCGCTCTCGAGGTTCACGAGCACGTACGAGAGCGGGTTGTTGATCTCGTGGGCGATGCCGGCGGCGAGCGCGCCCGCGGAGGCGACCCGGCCGGCGAGCTCCAGCCGCGCCCGGAGCTCGCGCTCGTGGGTGACGTCGCGGATGTGGGTGAGGACCGCCGGCGCGCCCTCGAAGGCGATGCCCACCGTGTGCACCTCGCCGAGGCGGGCGCGGCCCTCGCCGTCGACGAAGCGCAGCTCCTCGAGCGGCACGCCGGCGCGCGCCGCCGCCAGCCGGTGGCGCTCGACCACCCGGGCGCGATCGTCCGGGTGCACGAGCGAGAGCACGTCGAGGTCGGGGCGCGCCTCGTCGCCGAGGCCCCGCAGCCGCCGCATCGCGGCGTTCAGGTACACGGTGCGGAGCTCGCGGCTCACCACCACGTAGTCGGGCGCGTGCTCGACCGAGACCCGGAAGCCCTCCTCGGCCCGCGCCCGGGCGGCCTCGGCCTCGCGGAACGAGGTCTCGTCCACGAGCACGCCGCGGAGCCGCAGCCCGCCGGGACCGTGCACCACCCGGACGATGCTCCGGACGTGGACCACGCGGCCGTCCGAGGCCAGCATCCGGTAGGCGACGTCGCACTCCTCGCCGCGCTCGGTGGCGGCGCGGCACGCCTCGACGGCGACCTCCCGGTCCTCCTCGTGGATGCGCCCCATCCACAGCGCCGGCTCCTCGAGCCACCGCGCCGCGGGGATGCCGACGAGCGCCTCGATCCGCGGCGACATGAAGGTGCAGCGCTCCCGCGCCGGGTCGTACTCCCAGAGCACGCCGGGCAGGCTCTCGACGAACGCGCGGTCCAGGGTCGGGCCCATCGGGCCGGAGGCTAAGGTCCTCCGGCCGACGGATCCAGCCCCGCCGGTGCGAAAGGCGCCCGGCCGGCTTCCCGGCGAGCGAACGCGCTACCGGGCGATCCCCGTCCTGAGCGCGTACCGCACCAGCCCGGCGGTGGTGTGGATCCCGAGCTTCTCCATGATGTTCGCCCGGTGGTTCTCGACGGTCTTCGGCTTCAGGCCGAGCTTCTCGGCGATGACGCGGCCGGTGTGGCCCTCGGCGACGAGCTGGAGGATCTCGCGCTCGCGCGGGGAGAGCGGGTCCTTCGGCTCGGAGGCGTCGGCGGTGCCGCCGCGGAGGTAGCCCTCGAGGACCTGGGTGGAGATCTCCGGCGACAGGTACACCTCGCCGCGCCGCGCGGTGCGGATGGCCTCGGTGAGGCTGCCGACGCCGCGGCCCTTGAGCACGTAGCCGCGGGCGCCGGCGCGGAGCGCCTGGTCCACGGTCGGCCCGTCGTCGTGCATCGAGAGGATCACCACCGCGATCTCGGGGCGGCTCTTCTTCAGCTTCCGGGTGGCCTCGATGCCGTTCTGCTCCGGGAGGCCGATGTCCATGATCACCACGTCGGGGACGAGCTCCTCGGCGAGCCGCACCGCCTCGACGCCGTCGGACGCCTCGGCGATCACCTCGACGTCGGCCTCCTTGGCGAGCAGCGCCCGCAGGCCCTCGCGGACGACCTGGTGGTCCTCGGCCAGCACGACCCGGGTCTTGCCGTCGCTCATGGTGCCTCCATCCTACGCCGCCGCCGCGGCCCGGTTCGGCAGCGTCACGGACACGGTGGTGCCCTCGCCGGGCGTGGAGCGGATCGAGGCGGTGCCGCCCAGCATCGCGCAGCGCTCGCGGATGCCGAGGAGCCCCGAGCCCGAGGGCCGCGCCGCGTCGTCGAAGCCCTGCCCGTCGTCGGCGATCTCGAGGGAGATCGCGTCGGCGCGCACCGCGAGCACGATGCCGACCTCGGACGCGCCGGCGTGGCGGCTCACGTTGGTGAGCGCCTCCTGCAGGATGCGGAGGAGGCACACCGCGACGCCCTCCCCCGCCACCTCGGCGCCGCGCTCCACCTTGAACGAGGTGGCGATCTTCGTCCGCAGCTCGAAGCGCTCGGCCAGCGCCGCGAGCGCCTCCACCGCGTCGTTGTGCTCGAGCTCCACCGGCCGGAGATCGCGGACGACGCGGCGGATCTCCGCGAGGATCCCCTCGCAGCTCCGGATCGCCTCCTCGAGCCGCGCCAGGCCCTCGGGCCCGCGCTCGCGCGCCAGCGAGAGCTCGATCTGCAGCGCGGTGAGCTGCTGCCCCACCGAGTCGTGGAGGTCGCGGGCGATGCGGCGCCGCTCGTCCTCCTGCACCTGCAGCACGCGCCCCGAGAGCGCGCGCACCTCGGCGACGGCGGCGGCGACGCGGCCCTCGAGCACCCGGTTCGCCTCGGTGAGCCGCTCCTCGGCGGCGCCGAGCCTGCCGAGCGTCTCGGAGAGCCGCTTCGCCTGCGAGCGCACGACCCGCGTCGGGTAGAGGAAGAGCACCAGGCCCACGGCCAGGCCGAGGAGCGTCGAGCCGAGCGCGATGGCGAGGAGCCGCCGCAGCTCGCTGCGCGGGTCCATCCGCACCTCGACCCACGCCGCCACCGCGCCGCGGACCATCACCGGCGCCCGCGCCGCCGGCCCGCCCGAGGCCGCCTTCGCCAGCACGCGGTCGAGGATCACCGCCCCGTCGCAGGCGAGGACGCGCACCTGCGCCAGCTCGTCCTCGCTGCCGTAGAGGCCCGCGGCCTGCGTCACCTTCGGCGTGTTGTAGCGCCACAGCAGGGGGTTCCGCTCCACGGTGCCGCGGACCCGCACCGCCACGCTCGACGCGTCGAGCTCGGCCTGGGAGCGCAGGCGCTGCCAAGCGGTGAGGCCGTACGACACCGGCGGCGCGGTGGCGAGCACCACCCCCGCGAGCGCCGCGAGCGGCAGCATCCGCGTCGAGAACGCGCGGGCGAGGGCCTGCGTCACGGCGGCGGCTCCAGGCAGCCGGCGCGCGCGAGCAGCTCGGCGGCCTCCGGCGAGAGCGCGAAGTCGAGGAACGCCTGGGCCTCCGCCGACGGCGGGCCGCGGAGGAGGAACGTCAGCTCCTTCACCAGCGGGTAGCCGCCGCCGCTGCCCGACACCGGCGCCACCGCGCCGTCGAGCCGCACCGGCGTCAGCGGCAGCCCCTCGAGCCGGATCGTCGAGAGGTCGAGGAAGCCGATCGAGCCGGGGATCGAGTGGAGCGAGTCCCGCATCTCCTGGTCGGTGTAGGCGACCTGCCAGAGCTCGGTGCGGAGCGCCGCCTTCAGCGCCACGCCGAGCGCGGGGTAGGTGCGGATGAGCAGGTCGTTGCCCGAGTCGCCGGGCTCGCGGAGGAGCGGCACGATCGGGACGCCGTTCGGCCAGGTGGCGCGCTCGCCGCGGTAGATCGCCGCCAGGTCCTCGTGGGAGAGCGCGTCGACGTCCGCCGCCGGGTTCACCACCGGCACGAGGGCGGTGCGGCAGAGCCGGACCTCGGACAGCCCGCGCTGGCGCTCCGCCTCCTTGAGCGGCCGGGAGCCGAGGCCGAGGTCGATCGCCCCGTCGGACAGCGCCTTGACGGCGCCGCCGGTGCCGATGCTCTCGGGGACGTGGACCCGGGCGCCGGGGGTCCGCTCCTCGAAGCGCGCGGCGAGCGCCCGGACCAGGGCCAGGTTCGAGCCCGAGCCTGCCACCACGATCCCGCCCGGGCGCGGCGCGGCGGGCCCGCACGCCGGCGGCGGCGGCTCCGCGGCGCAGGACGCGAGGGCGAGGCAGGCGAGGGCGACGCGGCGCAGGACGGGCTCCGGACGGGGAGGGGCCCGATTCCAGCCCGAATCCGCCCCGCCGCCAAGCGTGTGTGCAAGGAGAGCCGGCCCCGTTATATTCGCTGCGACTTTACGGCACCGCCCCGCGTCTCGCGCCCTTGCGCGCCGTGCGGGCGTCCGACGGAGAGACGTCATGGGTCACGAGGGCCACCACCACGAGCACGTCCCCGACGCAGTCCCCGGCGCCGGCCCGGCCGCCGCGCCGCCGAAGGAGCACATCAAGCTCGAGTTCACGCCGAACCCGCAGACGCTGAAGTACGTGATCAACCGGCCGCTCATCCCCCGCGGCACCGCGAACTTCACCGACCCGGCGGCGGCGCAGGCTTCCGCGCTCCCCCGCCGGCTCTTCGCGCTGGCGGGCGTCACCGGCGTCATGGTCGGCCCGAGCTTCGTCACCGTGACCCGCGGCGCGGACACCGACCCCGCGGCGGTCCACGATCTCGTCCACGAGGCGCTGCACTGCCACTTCCAGTCGGGCGAGCCGGCGGTCGATCCGGCGGCGCTCGAGCAGGCCGCCACGAACACCGGCGAGGACGCCACCACCGCCCGGATCCGCGAGATCATCGAGGAGGAGGTGCGGCCGGCCGTCGCCATGGACGGCGGCGACATCACCTTCGAGCGCTTCCAGGACGGCGTCGTCTACGTCTTCATGAAGGGCTCGTGCTCGTCGTGCCCCTCGTCGACGGCGACGCTCAAGGGCGGCATCGAGACCCGGCTCCGCGAGGAGTTCCCCGAGGTCGTCGAGGTCGTGCAGATCTAGCGGAGCTTCGCGATCGCGGCCTCGAGCCGCGACAGCGCCCCGTAGACGGCGTCGCGCGCCTCCCCGTCGAGCCGCTCGGCGGAGAGGTGGGCCGAGGCGCCGTCGAGCTCCACCGCGACCCACTGGTACGGCGCGTCGAGCACGCTCCTCGGCGTGCCTTCGAAGTCGCAGCGGGCGAGCGCCGCGACGAGCGCCCGGACGTCCTCCGGGGGCAAGGCGCCCTGGAACGGGCGCTGCTCGTGCCTCGGGTACTGCAGGAGCTCGTCGCCGTCCACGCGCCCGCTCTCGTCGAGCGAGAACCGGAAAAGGTTCGGCGGCACGCCGCCGGACGACCGCGTGCAGCGGAGCCGCACCGGAGAAGGCCACGCGGCGAGCAGCGCCTCGAGCTTCTTCGCGAAGGGTCCGGACATGGCCGGAGCCTACCGCGGCGGGCGGTCGGCGGCCCGGCCGGCGAGCCCCGTCGCCCGCGCCGCATGGCCACCTTCTTCCGTACGGAGGTGGAGCATGGCGAAGGGCATGGGCGAGGCGCCGGAGCGCAGCCCCGCTGGGATCCTGGAGATGGTCGAGTACCCGACGACCCCGGAGCGCCTCGCGGAGGTGGCGATGGAGGCGGGCTCGCCGCCCGAGGTGATCAACTTCCTCCGGGCGCTGCCGGGAGCGGAGTACGCCTCGCGCGACGACGTGCTGCGCGACTTCGCGGAGGCGGGCTCCCGCTTCGGCATGGGCAACCGGCCCGAGGGCGGCGCCCACCGCTCCGACATCGGCCACGAGATGAACGAGCCGCCCGGCGGCCCGACGTCGCACCCGTGACGCGCGCGGGCGGCCGGCGGAGGGCGGCGGCC
>CAZDGH010000174.1:0-11777 GCA_964504805.1 uncultured Myxococcales bacterium | reverse complement strand
GCGCCGGGGGCGGCGGCGGCGCGCCGCCCGGCGTGGTGACGGGCCGCTTGGCGGCCGCGGGGCTCGAGAGCGCCAGCGCGGCCGCGGCGGCGAGGAAGGACGACCACTTGATCACGGGGGACCTCACTCGACGTTCCACTTGCCGCCGTTGCCCTGCCACTCCAGCTCGTCGTCGATCGTGAAGGAGAGCAGCTCCGGCGAGAGCGCGAGCTCCATCTGCCGGCCGTTCACGAAGATCGTGGGCGTGCCCTGGAGGTTCACGGCGCGGCCCTCGGCCTTGTGCTTCTCGACCACGGCGGTGAGCTCGTCGCTCTCGACCGCCCTCACGAGCTCCTTCGGGTCGAGGCCGACCTGCGCCACGAGCTCCTTGATCTTGTCCGGCGAGAGCTTGCGCTGGTGCTCGAAGAGCAGCGGCTGCAGCTCCCAGAACTTGCCCTTCCTCCGGGCGAACTCCGCCGCCTGCGCCGCCGGCATCGCGTTGGCGTGGGCGGGGAGCGGGAAGTGCTTGAAGCAGAGCCGCACGTCGGAGCGCGCCTTCAGCACCGCGTCGAGCATGGGCCGCGCGGCGGCGCAGTGGCCGCACTCGAAGTCGGCGAACTCGACGAGGGTGACCTTCGCGTCCGCCGGGCCCTTGCAGGCGAGGTCCGCGAGCTCGAGCGTCTGGCGCTTCGCCGCCTTGAAGGAGTCGTGGTAGCGCGTGTAGGTGAGCAGCGCCTCGGTGCGGTTCGCGCCCGAGGCGATCTCGCCGGCGAGCACCGTGGCGGCGCGGAGCGCGTGCTTGCACTCCTTGTGCTCCTTCAGGCAGCCCGAGATGGTGTGCGGGCAGCCGCAGTAGCAGAACTCGTCCTTGGCGGCGGTGACGAGCTCCTGCCGCTGGAACGGGGTCAGCTCGCCCATCGGGAAGCCGGGGAGCTCCCGCTCGGCCTCGTCGGCGCTCGGGCCCTCCGCCGCGGCCACCGCGGGCTTCGGCGCGTCCGGCTTCGGCGCCGGCGCGGCCGGGGCCGCCACCGGCTTCGCCGCCGACGCCGGCAGGGCGTCCTTCGAGTCGCAGGACGCGGCGGACAGGAGGGCTACGAGGAGGAGGCCTGCAGGCAGGTATCTCACGGGTCGCCGAGGTGACCGGCAGGCCGTCCGGCCACGCGCGGTCCGAAGAGGTTTTTCGAGGCGCGGCCGACGGCCGGGGAACGCCGGCGCAGGCAAAACGCGCGGCATCCTATAGGTAGGTTGTCAAGATTGTAAAGCCGTGAACCGCCTGCTAATTCCGAGGTCCGTCACGTCGTCCTGGCCTTCGCGGGGAGTGCCACCATGCCCGAGCTCCGCAGGAGCGCGCCGGCGGTCCGGACCGAGGTCTCGGAGGAGCCGGGGACGGATCCCGGCGGCCGGCCGAGCTACCCCCTCGCCGGCGTCGACGGGAAGCCGTGGTGGTCGTCCTACTTCGGCCCGGACCACGCCCTCTTCAACCCCGAGAAGGACGAGGCCTCCGGGGAGGCCGAGGCCAAGGCCGTGGTCGCAGCGCTCGCGGTCCGCCCGCCGGCCCGGGTGCTCGACGTCGGCTGCGGCGCGGGCCGCCACGTCCTCGCCCTGGCGCGCCGGGGCTTCGAGGTGACCGGGCTCGACGCCTCCCCCCACCTGCTCGCCTCGTGTGCCGCGGCCCGGGAGCGGGCGGGCGTCGCCGCGGAGCTGCGCCTCGCCGACATGCGGACGCTGCCGCTCGAGGGCGTGCCGCCGTTCGAGGCGGCGATCTCGCTCTTCACCTCGTTCGGCTACTTCGGCGACGCCGAGAACGAGCAGGTCGCCCGCGGCCTCGCGGCGTCGCTCGCGCCCGGCGGCCGCCTGCTCCTCGACCTCAACAACCGCGAGGTCGTCGAGAAGGCCCACGGCACCCGGACCTGGTCCGAGCGGCCGACGGGCTTCCTCCTCGATCGCCTCGCCTACGACCCGGACGCCCACCGGCTCCACGGCGAGCGGATCGTGCTCGAGGGAGGCGCCGCGCGCCGCTACCCGTTCGACCACCGCGTCTACTCGGAGCACGAGCTCAAGGTGCTCCTCAAGCGCGCCGGCCTCCGGGTGCTCGCGACCTACGGCAGCCTGGAGCGCACGCCGTTCACGCCGCGCTCGCCGCGGATGGTCGTGCTCGCCGAGAAGCCGTAAAGCCCTCAGCGCACCCGGCCGGCGCGGTTCGTGCCCTGCAGCGGCCGCGGCTTCACCAGCTCCTCGAACGCCGGGTCGCCGCGGAGCGCGTCGAGGTCGGGGTCGGTGCGCGCGAACATCGCGTACGGCGAGGGCGCGAGCTCGAGCGCGCGGCCGAGCGGCGCGAGCGCCTCGGCCTTCCGGCCGGCGCGGGCGAGGACGCAGGCGCGGTTGTACGGGACGGAGGGGCTCTCCGGCGCGAGGCGCTCGGCGCGGGCCAGCTCGAGGAGGGCCTCGTCCCACGCCTGCCGGCCGTGGGCCTGCAGCGCGTGCAGCTCGTGGAGCTTCGAGGCGCCGAGGGCGAGGTCGAGGACGAGCACGTCGCCGGCGACGAGCCCGGGGGACGTGGGCCGCTCGACGGTCGCCAGCGCCAGGGTCGCGGACGGCACCTGGAACGAGACGCGGACCGGTGCCGGGGCGGCGATCCGGGCGAGCTCGACCTCCTCGCTCCCGCGGCCGTCGCGGAGCACGACCGCCACCGCCTCGCCGTAGCGGTCCTCGACGAGGCGCGTCGCGAGCTCCCACCCCGCGCGCGGGGCGGGGAGGACGGCGGGGAGCGGCGCCGGGGCGGGCAGGGCGGCGAACCCGCCGTCGCGGAGCGCGGCCTCGAACGCCGCGGCCGCCGCGCCCACGAGGGGGTCGCCGCGGCGCACCGCGTCGGCGGCGGCGGTCCCGTCGATCCGGGCGACGACCGCCGGCGCTCCGCCCGGCGCGATCGAGAGCAGGGTCAGGGTCGGCGGGGCGCCGTCCGCTTCGAGGAGCTCCGCCACCGCCGCCCGGGGATCCTCGCCTCCGCTCGCGCCGAGCGCCGCGCGCAGGTGGACGATCCGCTCGTCGGGCTCGATCGTACGGGCCGAGGCGCAGGCGGCGAGGAGGGGCAGCGACAGCAAGAGCGGGGCGGCGCGCATCCGGCTCCGGACGGCGCTTGCGCCGATCCCTTCGGGTTCCGGTAGTATCGGGGGCCACGATGAGCGACGACAAGACGATGATCAAGGGGGTCGCCGATCTCCTCGCGGAGGTCCGCAAGGAGAACGCGTACCTCATCGTCATCTCGGGCAAGTCGGTCGGGAAGATGTTCAAGCTCGCGGCGGTCGAGTCGGTGATCGGCCGGAGCGACGACGCCGAGATCCGGCTCGAGGACGACGGCGTCTCCCGCAAGCACGCCAAGATCGTCAAGTCGCCCGACGGCACGGTGAAGCTCATCGACCTGAACTCGACCAACGGCACCTACTTCAACGGCTCCAAGGTCGACATCCAGGGGCTCAAGGACGGCGACAAGATCCAGATCGGGTCGGCGACCATCCTCAAGTTCAGCTACCAGGACAGCCTCGAGGAGCAGTTCCAGAAGCAGCTCTACGACTCGGCGACCCGCGACGGCCTCACCAAGATCTACAACAAGCGCTTCTTCCTCGATCGGCTCAAGGAAGAGTTCAGCTACTGCATCCGCCACCGGCTGCCGCTGTCGCTCGTCCTCTTCGACATCGACCACTTCAAGAAGATCAACGACACCTACGGCCACCAGGCCGGCGACTACGTGCTCTCCACCCTCGCGGCGAAGGTCCAGGACACGATCCGCACCGAGGACATCTTCTGCAGGTACGGCGGCGAGGAGTTCGCGATCATCATGCGCGAGTCCGAGGAGGACAAGGCGTTCATCTTCGCCGAGCGCGTCCGCCGCCTCATCCAGGCCACCGAGTTCGTGTTCCAGGGCACGAAGATCCCGGTGACGATCTCGATGGGCGTCGCCACGCTGCGCGACGCGAACTTCCCCGGCCCCGACGACCTCATCGTCGGCGCGGACAAGTACCTGTACCGGGCCAAGCAGACCGGCCGGAACCGCGTCGAAGCGAAGATGCTCTCCGGCTGACGACGATCGGCGCGAGCGCTGCCGTGCTAGCGCTCGTACGGGCCGACGTCGAAGCCGTCCACGCCATCGCCGTTGCCGTCGCCGCCCCGCGCCCGGCCGTCGCCGTCGAGCGCCGGCGCCTGCTCCGCCGTGCCCGCGTCGACCGCCGGGCTCGCCTCCGCCGGCCGGTACGGCGGGTCCGACTCGTAGAGTGGCTGGGCGACCAGCGGCTCCGCGCCGGGCACGAGCGCGACGATCGCCGCCGCGTCGCACGCCGGCGCCCCGGAGGCCGGCAGCACCAGCGCCGCGGCCGCGCCGCAGGAGGGCTCGGGAGGGAAGAGCACGCGGCGCAGCACCGAGGGCAGCCCGCCGCCGTCGTCGCGGACGTGGGCGTGCGCCGAGCCCGCCCCGCCGCCGTCGACGATGACGTTGCGGAGCTCGACCGGTCCCCCGCCGGGCAGGATCGACAGCGCGGCGCCCAGCAGCCCGCCGTCGCGCGCCTCGAGCAGGGACGAGTGCACGAGGGCCGACGCCTCGGCGCGGAGCGCGACCATGTCCTCCGCCGGCCCGGCGAAGACGAGGGCGTTCTCGAGCACCACGCCGCCGCCCGCGGCGAGGCCGACCGCGGCCAGTCGCGCGGCGCCGGCGTCGATCACGGTGCCCGCGACGGCGGAGAAGGCGCCGCCCGGCTCGACCCGGACGCCGGAGCTGCGGTCGGCGAGGTCGGCGCCGCCCTCGATCAAGCACGCCTCCGCTTCGACCGCGGCGGGCGCGCGCACCTCGACGCCGCTGGCGTCGTCGCCGGCGCTTCCCGCGGCGACGGCCGAGGCCACGAGCCGGACGATCCCGCCCTCGGCGCGCACGCCCGTGGCCCGCGCGACCGCGGTGCCGTCGGCGCCCGCGACCCGCCCGAGCTCCTCGAGCACCGCGTCGGCGCCGAGCGCCGCGCCGACCGCCTCGACCGAGCCCTGCGGTCCGCTCACGCCGCCCGCGGGGGAGTCGCCGGCGAGGAGGGCGAGGCCGCGCACCGTCACCGGGGACGCGGCGGCGAGGCCGAAGGTGTCGCCGCTGCCGACGCCGCTGCCGCCGACGACGAAGGTCCCGGGGTCGCCGGCGAGCTCCACCGGACCGGCGCCGGCGGGCACCGAGACGCCGGTCGCGCGCACGCTGGCGGTGCCGCCGCGGACGGGCGACGCCTCGAGCAGGCCGCCCGCGAGCCGCGCGCCGATCACCTCGTCGGCGCTGCCGCCGAGGATCGACACGCGGCGCAGCTCGGGCGCGAGGGTGGAGGCCGAGTCCAGCCCGACGGCGAGCTCGCCGAGCGCGCCCTCCTCGAGGGTACCGGCGATCGAGCCGTCCTCGGCGACCAGGTCGCACTCGGGGCCGAGGTAGAGCCCGGTGCGGCGATCGCCGGCGCCGCCGCCGCGGATCGCGAACGGAACCGGCTCGTCCTCGCCCGCGCGCGGCGCCCGCGCCGAGAGGCGGAACGAGGCGGCGCCCGGGCACGACACGCCGAGGGCGTCGTCCCCGCCGCCGGTGAACGAGCCGCCCTCGATCGACGGCGCGCCGTCGGCGATCCGCACCGCCGTCGCCGCGTCGGCCGCGCTGGCGGTGGCGTCGACGGCGACGCCGACGAGCCTGGCCGCGCCGCCGAGGCGCACGCCCTCGGTCTGCGGTGCGCCGACGTCGTCGGGATCGTCGACGACCACCGTGACCGCCTCGAGCACCGCCGTGCCGGAGACGGCGAGGCCGAAGCCGGTGTGCAGGCGCGTGTGCGCCTCCGCGCCCCCGCCCGGCGGCGTCCAGAGCAGCGTCCCGTCGTAGGTCCACCCGCCGGAGACGGAGAGGTCGTCGATCGAGAGCGGCGGGCCGTCGCGCTCGAGGTGGTAGTCGCCCCGGTCGACGTGCACCAGCGAGAAGCCGGCCTCCTCGGCGATGGCGAGGCCGCGCCGCAGCGAGGCGACCGGCGCGCTGCGGGCGCCGACCGCCTCGTCGTCGCCGTGCCGCGAGGAGACGTACGGGCCTCGGGTCAGCACGTGCACGGTGAGGTCGTCGAACTCGCTCGTCGCCAGGCCGTCGGAGACGCGGAGCTTGAGCACGATCTCCGCGTCCTCCGCGAGCGGCGGCACGGTGAACGAAGGGGTGCGGGTCCGCGGCCCGGTGAGCGAGACGCCGCCGGTGACGACCTCCCACTCGTATGCGAGCGGGTCGCCGTTCGGGTCCGAGGAGGCGCCGCCGTCGAGGGTGACGCGCGCGCCAGGCCGGACGATCGGATCGACGCCGGCGTCGGCGACCGGCGCCTCGTTGATGGTGTTGCGCACACGGACGCGGAGCTCGCCGAGCGGCGCGCCGGCGGTGTCGACGCAGCCGGGCGGAGGCGCGCCGCCGGGCCCCAGCTCGCCGCAGATCGTGTGCAGGTCGCCCTCGTCCACCGCCTCGAGCCGGAGGCGGAGCAGCTGGTCGGAGACGACGCCCTGCGGCCGGAGCTCGACGCAGCCCTCCGGCGACGCCGACGGGTTCGCGCACGACGACGCCGGCGCCGGGACGAGCTCGATCGGCGGCTGCCCCGGCTCCGGCACGAGCTCCCAGTGGAACTCGAGCGGCTGCCCCTCGGGATCGCTCGACGACGACGCGTCGAGGATCACCACCTGGTCCTCGGCGACGTCGAGTGGGTCGCCGACGAGGGAGCAGGTCGCGTCCGGCGGCGCGCCGACGACCCGGCAGCCGACGCGGGCGAGCGGCGGGTCGTTGTCGGGGACGCCGATGACCACCGTCACCGTGTCCGGCACGCTCCACGCCTGCCGCGGATCGCCGAGGGCGGCCACCGACAGCTGGAACGCCAGCGAGAGCGCGCGCCCGGTGGTCGGCCGCGGCGCGACGAAGGTCGGCCGCTCGGCCTGGCTGGCGCAGCCGGGCACGGTGCCCGGCGGATCGAGCTCGACCTCGGGTCCGAAGGTCTGCACCCAGCAGAGGTTCAGCGCCGCGCCGCCGCTCGGGTCGCCGCCGTCGCAGCGTCCGTCCGCGCCCGGGACGCACGAGCGCGAGCCGTCGAGGGTGACCAGGTCGCCGCCGTCGAGCGGCGGGCAGACGCGGAGCTGCTCGGCGCAGGTCGGCTTGCGAGGATCGCGGCCGGCGTCGGCGATCGGCCGGTCGAGGAGCCAGTCGGCCGCGAGCAGCACCGGCGCCGATCGCAGGTGGCCCGACTGCGTCTCGAAGGCCAGGCCGAGGACGGTGAGCGGCGACGCCTGCCCCGGCGTCGGATCGCCGGCCCACGTCGGCGTGAGGGTCAGGAGCGCGCGATCGAGATCGTCGAGCGGCGCGCGGCCGACCACGGGCCGGTAGCCGAGCACCGCCACCGAGTCGCGGTTCGGGTCGTCGCCGCTGCCCTCGAGCCTCACGTCCTGCGCCGGCTCCTCGGCGGCCCGCGGGAGGTAGCCCGACGCCGGCGCGATCGGCCCCGCGGCGACGATCGCCGTGGGCGGCTCGTCGAGGAGCCGCCGGTCCGGCACGTCGCGGACGAAGACGCGCACGTGGTCCGGCGCCGAGCGGAGGCCGGAGCCGGGCGGCCCGCGGGGCCGCGGCGAGGCGTCGGAGAGCACGTCGAGCCGGAACGAGAGCACCGCGTCGCCCTCGGGCGCCACGAACGAGGCCACGGGATCGGTCGCGTTCCGGAGCTCGACCCTCGGCCCCTCGACCTGGGTCCACTCGTAGGCGATCGCCGGCCTCGCGCAGAGCGGGTCCCGGCTGCAGACCGGATCGAGCGCGGCCGCGGCGTCGGGGAGGCCGAGCTCGACGTCGTCGCCGGGCAGCACCTCGCGGTCCGGGCCGCCGCTCGCGAGCGGCGCCGGGTGGAGCGCGGCGGGATCGTCGATCACCGTGACGCGCACGCGATCCTCGGAGCGGGTGCGGCCGTCGTCGACGGTGAGCAGGAAGTCGAGGAAGGCGCGGCTGCCCTCGAAGAGGAGGCGCGGCGCCACGAAGTGCGTCACCGGCGCGGTGGGATCCTCGATGGCCACCGCGGCGCGCCCGCCGCCGAGCTGCGACCACACGTAGCGGAGCGGCCTGCCGTCGTCGCCCGCCTGGCTGCCGCGGCCGTCGAGGCGGACCAGCATCCCCTCGAGCGCGCGCTGGTCGGGCCCGGCGCTGGCGAGGGGGCCGCCGAGCGCCGGCGGCGAGGGCCTCTCCTCCTCGGCCGGCTCGTCGCCGCTCGACGGCGGCTGCGTGTCGGGGCAGCCGGCGAGGAGGCCGAGGAGCCCGGCGGCGACGAGGGGTCTCGTGCGGAGGACGACCACGCCGCCATCCTACCGCCGGAGCTCCTGGGCGCGGCTCGTCGTCGGCCCGGCCGGCCGGCCGCGTGGGCTCCGTGCCGCCGGGCCCGCCTCCGCCCCGTGCTACCGTCGCGGGGCCGGGTCGCGCCGGCCTCGGAGCGCTCCATGTACGTCGTCGTGCTCTTCGCGTCGGTGGTCGCCGCGGTGGTGCCGCTCGTCGGCTACCTCTCCTTCATCTGGTGGATGGACCGCTACGAGCGCGAGCCGATCTGGCTCACCGTGGTGACGTTCCTCTGGGGCGCGATCGGCGGCGTGCTCGGCGCGCTCGTCTTCGCCTCGATCTTCCAGCTCGGCGTCGACGCCGCCCTCGGCGGCGGGCACAAGGCGGCGACGATCTCGAACGCCATCGGCGCGGTGGTGATCGCGCCGGTGGTGGAGGAGGCGACCAAGGGCCTCATCCTCCTCGTGCTCCTGATGACGAAGCAGTTCGACAACGCCACCGACGGCCTCATCTACGGCGCCGCCACCGGTCTCGGCTTCGCGATGACCGAGAACTTCCTCTACTTCCTGAACGTGTACCAGCACGGCGGCGCCCAGGCGTGGATGTCGAACATCGTGGTGCGGACGCTGTTCTCCGCGGTCGTCCACTGCTGCGCCTCCGGCGCCTTCGGCTTCTTCCTCGGCCTCTCGCGCTACCGGAAGGGCTTCTTCGTGAAGCTCCTCTTCCTGCCGCTCGGCTACGCGGCGGGGATGGCGATCCACGCCTTCTGGAACGGCTCGATGACGATCGGCGGCCTCTACAAGGGCGGCGGCATCTTCACCGCCGGCGCGTTCCTGCTCATGCCGGTGATCGCGCTCTGCATGCTCGGGATCACCCAGTGGTCGCTCTACCTCGAGCACCGGCTGCTCCGCCGCGAGCTCGAGGAGGAGGAGAAGCTCGGCTTCATCCCCGGCGGCCACGCGGCGATCCTGCCGTACTACCTGAAGCGGAGGCGCAAGGGCTGGCTGGCGCCGGCCATCCCGCAGAAGGAGTACGTGCAGGTCGCGACGCTGCTCGCGTTCCGCAAGAGCCAGGTCCGCGTCCGCGACGGCGCCGCCGCGCAGCGGATCATGCGCGACGTCGAGGAGCTCCGGAAGCAGGTGGTGCGGCTCGTCCTCGGCGACCAGGCGCCCCTCGGCACGCGCCGCACGCAGACCGCGTACGTCGAGATCCCGGTCGTCCCGCCCCCCGCGGGCTGAACGCCGTGGCCAGGCCCCTCCGCAGGGCGTAGGTTCGATCGCGATGGGCGTGCGCCGCTTCCTGCTCCTGGCCGGATCGCTCCTCGCCGCCGCGTCGTGCGCGCCGGTGGAGAAGCGCGCGCTCCCGCGGCCGCCGCCGCCCTGGGGCGATCACCCGGCGATCGGCCGCGTCCTCGACCTCCCGGTCGCGGACGAGCACGGGCACCCGGTGCGGCTCGGCGGCGCGCGCGGCCGCGTCACCGTGATCTGCGTGCTGGCGCCCGACGGGGCCGGGGCGCCGCCCCCGCCGTGCGACGAGGTCGTCGCCCGCTGGGAGGATCGCGTCACCGTCGCCGGCCTGGTCACGAGCGGCCCCGTCCCGGAGACGCCGTACCGCGTCTTCCGCGACGAGGGCGGGAAGATGCTGAAGGACAAGCTCACGCTCGGCCCGGAGCCGCGGGTGATCGTGCTCGATCGCCAGCGCCGCGTCGCCGCGCTGGTCGAGCCGGGCATGGAGGCGCGCCTCGACGAGGCGCTGAACCGCCTCGCGCATTGATCAGAGGCCGAATTCTTGTGGCGCTCGCACCGGCTCCTACACTGGTTCCTGCGCGGCGCTCCCGCCGCGCGGATCTCCGGAGGAACCCGTGACCGACGCCGAGCTCTTCTTCTCGACCCTGCGCATGTACGAGGCCGCCGAGGGTCAGCCCAAGCAGCGGCTCCTCGAGCCGACGGCCGACGTCGACGCGCTCGTCGAGCAGCTCTTCGACGGACTCGCCTGATCGCCGGAGGAGGCGGGAAACACGCGGGTTTCCGCGATGCGTCACGTTTGACGCGGCCTCGAAGGGGCTATAAGAAGGAGCCTCTTCTGCTCGTGGGATCGTTCCCAGGAGCGCGCCGGCTCGACGTCGGCGCGCGGGGTGTCGAATGTCTCGTGGCCTCCTGCTGCTGCTCACCATCGCCGCCGTCGGCGTGAACGCCGCCGCGCTGTACGCGAGCGGTCCCGCGATGGTGGACGCGGCCCACGCGCAGCTCGACCGGCAGCTCGACCAGGCGGCGAAGGCCTTCGACGCCGCGGCCGCCGCCGGCGCGCAGCGCAGCCTCTCCCTCGCCGCGGAGTCGGCCCAGTCGACCTCGCTCCAGGGCGCGGTGCAGGACCTCGGCCGTCGGGCGGCCGCCCCCGATCAGCCGGCCCTCGACGCCGCCATCGGCGCGGTCGCCGCCCGCGCCACCAAGCGCGACGAGAAGGAGTCGACCGCGCTCCTCGCCCTGGCCACCGACAAGGGCGTCGCCGAGAACCGCCTCGGCGAGAAGAACCGCTTCGACGCCGGCCTCGATGGGCTCCCCCTCGCGCAGGACGCCCTCGGCGGCGTCGGCAAGCACGGCCTCGCCGACCTCGGCGGCCGCCTCTACCGGGTCGCCGCCGTGCCGGTCGGCGCCCCCGAGAGGCCCGACGGCGCCCTCGTCCTCGGCTTCGCCGTCGACGACGCGTTCGCCCAGGCGCTCCGCGAGCAGGTCGGCGCCGACGTCACCTTCCTGAAGAAGGGCGAGCAGGTGCTCCTCGCCAC
This sequence comes from uncultured Myxococcales bacterium, assembly GCA_964504805.1. Lineage (GTDB taxonomy): Bacteria > Myxococcota > Myxococcia > Myxococcales > Vulgatibacteraceae > CAZDGH01. Next base: position 690 of record CAZDGH010000174.1, on the reverse strand, counting down.
CAGCCTGCCGCCGACCGAGCGCGGCCTCGTCGGGGCCGCGTCCGCCGCCGCCGGCGGCAAGGCGTTCGGCATGGGCACGCTCTCGAAGGAGCAGTTCTCGCTCTTCGGCGCGCTGCCGCTGCCGCTGTTCGCGCCCGCCGCCGCCGCGACCCGCAGCGTCGTCCGCGACGTGCCGGGCACCGACGCCGCGCAGGTGATCTTCTCCATCGACGCCGCCTCGGCGCTCGCCCCGATCGCCGATCACCAGCGCCGCACGGTGATCCTGAGCGCGATCCTCCTCGGCCTCGGCCTCGTCTTCACCATCCTCGCCAAGGGCGGGGCGCCGACGGCGGCGATGGCGAGCCTCGCCTCCGCGACCGAGCGGATCGCCGCCGGCGAGCCCGGCGTGAAGGCGCCCGAGGATCTCCCGGGCGATCTCGCGCGGGTGGGCCGGGCGGTGAACCAGCTCGCCGGCCGCGGCTTCGCCTCCGCGGGGCCGGCGCCCTCGATGGCGCCGCCGCCGGCGTTCGACGCCGGTCCGTCGGAGACGGGCTTCCTCGCCGAGCCGCCGCCGCCTCCCGCGGATCCGGGCGCGGGCCTGTTCGAGCCCGAGCCGATGCCGGCCGCGCCGCCGCCTCCGCCGCCGCCGGCCGCGCCGATGCCGTGGGAGGGAGCCGCCACCGCGCCGATGCCCGCCGCCGCCGGGCCGGG
>CAZDGH010000173.1:1366-11789 GCA_964504805.1 uncultured Myxococcales bacterium | reverse complement strand
GCGTCTTCCCGGTCCAGTGCCCGAGCGGGCGCTTCCTCCTGGCGGTGAAGGTGGAATGAACGGCGGTGGGGAGCCTCGGCGCCGATAATCGGCGGGCTGCTCTCGCTGCTGCTGCTCACGCGGGTGAACGTGCCGGTGGCGTGGGTGACGTGGCGGCGCCGCGGGCTCCCGCCGGCCTGAGCCCGGGCTGGCGGCGGCGGAACGCCTGGCCCACACTGGCGGCCGTGTTCCGCGGAGCCCGCCTCCGGTTCGTCCTCCTCGGCTGCGCCGTCGCCGCCGGCTGCGCCGAGCCTGCGCGCGTCCGCTGGGTCGCGGTGGACGAGGCGGTGCCGGGCGTGGACGGCGCCGCGCTCGTCGCGTTCTGGGCGACGTGGTGCCCGCCGTGCGTGGAGGAGACGCCGGCGCTGGTCGAGCTCGCCCGCGAGGCCGCGCCCGAGCTCGCGGTCGTGATCGTGAGCCACGACGCCGGGGAGGCGGACGTCGCCTCGTACTTCGGAGGGCCGCCTCCTCCTCCCCTCCGGCTCCGGATGGACGAGGGCCACGCGCTCGGCCGCTCGCTGCAGGTCACCAGCCTCCCGACCTCGTACCTGGTCGTGGACGGTCGGGCGATCGCCCGGTTCGACGGCCCCCGCGACTGGGCGTCGAGCGGCATGCAAGAGGCGCTCTCGCGCATGGTCACCGAGGCGCGGGCCCGGCGGGCGCGAGCCGCCGCCTTTGACAGCGCGCCGACGGGTCGCTGACAATTCGACCGATGCGCCGGCTCTCCCGCCTCCTCTCGCTCGTCCTCGCCTTCGGCGCCTCCGGTGCGGCGCCGCTGTTCGGCGACGACTGCTGCGCCGACGAAGAAGTGGACGCGGCCGGCGATCACGCCGACGCCGGCGACGCGGGCTGCGGCGCCGGGGTGGCGCTGTGCCACTGCTGCCCCGTGCGCATCTCGCCGGCGCCGTCGTTCCCGGCGGAGGTCGTCACCGCCCTGGCGGTCGAGACGGGCGCGGCAGGCGAGCCAGTGGCGCGCGTCGCTGCGGGCTCGCCCCGCGGCGTGTTCCACCCGCCGAGAGCGTAGCGCCCCCGCCGCAGCGCCCGAGATCCGTCCGCAGGCCGCGAGCCGCGGGCGCTTCCCTCCGTTCATCCGCCGGCCGCGAGGCCGGTGTCCACCGCCGGCGTCCGCCGGCAGGAGCCGTCCCACGATGTCGTCCGTCCTTTCGCTGTTCGTCGCCCTGTCCGTCTGCTGCTTCGCTGCGCCCGCCCTCGCCGCCGAGCCCGCGGCCGAGGCGAAGCCGGCGGAGGCCCCCGCCGGCACCAAGCCCGCCGCCGAGGCCCCGAAGGCCGAGGCCTGCGAGGCCCACGGCGTCTCGAAGGCCGTCTGCACCCGCTGCAACCCGAAGCTCGCCGCCGTGTTCAAGTCGAAGGGCGACTGGTGCGCCGAGCACGATCGGCCCGAGTCCCAGTGCTCGCTCTGCAACCCCGAGCTGGCGAAGAAGGGCGTGAAGTGAGGCGACCCGCGGGGATCGCCGTGCTCGCCCTCGGGCTCGCCGCCGGCTGCGGTGCGCCCGCGAAGGAGCCGCCACCGGCGGAGCCGCCGGCCGAGGCGGGCGCCGCGGCGGCCGCGCCGAAGCTCTGCGAGCACGGGGTCCCGGCGGAGCTCTGCACGAGGTGCTCGCCCGAGCTCGTGCCGGTGTTCCAGGCCACCGGCGACTGGTGCGAAGAGCACGGCGTGCCGGAGTCGCAGTGCCTGCGGTGCAACCCCGGCCTCCGGTTCGAGGCCGCCGCGCCGCCGGCGGACTGGTGCGGCGAGCACGGCGTGCCGGAGTCGAAGTGCACGAAGTGCAACCCGAAGCTGGTCGCGACGTACGTCGAGGCGGGCGACTTCTGCCGCGAGCACGGGCTGCCGGCGTCGGTCTGCCCGCGCTGCGACCCCTCGAAGCTCGCGGGCCGGAAGGCGCCGGTCTTCCCCGAGCCCGGCACGAAGGTGACGCTCGCCTCGGCCGGGACCGAGCGCGACGCCGGGATCCGCGCCGTGCCCGTGACGCGCCGGCCGTTCTCCCGGTCGCTCGAGGTGGTCGGGAAGCTCGAGCTCGATCGCAACCGCTACGCCCAGGTCTCCACCCGGGGCGAGGCGCTGGTGGTCGAGGTGAAGGTCGACGTCGGCGACGAGGTCCGCGCCGGCGATCCGCTCGTCGTCGTCGCGTCCTCGGCGATCGGCGAGGACCGGGCGCGGCTCGCGGGCGCGCGGGCGCGCGTCACCGCGGCGCGGTCGGCGCTCGAGCGCCAGGGGTCGCTCCTGGCCTCGAAGGTCGCCTCGGCGCAGGAGGTCGAGGACGCCGCGCGCGAGCTCGCGGTCGCCGAGGCCGACGCCCAGGCCGCGGAGGCGGCGCTCCGGTCCGCGGGCGCCTCCTCCTCGGGCGGGAGCGGCGAGCGCCACGTGCTCACCGCGCCGCTCGCGGGGACGGTCGTGGCGAGGCCGGCGGTGACGGGGCGGACGTTCGAGCCCGGCGAGATCCTCGTCGAGGTGGCCGAGCTGTCGCGGCTGTGGGCCGTGCTCGACGTTCCCGAGGACGACGCCGGCGACGTCCGGCCCGGGCAGCGCGTGGTGGTGAAGCTCGAGGGGGCGCGCGGCGAGGTCCGGGAGGGGACGATCGCGCGCGTCGGCGCCGTGGTCGACCCCACCACCCGCACGGTCCCGGCGCGGATCGAGCTGCCGAACCCGGACCGCCGGCTCAAGGCGGGCAGCTTCGTCCGCGCAGAAGTGCACGTCGCCGACGCCCGCGAGGCGCTGCTCGTCCCGAAGGATGCCGTGCAGCGGGCCGAGGGGGCGACGCTCGTCTTCGTGCGGAAGGCCGCCGGCAGCTACGTGCCGGTGGCGGTCGAGCTCGGCGCGCGGACCGAGGCGGAGGTCGAGGTGACCAAGGGACTCGCGCCGGACGACCGGGTGGTCACCGAGGGCGCCTTCCTGCTCAAGACCGAGCTCCTGAAGGACTCGATCGGCGCGGGCTGCTGCGAGACGGACTGACCGGATGCTGACGCGCCTCATCGACCTGTGCCTCGCGCACCGCGCCGCGGTCCTGGTGGCGACCGCGGTCCTCGCCGGCTGGGGCGTCGTCGCCTTCCGGCGGCTCCCGCTCGACGCTTTCCCGGACACGACGCCGGTGCAGGTGTCGGTGAACACCGTCGCCGCGGCGCTCGGGCCGGTGGAGATCGAGCGGCAGCTCACGATCCCGATCGAGCAGAGGCTCGCCGGGCTCCCGGGCGTCGTCGAGCTCCGCTCGCTCTCGAAGTTCGGGCTCTCGCAGGTGACGCTCACCTTCGGCGACGGGACCGACGTCTGGTTCGCCCGCCAGGTCGTCTCCGAGCGCCTCGCCGGGCTCGAGCTCCCGGCCGGCGTCGACCCGCCGTCGCTGGGGCCGGTCGCCACCGGGCTCGGCGAGGTCTTCCACTACGTCGTCACCGGCGAGGGGCGGTCGCTCGAGGAGCTGCGCACGATCCACGACGTCGTCCTCGCGCCGCAGCTGCGCGCGGTGCCGGGCGTCGCCGAGGTGAACGCGTGGGGCGGCGCGGAGCGGCAGTGGCACGTCGTCGTCGAGCCGCTGCACCTGCAGAAGCACCGCCTCTCCCTCGGCGACGTGCAGCGCGCCCTCGAGGAGAACAACGGCAACGTCGGAGGCGGGCTGGTGGAGCGCGGCGGCGGCGCCTCGCTCGTCCTCGGCGTCGGCCAGCTCGACTCGAAGCAGGCGATCGAGGGGGTGGTGGTGGCCGCGGCCGACGGCGTCCCGGTGCGGATCCGCGACGTCGCCGAGGTGGAGGTCGGCCACGAGCTCCGCCGCGCCGCCACCACCGCGGACGGTGCCGGCGAGGTGGTGCTCGGCCTGGGCTTCCTCCGGATGGGCGAGAACGGCGACGTCGTCACCCGCGCGCTCGCGGCGCGGCTCGAGGAGGCGAAGACGTCGCTGCCGCGGGGCGTGGACGTCTCGGTGGTCTACCAGCGGACCGACCTCGTCGACGCCGTGCTCGCCACGGTGAGGAGGAACCTGCTGGAGGGCGCGCTGCTCGTCGTGGCGGTGCTGTTCGTCTTCCTCGGCAACGTCCGCGCCGGCCTGGTGGTGGCGTCGGCGATCCCGCTCTCGATGCTCTTCGCCTTCGACGCCATGCTGCGGTTCGGCGTCGCAGGCTCGCTGATGTCGCTCGGCGCCATCGACTTCGGCCTGGTGGTCGACAGCTCGGTCATCATGGTCGAGAACGCCGAGAAGCGCCTCGCCGCGTCGGACGGCGCCCGCAGCGTGCGCGAGGTCGTCCGCGACGCGGCGGTCGAGGTGCGCACGCCGACGCTGTTCGGCGAGCTGGTGATCATGATCGTGTACCTCCCGATCCTGACTCTGGAGGGCGTGGAGGGGAAGCTCTTCCGGCCGATGGCGCTGACGGTGGTGTTCGCGCTGCTCGGCTCGATGATCCTCTCGGTCACCCTCGTCCCGGTCCTCGCCTCGCTGGGGCTCCGGCGCGGCGCGAAGCGACACGAGCCGCCGCGGCTGGTCCGCTGGCTGACGGCGCTGTACGTGCCGCTTCTCGACTGCGCGCTCTCCCGCCGGCCGCTCGTGCTCGGCGGCGCGCTCGCCCTGGTGGTGGCGACCGGCATCGCCGCGACCCGGCTCGGGAGCGAGTTCGTGCCACGGCTCTCCGAGGGCTCGATCGTGATCAACACGGTGCGGCTCGCCGACGTCTCGCTCGAGGAGTCGGTGCGCTACGGCACCCGGATCGAGCAGGTGATCCGCTCGCGCTTCCCGGACGAGGTGGACCGGGTGTGGACGCGCACCGGCACGCCCGAGGTCGCCACCGACCCGATGGGCCTCGAGGTCTCGGACGTCTTCGTCACGCTCCGGCCCCGCGAGAAGTGGACGCGGGCGCGGACGCAGGAGCAGCTCGTGGGCGAGCTCGAGGCCGAGCTCGCCGACATGCCGGGCATGCGGCTGGCGTTCCTGCAGCCGATCGAGATGCGTGTGAACGAGATGATCGCCGGCGTCCGCGGCGATCTCGCGGTCAAGGTCTTCGGCGACGACCTCGAGGTCCTGAAGTCGAAGGCCCGGGAGATCGAGGCGGTGATCCGGCAGGTCGAGGGCGCCGCGGACGTCTCGGTGGAGCAGAGCACCGGCCAGCCGGTGCTCCAGGTCCAGGTCGACCGCGCCGCGCTCGGCCGCCACGGGATCCCGGCCCGGTCGGTCCTCGACGTGGTGGAGGCGGTGGGCGTGCGCTACGTCGGCGACGTCCGCGAGGGCGAGCGCCGCGTGCCACTCGGGGTTCGGCTCGCGGCGGCCTACCGCGACGACCCGTCCGCGCTCGCCGGCGTGCTCGTCGCGGCGCCGGACGGCACCCGGGTCCCTCTCGGCCGCCTGGCCTATGTCGAGGAGGTCTCCTCGCCGGCGGCGATCCAGCGCGAGTGGGGCAAGCGGCGCGCGGTCGTGCAGGCCAACGTACGGGACCGAGACCTCGGCGGCTTCGTCGCCGACGTGCAGGCCGCGGTGCGCGCGCAGGTGGAATTGCCGCCCGGGTACTTCGTGCGCTACGGCGGCCAGTTCGAGAACCTGGAGCGGGCGCGGCAGCGGTTGCTGTTCGTCGTGCCGGCGGCCCTCGCGCTGGTCTTCGGCCTGCTCTACCTCACCTACCGGCGCGTGCTCGACGCGCTCCGGATCTTCACCGGCGTGCCGTTCGCGCTCGCCGGCGGCGTCGTCGCGCTGCTCGCGCGGGGGATGCCGTTCTCGATCTCGGCGGCGGTCGGCTTCATCGCGCTCTCGGGGATCTCGGTGCTCGGCGACATGCTGCTCGTCTCGCGGGTGCGGCAGCTGCTCGCGGCCGGCACGGCGCCCGCCGAGGCCATCCGCGAGGCGGCGACGTCCCGGCTCCGGCCCGTGCTCATGACCGCGAGCGTCGCCGCCCTGGGCTTCCTCCCGATGGCGTTCGCGACCGGGCAGGGCGCCGAGGTGCAGCGGCCGATCGCGACCGTCGTCATCGGCGGGGTGATCTCCTCGACCCTGCTCACGCTCCTGGTGCTACCGGTGCTCTACGCCGCGTGGTCGCTGCGCCGGCCCGAGGCGGCGTAGGACCGCCGTCACCGCCGCGGTCACGCTCGAGGAGGCGAAGGCCTCCTGTCTCGCGCACCGCGACGACCTCGTCGACCGGGCCGACGAGCTCGAGGTCCGGGCGTGGGAGCTCGGCGGCACGCAGGGCCGTGACCACATGGGCCGGTGGTGACCGCCGCGGGCCCGGCGGGAGCGGCGGCCGGACGCGGCCGGTCGGCGCTCCCCGGCCGTTCTCAGAGCTCGAGGTACAGCCACGACTTCTCGAACAGGACCTTCCCCGCGTGCCAGCGCCAGCTGGGCGGACGGAGCTTCACCGCGGGTCTCGGCGACGCATAGAAGTCGCCGCCCCCGAAGGCCGCCTTTCCGCCGCCGATCTCGACGAAGCAGGCGCCGTGGCCGTCGAACCGCGCCGCTGGGGCGCGCCCCTCGATCGCGGCCGCGACGTTCCGCGCGACGACGACCGCCTCGCCGTGGGCGAAGACGCCGGCCTTCGGCAGCGGCTTGCCGAGCTCGAGCGGGATCGAGACGACGTCGCCGAGCGCGTACACGCCCGGGAACCTGGTCTCGAGCGAGTGCCGGTCGACGGTCACCCAGCCCGTCTCGCCCGCGAGCGCGCTCTCGCGGACGACGCGCGGCGGCCGATGGGGCGGCACGTAGGCGAGCAGGTCGAACGACGCCACGGCGCCGTTCGCGAAGGCGATCGCCCTCGCGCGCGGGTCCACCGACGTCACCTGGTGCTCGGGGTGGTAGGGGATGCCTCGGTCGGCGAGGAGCTGCTTCACCGCCGCCGACATCTCCGGGCCGGCGACGCCCATCGGGCCCGGCTCCGCCGCGTAGAGCTCCACGCCGACCGCGCTCCGCAGGCCGCGCCGGCGCAGGTGCGCGTCGACGAGGAGCGCGGCCTCGTACGGAGCCGCGGGGCACTTGTACGCCGGCGCCGCCGTCAGCACGACGACGCGCCCGCGCTCGAGCCCGCCGAGCGCCGCCCGGAACGACGACGCGCCGGGCAGGGTGTAGAAGTCGTGCCCCGCCTCAGCGAGGCCGGGGACCGCCTCCTCCGCCAGCTCGGCGCCGAGGGCGACGACCACGTAGTCGGCAGCCAGCTCGGTGCCGGAGACGGTGACCGCCTTGCGCGCGGGATCGAGCCGCTCGATCTCGCCGTGCCGGACCTCGATCCCCTTGCCCTCGAGCCTCGACAGCGGCCGCCGGATGGAGTCGGCCTCCCGGTCGCCGACCATGAGCCACAGCAGCGACGGCGCGAACAGGTGCTGCCGCTCGCGATCGACGAGCACGACGCGGTGGCGGCGTGGGAGGCGCTTTCGCAGCTCCCGCGCGGCGACGAGACCGCCGACGCCTCCGCCGAGCACCAGGACCGTCTTCGCGGCGCCCATCAGAACACCAGCGCCTTCTCGGCCCACACGGTCCAGCTCGCCAGCTCCTCGAGGGTGCTGCGCCTCGTGCCCTCCGCGAGCTCGGCCTCGGCGATGCCGCGGGCGTCCATGCAGGTGCCGCAGACGCCGATCTCCGCGCCGTGCCGCGCCGTGCCCTTCAGCATCAGCTCGACGTTGTAGTAGCCCGCCGGGACCTTCTGGTGGGCCTTCGCGCACGCGGCCGCGTCGCCGAGGAGGAAGAGCTTCACCTCCTCGCCCTCGCGCTTTGCGAGGGCGCCGGCGAGCCGGAGCGCGTTGTAGGAGCGCTCGGTGCCGTAGGGAGGGTCGTTCAGGATGAACAGGATCCTGGCCATGTGGGGCTCCGCTTCGCGTTCCGGAGCGCGGGATGCGGCTTCGGACTGCTCAAGTATTCAAGCGGGAGCTTGAATAGTCAAGCTCCGCGCCCGAGCGCCGGCAGGCGGCGCAGGCCCGCCGGGGTGATGGAATCCGGTCGCTCCGCCCGGGCCGCGCCGCCCTCGCCGCGGCGCCTCCGCGCCCGGTTGAGGATCGACGGGTCGGTGCCTACCTTTCCCGAGGCCGCGCGCCCGGAGGACCCCGCGATGCAGGAGCACCCGACCGTCCCACCGGCGCCCCCGGCCTACACGGCGCTGCGGCTCGTGAGCTGGCTGGTGCTGGCGCTGCTGGTGGTGGCGATGGCGTACGCCGCCTGGCTCTCGATCTCCAACTGGAACGCGATCCGCGTCTAGCCGGGGACCTTCCGCGATGACGAAGCGACAGACCCGGCTCTTCGCCTACGCCTGCTCCCTCGGGTTCGCGGCGGTCTTCGTCGGGCTGACGATCCACAGCCATACGCAGTTCGGCGCGCTCACGAATGCAGACGCGATCACGCCCGCGGTGCTCGCGGGCAAGGACGTCTGGCACGACAACAACTGCATCAACTGCCACACGCTGTTCGGCGAGGGCGCCTACTTCGCGCCCGACCTCACCAAGATCACCCGGCAGCGCGGCGCCCCGTACCTGAAGGCGTTCCTGAAGGACCCGTCGCAGTTCTACTCGGAGGCCAAGCACCGGCGGGTGATGCCGAACCCCCGGCTGACCGACGAGGAGATCGACCAGGTGATCGCGTTCCTCGACTGGGTCAGCAAGGTGGACAACCAGGGCTGGCCGCCGCGGCCGATCCTGGTCTCGGGCGGCACGTTCCCCGGCACCTCGACCCTCGCCACCACGGTGAAGCCCGCGGCGGGAGAGGCGCCGGCGGGGGCCCCCGAGGCCCGCGGCGAGGCGCTCTTCCGCGCGGCGCCGGCCGCCTGCTTCGGCTGCCACTCCACCGTCGCCGGGGTGAACCTGGCCGGGCCCTCGCTCGCCGGGATCGCCACGCGCGCGGCGGAGGTCGCACGGAGCCCCGACTACCGGGGGAAGGCGGAGGACGCCGCCGGCTACCTCCGCGAGTCGATCCTGCAGCCGAGCGCCCACCTCGTGCCGGGGCAGCTCTACTCGGCGGGCGGCGTCTCCTTCATGCCGAGCAACTACGGCGAGCAGCTCACGCAGGAGCAGGTGGACCTGCTCGTGCGGTACCTGCTCACCCTCCGCTAGAGGAGTGGCCCGATGCGCTACCGCTCGCAGGGCGTCGCGTACTGGTACTTCGCGGCGGCGATGTGTCTCTACGGCCTGCAGCTCGCCTTCGGGCTGCTGATCGCCGCCAAGTACCTCGGGCCGGATCCGCTGCTCGAGGTGCTGCCGTTCCACACCTCGAAGGCGATCCACACCAACCTGCTGATCGTCTGGGTGCTCGCCGGCTTCATGGGCGCCGCCTACTACGTGGTGCCCGAGGAGTCGCGGACCGAGCTGCACAGCACGAAGCTCGCGTACCTCCAGCTGGCGATCTGGCTGGCGATGGGGGTGACCACGATCGTCGGCTATCTCTTCGGCTGGACCACGGGGAACAAGCTGCTCGAGCAGCCGCTGCCGATGAAGCTCACGATCGTCTTCGTGATGCTGCTGTTCTTCTACAACGTGTTCCGGACCGTCCAGAAGGCGCGCCGCTGGACGGTGACCGAGGGCGTGCTCCTCGCCGGCCTGGCGCTCGCCGCCGTCCTCTACCTGCCGGCGCTGATCGAGTTCGAGAACTACACGGTCGGCATCTTCTACCGCTGGTGGACCATCCACCTCTGGGTGGAAGGCGTCTGGGAGATGATCCAGGCCGGCCTGCTCGCGTTCCTGCTCGTCCGGCTCTCCGGCGTCGATCGCGAGGTGCTGGAGAAGTGGCTCTACGTGATCGTGGGGCTGGTCTTCCTGGCCGGGCTCCTCGGCACCGCGCACCACTACTACTGGGTCGGCGTGCCGCGGTACTGGCTGCCGCTGGGCGGGATCTTCAGCGCGCTCGAGCCGCTCGCGCTCCTGGGGATGGCGATCGTCGCCTACGCCGCGATGGGCCGCTCCGGCCTCGCCCACCCGAACTCGCTGGCGATCCACTGGACCCTGGGCAGCGCCGTCTTCACCGTCTTCGGCGCCGGGCTCCTCGGTCTCGCCCACACCTGGCCCTCGGTGAACAAGTGGACGCACGGGACGCTCGTCACCCCGATGCACGGCCACTCGGCGTTCTTCGGTGCCTACGCGATGATCGTCATGGCGATGATCACCTACGCGCTGCCGCACCTCTGCCCGGGCCGCAAGGCGTCCGGCAGCAAGCTCGGCTTCTTCGCCTTCTGGCTGCAGGTCGCGGGGATGTTCGGGATGACGCTGTCCTTCGCCACCGCCGGGATCGCCCAGACCTACCTCGAGCGGATCATGGGCCTCGGCTACCTGGAGACCCAGCTCGAGCTGCAGGTGCACTTCCTGATGCTGGTGGCCACCGGCTCGCTCTTCTCGGTGGGGGCGATCCTCTTCATCGTGGACTTCTTCCGCGGCCCGCCCGGCCCGGTGGCGACGCCCGACGGGTGGGGGAGCGGGTCGTGGTGGGGACCCAGC
>CAZDGH010000173.1:0-1356 GCA_964504805.1 uncultured Myxococcales bacterium | reverse complement strand
TACCGCTCGACGCCCGGGCCGTACTACCTGCCCGCGGGGGACGAGGCGCTCGTCTTCCGGATGGCCCACGAGCGGCAGCTCGCGGTGCTGCTCAAGGGGCCGACCGGCTGCGGCAAGACCCGCTTCGTCGAGCACATGGCGCACGCGCTCGGGCGACCGCTCGTCACCGTCGCCTGCCACGACGACCTCGCGGCCAGCGACCTCGTCGGCCGCTACCTCGTCCGCGGCGGCGCCACCGTCTGGCAGGACGGGCCGCTCACGCAGGCGGTGCGGGCCGGCGCGATCTGCTACCTCGACGAGGTGGTCGAGGCCCGGCAGGACACGGTGGTGGTGATCCACGCGCTCACCGATCACCGGCGGATGCTGCCCGTCGACAAGACCGGCGAGCTGCTCCCGGCCGCGCCCGGCTTCCAGCTGGTGATCTCCTACAACCCGGGCTACCAGCACGCCCTCAAGGACCTGAAGCCCAGCACCCGCCAGCGCTTCGTCGCCCTCGAGCTCGGCCTGCCGGCGCCGGCGCAGGAGGCGGCGATCGTCGCGCACGAGAGCGGGGTGGAGCCGGCGCTGGCCCGGGCGCTGGTCGAGCTCGCCGGACGGCTCCGCGGGCTCGAGGGTCGGGGCCTGACCGAGGTCCCGAGCACGCGGCTCCTGGTGGCCACGGCGCGGCTGATCGCCTCCGGTGTGGAGCCGCGGCGGGCCTGCAGGGCCGGGCTGATCCTGCCGCTCTCCGACGATCCGACGGTGGTCGCGGGGATGGCCGACCTCGTGGATGTCGTCCTGGTGTAGCGACGATGGCGGAGGCCGAGGACGTCCTCGTCGACGCCGCGCGCCACGCCGTGGAGGCGGTGGGGCGGCTGCGCGGGAAGCGGTCCGAGCCGGAGGGCGGTCTGCCGGAGCGGCGGCGGCTCGAGCTGCTCGTCGCCGCGGCGTTCGGCCGCGAGCTCCCGGTCCGCGTCGCGCAGCCTCCGGCGCCGCCGAGCTTCCTCGCCCGGCTCCTCGCTCCGCCGCGGTGGCGCGACGGCGCGCTGCCCGCCACCGACGGCACCCACCTCTTCCTGCCGCGGCTGCCCGACGCGCCCCGCCTCCTCCGCGCGCTGGCGCTGCAGCAGGCGGGGCGGGCGGTGCGGGGGACGGCGGCGCTGCCGCTCCCGGCGGAGGGGCTCGCCCGCGAGCTCTACCTGCTCGGCGAGGCGGTGGCGGTGGATCGCAGGCTCGCCCGCGAGCTGCCGGGGATCGTGCCGGACCTCGCGCGGGTGCGTGCGCGGGCCCTCTCGTCGTGGCCGGCGCCTCGCGGGCGGTCGCCGGCGGAGCGCGCGGCGGAGGCGCTCTGCCGGCGCGCGCTCGCCGAGCCGCCCG
>CAZDGH010000172.1:0-11838 GCA_964504805.1 uncultured Myxococcales bacterium | reverse complement strand
ACCACCGCGGGGACGAACAGCTCGGCGGCGGGGCCGGCGAGGCCGAGCAGCGCCGCGGCGAGCACGCCGGCCACCGCGGCGCCGGCGGCGAGCCGGAGGGCGGTGCGGTGGAAGGCTTCGTGATCCGAGAACGTGAAGGGCGTCATGGCGTGGCTCCGTCCGGTCCGTGGGTGGCGCGGGCTACCAGGACAGCTCGTTCGAGAGGCTCTTCGCCGCCTTGACCGCGTCGCGGCCGTCCTCGCCTTCGACGTCGAGCGCGGAGAAGTCGTGGAGCCTCCGGTCGAGCTCGTCGGTCTCGCGGGCGAGCCGCGCCGAGCCGAGCCGCGCGCTCTGGGCCCGCTGCTCGGCGGCGGCGGCGGCGATGGTGCGCTGCGCCTCGTCCTTCTTGCCGTCGTTGAAGTACTCGGCCGCCTTCCGGAGCGCCGAGGCGCTGTTCACGCGCACGGCCTCCTCGAACGCCCGCTTGTCCTCGCGCTGCGCGACGACCTCGGGCGCGGACGTCACCTCGGCGAGGAGCGTCGGCGCCGCCACCGTCGCGAAGGCGCGATCGCGGAGCAGGTCGGTGAAGGAGACCCTGGCATCGGCGACCGGCCGCGCGCCGAGGGTGTCGGTCGCGACGGTGAGCCGCGCCACGATCTTCCGGCGCGTGCCGCCCGGGAAGTCGGGGAGCTCGATCACCACCTGGTCGCCGCGACGCTCGGACTTGTAGCCGTACACCTCGGCGAGCTGCACGCCGGCGGGCAGGGTGATCGCGAGCTGCGGCGCCCGCGCCACGGTCGAGGCGGTGAGCTTCAGCTCCTGCTCGAAGATCCCCGCGAGCTGCGCGGCGTTGCGGAGGTAGTGGTACCGGCCGGCGGCGAGCTCGGCGAGATCCTGCATCACGTCCTCGTTGAAGTCGGTGCCGACGCCGATGCTCGAGACCGAGATGCCGCGCGAGGCGATCCCGCGGGCGAACGAGCCGAGGGCGCCGCGGGCGGTGATGCCCTCGTTGGCCTGGCCGTCGGAGATGAGGATGACGCGGTCGACGGTGGCGCGGCCGTCGCGTCCCCGCTCGACCTGCGCCGCGCCGGCGCCGAGGCCGCCGGAGAGGTTGGTGCCGCCCGCGTCCCAGAGGCCGCGGATCGCGGCGCGGAGCCGCGCCTTGCCGGGCTCGGTGGCCGGCGTCGACGGCACCAGCACGTCGACGTCGCTGCCGTACCCGACGAGCGCGAGGCGGTCCTCGGGGCCGAGCTGGTCGACGACGTGCCGCGCGGCGGCCTTGGCGCTGCGGAGCTTCTCGCCGTGCATCGAGCCGGAGCGGTCGATGACCAGGGCGAGGTTCATCGGCATCCGGACCTCGCCGGGCGCCTCCTTCGCGGCGACCTCGACGTGGAGGTAGGTCTCGCCGGCGCTGCCGTGTAGCACCGCCGGGTGCGAGAGCGAGGTGGTGACGGTGAGGGTGTCGGAGCCCGGCGGCGGCGGCGGGACCGGCGGCGGCGTCACCGGCGGCGGCGGCTCCGGCGTGGCGACGGGGGTGGACGGCACGAGGCCGAGGGCGAGGCCGGCGACGCCCACGATCAGGGCGGCGCCGAGGATGGACAGGGTCTTTCCGGCAGGCGACATGCGGATCTCTCCGTGCGGGAGCGTTCGACACGTTCCACGCACGAAAGGTCCGGACGATCTGTCGCGAGAAACCGCCCGCGGTTCCGGGCGGTTGGGCCGGTGCTACTCGGCCGGGGCGCAGAACTTGCTGTTCTGGATGCGCCCGAAGTAGCGGCTGTACTCCTCCGGCGAGAGGCTGTCCCGGAGCTGCCGGAGGAACTCGTCGTCGAGGACGAGCGCCCGGCACACGAAGCTGCCCTCCTCGGAGGCGCAGTCCTGGTCGGTGATGCACTCGCCGGAGCAGAACCCGTTCGGATCCGCGTCGCTCGCGGGGAGGAGCTCGTTCTCGCAGCGGGCCTGGTCGGTCTTCCCCGGGTCGTTCGGGTCCGGGTAGGGGCACCGGGCCCGCACGCAGGTGAGGTTCTCGCACTCGGTCGCGCCGAAGGAGACGAAGTCCTTGTCGAACGAGCCGCGGAGATCCTCGCGGTTCGGGTGGTAGCACTCGGGGTTCGTCCGGGACTTGTCCTCGTCGACCGTGGTGTCCCCGCCGACGATGGTCACGCACTCGGCCGAGGCGTCGGGCCCCCGCACCGGGTGCGTCTTCACCAGCATGCAGGGGGCGCCGATGTCGGTCTCGATGCAGGATCCGGCGCCGAGGAGCGAGGAGAGGATCGCGGTGAGCGCGGCGGCGCCGAACGACGCCGCCCTCGTGCGGAGGCCGGGAGCGTGCATGGCGAAGAGGAGTAGCAGACGCCCACCCGCCCCTCAAGCGGAGGGGCGCCCCGCACCTCATCGCACCTGTCGGGAACCACCGGCTCGCACCACTCGTCCATGGGAGATCCCTGCTTTACGCCCGGGGGGATGCGGGGTAGCATCCCCGCCGCATCCAAATTCAGCGCAAATTCCCGCACTTCCGCCCTGCGGCCGTGCGGCGTCCTCGTCCCTTGGGGGACTCGTGAGCGTGAAGAACTCCCTGGGCTGGCTCATCGCGACGCTCCTCCTCGCCGGCTCCGGCAGCGCTGCCGCGCAGGGTCTCGGGCTCGACCTCACCGAAGAGAACCCGGAGCCGCCGGCCGCCGATCCGGTGCCGGAGCCGGACGTCCCCGACGCGCCGGATTCGGGGCCCGCGCCGGTGTCCGCGGAGGACCTCGGCAGGTCCCTGCCGACCGGCAAGCCCGACGTCAGCGTGGTCGGCGAGGACGACGTCTCCCTCGAGGACCGCGTCAAGGCGGTGCAGCGCAAGCACTTCCTCAAGGGCGGCCGCCTCGAGCTGGTGCCGTCCTTCGCGATGTCGCTCAACGACGCCTTCTACTCGAAGGTCGGCGGCGGCATCGCGGTCAACTACCACCTCGCCGATCCGTTCGCGATCTCGCTCCACTTCGACAAGTACGGCATCGCCCAGTCGGACAACGTGCGGATCGCCAAGCGCGAGCTGCGCTCGCTCTTGCTCTCGTCGAAGATCGACTGGACCGCCGGCGCGGACTTCGTCTGGACGCCGATCTACGGGAAGCTCGCCTGGTTCAACACCATCGTCACCTACGACTTCTTCCTGATGACCGGCGTCGGCGCCGCGTCGTCGCAGACCTCCGGCGAGCCCGTCAACGACGGCCTGCACCCGGCCGCCGACGCCGGCATCGGCCAGCGCTTCGCGTTCGCCGACTGGATGGCCTTCGAGTTCTGGGTGAAGCAGCTCCTCTACGCGGACCGGCCGCAGGACCGCGAGATCTCCGAGATCCAGAAGGTGCTCACGGTGAACGTGGGCCTCTCGTTCTGGATCCCGCCCTCCTTCGAGTACGAGGTCCAGTGAGCATGCGGACGCACGCGCTCGTCGCCTTCCTCCTCGTCGCGGTCGCGGCGCCCGCCGCCCGCGCCGACGAGGACGCCGCCGCCGAGGAGCAGAAGCGCGAGGACGAGGCCAAGAACGTCGTGGGGCCCGCGAACCTCGACCTCGACGAGCGGATCAAGCCCGTCACCGGCAACCTGTTCCTCAAGGACGGCCGCCACGAGCTGTCGCCCACGGTGCAGCTCTCGCTCAACGACGCCTTCTTCACCAAGTACGCGTTCGGCGCCCGCTACGCCTACCACCTCACCGAGAAGTGGTCGGCGGGGATCAACGTCGCCTACGCGATCTCCACCTCGTCGGGCGCGGTGACGAAGTGCGACAGCCGCGGCGAGGGCTGCGAGATCCCGCAGAAGGGCGACCTCGTCCGGACGCCCGGCGACTTCGGCCTGATGGCCTCCGCCGAGGGTTCGTGGGCGCCGCTCTACGGGAAGATCTCGGTGCTCGCCGAGAAGGTGCTGCACTTCGACACCTACGTGATCGCCGGCGCGGGCGTGCTGCAGACGCGGCTCGCCGCCGTCGGCTCCGACGCCGTCGAGGAGAAGATGACCCCCGAGGTGCACCTCGGCGTCGGCCAGCGGTTCTTCCTCGGCCGCTCCACCACGCTGCGCTTCGAGATCCGCGACGTCGTCTACCAGCTCGACGTCGACGGAGAGACCGACACCCAGAACCAGCTCATGTTCGGGATCGGCTTCTCCTGGTTCCTCGGCGACATGAACGAGTCCTGAGAGGCACCTCCATGCGCGCGCTCCTCCTCTCGCTGCTGCTCGTGGTCACGCCTTGCGTGGCGGCCGCCCAGATGTCGTTCGAGGGCCTCGACCTCTCCGACGACACGGCGCCGGCCGACGACAAGAAGAAGGACGACAAGAAGAAGAAGCCGCCGGCGAAGCGCGGCATCCGCGGCAAGCCGAAGGCCGATCCGCCGATCGACGGGACGCCGGTGATCACCGACACCGCCCCGCCGAAGAAGGACGACAAGCCGGCGCCGACGATGTCGTTCGAGGGCTTCGACGTCACCGGCAAGACGAGCGATCGCCAGAAGCTCGAGGCCGCGACCAAGCTCTTCAAGGAGGAGGACTACGAGGGGGCCGCGCTCGCGTTCGGCGAGATCCTGAAGGACATGAACGCGGCGGACCAGCACGACCAGGCGCAGTACCTGCTGGCCAAGGCGCTGTTCCGGCTCGGCATGTACCACTCGTCTCTCGCGACCTTCAAGAAGATCCTGGAGCGCGGCGAGCAGCACAAGTTCTTCAAGACCTCGCTCGAGTGGCTCTTCTTCATCAGCCACAAGACGACGAACCAGTCGGTGGTTCTCGACGAGATCGCCAAGTACGCGAACGCCGAGTTCCCGGAGAAGTACCGGAGCGAGTTCCGCTACCTGCTGGCGAAGTACAACTTCACCCGCGGCGTGGCGCTGCTCGACGCCGCCGCCGCCGCGGACGAGGAGGACCGCCCGCCGCTCGAGGCCGACGGGCGCAAGTCGCTCGAGGAGACGCAGCGGCTCCTCGCCCAGGTGCCGAAGGACTCGAAGTTCTACCCGAAGGCGAAGTACCTCGAGGGCCTGGCGCTCTACGTCGGCGGCAAGTTCGAGCCCTCGCTCGAGGGGTTCAAGGACGTGGTCCGCGTCCTCAACCCGAAGGCCCAGGGCGGCCTCCAGGACCCGCGGCTCCGCGAGCAGGCGTTCATGCAGCTCGCCCGCATCCACTACGAGCACAAGCAGAACCGCTACGCGATCTTCTACTACGACAAGGTCGCCCGCGGCTCCGACCAGTGGCTGCAGGCGCTCTACGAGGCGAGCTGGGCCCACTTCCGCATCGGCCAGTACGAGCGCGCGCTCGGCAACATGATCACGCTGCACTCGCCCTTCTTCAAGGACGAGTACTTCCCCGAGGCGCTGATCCTGAAGGCGGTCATCTACTACGAGAACTGCCGCTACGCCGAGGCGACGAAGATCGTCGACGAGTTCAACAAGACCTACCTCCCGCTCTACAAGCAGCTCGAGGAGGTGATGAAGAAGGAGTACGCGTCGCCGGCCGACTACTACGCGATGCTCGACGACATCCAGAAGAAGAGCTCGATCGAGCGCGCGGTGCAGGGCCGGATGCTCTTCCGCATCCTCAAGCTCGCCCTCTCCGACAAGGAGCTGAAGCACCTCAACGACTCGATCCTCGAGCTCGAGGCGGAGATGGACGGGATCAACGCCCGGAAGGACTCCTTCAAGTTCTCGGAGATGTCGAAGGAGCTGCTCGAGGAGCTCACCGCCCAGCGCGGGGAGCTCCAGAAGAAGGCCGGCTTCTACGCCAAGCGGAAGCTCGAGAAGGAGCGCAGGGAGCTCGCCGATCTCAACTACCGCGCCCTCGCCATCAAGGCCGAGATCGGCACCCGCGAGAAGGACGTCCTCGAGGCCTCGCTCCAGAAGGGATCGAAGGTCGCGGTGGTGAAGGACTACAAGTACTCGACCGCGGTCGACGACGAGCACGTCTACTGGCCCTACGAGGGCGAGTTCTGGCGCGACGAGCTCGGCACCTACCAGTACACGCTCACCAAGGGCTGCAAGGACAAGTGAGGACGCCGATGTCTCTGAAGCCGCTCGCGGCCCTCGCCCTCGGCGCCGTGCTGGCCGCCGCGCTCCCTGCCGCCGCGCAGCGCTCCGGCAAGGAGGCCGACCTCGGCAAGAAGGAGGACGCGGGCGGTCCCTCCAAGGATCTGGCCGGCGACGTCACCCGCCCGAAGAAGGACGCCAAGAAGGGCGAGGGGCCGCGGCCGACCCTCGAGTACGACAAGTTCCGCTTCTCGGTGGAGCTGCAGCTCAAGGAGAAGCGCCGCGACCTCATCAACACGCTCCAGCAGATGTCGCAGCTGAACAACGACCCGAAGGAGAAGCCCGACCTCCTCTTCCGGCTCGGCGAGCTCTACTGGGAGGAGTCGCGCTACTGGTTCTTCGAGGCCAACCGCCTCGACGACAAGGCGATCCGCTGCAAGGCGGACGGCGACAAGGCCTGCGCGGAGGCCGCGCTTGCGGAGAAGAAGAGCTACCTCCGCAAGCAGGAGCAGTTCCAGGCCGAAGCCATCGGCCGCTACAAGGACATCTTCAAGCAGTTCCCGCAGTACCCGCGGCTCGACGAGGTGCTCTTCTTCCTCGCCCAGAACCTCTACGAGAAGGGCGAGGTGAAGGACGCGCTCAAGGCGTACGAGCAGCTCATCCGCCGCTTCCCGAAGTCCCGGTACATCCCGGACTCGTACCTCGCGTTCGGCGAGTTCTACTTCAACAACTCCGGCGGCAAGCGCGACCGGATCGCCAAGGCGCTCGAGGCGTACACGCGGGCCGCGAGCTTCACCGAGTCGAAGGTCTACGGCTTCGCCATCTACAAGCAGGGCTGGTGCCACTACAACCTCGGCGACTTCCAGCAGGCCGCCGACAAGTTCAAGGCGACCGTCTTCTACGGCGACCTCGCCACCAACGTCGGCAACGACAACAAGACCGCCCTCGTCCGCGAGGCGCGCAAGGACTTCGTCCTCGCGTACTCCCACTTCGGAAACCCCACCACCGCCAAGGACGAGTTCAAGAAGGTCGGCGGCGAGGAGAACTGGTGGGGCATGCTCAACGGCCTCGCCGGCCTCTACTACGACGACGGCAAGGACAAGGAGGCGGTGCTCGTCTACCGCCAGCTGATCAAGGAGCGCCCGCTCTCGCCGCAGGCGCCGTTCTACCAGGGCCGGATCGTCGACGCGGTGATGCGTGTCGGCAAGAAGCAGATCACCGTCGACCAGGCGCGGCTGCTGGTGAAGATCTTCCAGGACGTCGAGAAGAGCGGGAACGTCAAGACGGAGCAGGACAAGCAGGCGATCAAGGAGGCGAAGGAGCTCGCCGAGCGCACGCTCTCGAACCTCGCCGTCTCCTGGCACAACGAGGGCAAGAAGACCCGCGACGAGGAGACGTTCACGTACGCCAACGAGGCGTACAACGACTACCTCACCATCTTCCCCGACTCGCCGAAGAGCTACGACCTCCGCTTCTTCCACGCCGAGCTCTTGTTCGAGAACCTGCAGCGGTACGAGCTGGCGGCCGAGGAGTACTCGAAGGTCGTCGCCATGGACGTCGACAAGATCGAGAAGCAGAAGCAGAAGCCCGGCAAGTGGCTGGTGAAGTCCGCGGAGGGCGCGCTCTTCTCGTACGACGAGGTCGCCAAGAAGTTCGAGGACAAGGACACCGGCGCGAAGGATCCGAAGAAGCAGTACCCGATCCCGGCGCCGAAGCAGGCGCTGCTCACCGCCTCGGAGAACTACCTGAAGTACGTCCCCGGCGGGGACAAGCGGGTGGAGATCGGCTACAAGGCCGCGCAGATCTACTACCGCTACAACTACTTCGACGAGGCGGTGAAGCGCTTCGCCGACATCTCGCTGAACCACCCCGAGCACGAGCTGGCGGTGTACTCCGCCAACCTCATCCTCGACGTCTACAACATCCTCGAGGACTACGAGAAGATCGACGAGTGGGCGCGGAAGTTCTACGCCGAGCCCAAGCTCGCCAAGGGCGAGTTCAAGGGCGACCTCGAGAAGATCCTCGAGAAGAACACCTTCAAGCTCGCCGAGGGCATCGGCCAGAAGGGCAGGCACGGCGAGGCGGCGGAGAAGTACGTCGCTTTCGTGAAGGAGTGGCCGAAGAGCGAGCTCGCCGACGAGGCGCTCTTCAACGCCTCGGTCGAGTACTTCAAGGCCCGCAAGATCGAGAGCGCGATCGCGCTGCGCGACCGGATCGTGCGCGAGTACCGCGACTCGAACCTCGCGCCGCAGGCGCTCTACCTCAACGCCGCGCAGTACGAGGAGATCGGCGAGTTCGGCAAGGCCGCCGACTACTACGAGCTGTACGTCGCGCGCTGGGAGGACCAGCGCGGCGGCGGCAAGGCGAAGGGGAAGGGCAAGAAGGCGCCGCCGAAGAAGGCCGCGCCCAAGAAGAAGCAGGACGCCAAGGCGGGCAAGGCCGCCGATCGCGGCTCCGGCGAGTACGAGGAGGCGAAGGCGAAGACGGCGCTGTTCAACGCCGGCACCTTCCGCGAGGGCCTCCGCAGCTACAAGAAGGCGCTCAAGAACCGCGAGAGGTACCTCGAGCTCTGGCCGAACGACGCCGACGCCGAGGCGATCTTCCTCTCCATCGCGGAGCTCCACGAGAAGAACAAGAAGTGGAACGACGCCCTCCGGCAGCTCGAGGCGTACGGGCGCAAGTACACCCGCGACGCCAACAAGGTGCTCGCCAACGAGTACCGGATGGTCCGCATCTACGAGCGCACCCGGAACAAGGGCGCGATCAAGAAGTCGTACGAGCGGATCTGGGACTACTACCGGAAGCTCCCGGGCCGCACCAAGGAGAAGCTGACCGCCGACCCCGGCGGCGGCCGCGAGGCCGTGGCCCACGCGCACCTCTACCTGTCCGAGGCGCTCTGGGACGACGACGCCCCCAACCGCCACCGCCTCCCCGAGCAGGAGATGGCGCAGACGCTGAATCACAAGGCGGCGAAGCTCGGCGAGGTGCAGAAGCGCTACACCGAGACCGTCGGCTTCAAGGTCGCCGGCCCGGCGATCTGCGGCCTGCAGAAGATCGGCATGGCCTACCGCAACTTCGCGCAGACGCTCTACGACGCGCCGGTGCCGAAGGGGCTCAACGAGGAGGGCATCGACAACTACAAGGCCGTGCTCGCGGAGCAGGCGCAGCCGGTCGAGCAGAAGGCGGTCGAGGCGCTCGGGACGGCGGTGGAGAAGGCCCGCGAGCTCGACGTCTACAACGAGTGCTCGGCGGAGGCGCTCGCCATCCTCGAGGAGAAGGCGTCCGACAAGTACCCGCAGGTGGTCGAGACCACGCTGGCGCCGAAGCCGCAGCCGGCGCCGAAGCTCGGCGCGGGGCTGGTCGGCGAGATCTTCGCGATCCCGCCGCCGCCGGAGAGCGGGCAGGGCGCGAAGGTCGCCGACGTGAAGATCCCGAAGGAGACGCCGGTGGATCCCGAGCCCTCGCGCGCCGAGAAGCGCGAGCTCGGCATCGGCCGGGGCGGTTCGCCGACGGCGCCGGTCGACGAGCCGCCGCTCCCCAAGAAGAAGGGTGACGAGCCCGACGACGAGGACCTCCTGTGAAGCACCTCCGCACCTACGCCGCCGCCCTCGCCGGCGGCGCGCTCCTCGCCGGCTGCGCCACCAGCAGCTCCTCGGGCCCCGCCGTCTCGGGGCCGGTGGAGGTCCGCCGGACCGACGGCGGGCCCGCCGCGGCGCCCACGATCTCCGCCACCGCCAAGCGCAAGTTCGACGAGGCCGTCGCCGCCTGGGAGGCGCAGAAGAAGGCGGGCAACGTCGACTACGAGCTGCTGACCGGGAAGTTCTCGGCGGCGGTCGAGGCGGACGAGAACCTCGCCGAGGGCCACTACAACCTGGGCGTCCTCGCCGAGCGTCGCGGCAAGCCGGACGAGGCGGTGGCGCACTACAAGCGCGCGCTGGAGCGGAAGCCGTCGCTCACCGTCGCCTACGAGAACCTCGCGGTGATGATGGAGAACGCCGGGCGGCGCGACGAGGCGGCGGAGCAGTACAAGAAGATCCTCGAGCAGTACCCCGACGACGCCGGGTCCCGGGCCCGCCTCGCCGAGCTGCTCCGGGAGACCGGCGACGAGGAGCGCGCGCTCGAGCTGTCGAAGGAGGCGCTCCTCCGCGACCCGAAGAACCTCACCGCCTACAAGGTCCAGATGAAGGTGTACCTGGGCCGCGGCGATCTCTCGATGGGCCGGCTGGTGGCGCTGCGCGCCCTCGCGCTCGACGACAAGGACCCGGAGCTCCACTTCACCATCGGGCAGATCCTCGAGAAGGAGGGCGAGCTCGCGCCGGCGATCGCCAAGTACAAGAAGGCGCTGGCGCTGCGCGACGACTACCTCCCGGCGCGGCAGCGGATCGTCGAGTACGCCCTGTCGAACAAGAACTTCGCCGCGGCGGAGCAGCAGTTCCGGGCGCTCCTGGCGAAGAGCCCGAACGACGCCGTGCTCCACTACGACCTCGGCGTGGCGCTGCGCGGCCAGGGCAAGCTCGACGAGGCGATGCAGTCGTACGAGAAGGCGCTCGCGCTCGATCCCGAGCAGGCGGCGCCGCTCTTCGCCACCGGCGTCGTGCTCCACAAGTACAAGGACGCGCCGGAGAAGGCGCTCGAGTACTACGAGAAGTTCACCCGCCACCCGACCTCGAGCCTTCCGTCGGACCACCCGGTCTTCGCCTACATCCAGGAGTGCCGCGCGCTCATCGACGCCAAGAAGGAAGCGGCGGAGATGGAGAAGAAGATGCTCGAGGAGCAGAAGGCGGCGGAGGAGAAGGCGCGGCAGGAGGCCGAGGCGCAGAAGAAGGCGGACGCGCAGAAGGCGCTCGAGGACGCCGCCAAGACCGGCGGGGCCGACCCGAACGCGAGCACCGCGGGCGACGCGGCCTCGAAGGCGGCGGCGGAGCCGAAGAAGCCCGAGGAGGCCGCCCCGGCGCCGGCGCCGGCGCCGCCCCCGCCGGCGCCGCCGGCGCCGAAGAAGGACAAGGATCCCGACGAGCCGACGGACGACCTCCTGTAAAGGTCGGAGACAACGGTGCGGCATCTGCGCACCATCAGCTACACGGCGGAGGTCGCGGATCGTCGCGCCGGTGTTAGGCTTTCGGGTGATCGCTCGGAGGTTCGGATGAAGGTTCTCGGTACGCGGGCACTTCTCGCCGCGCTCGTCCTCGCCGTCCTCGCGCCCGCGGTGGCGGGCGCCGAGGAGAAGGTGAAGTACGAGAAGAAGACGGTCATCAACTTCGAGGACGACACGATCCAGGGCGACCTGACCAAGCCGGACGGCGAGTACGTCGACGCCCGCAAGAAGGTCACCTACTCGAACCTGATCAAGGTCCGGGAGGAGTTCCGGGACGAGGTCCTCGAGTCGGTCGGAGAGCTCTGACAGGACGGGCGGGAACCGAGCGCGCCGCAGGATGTCGGTAGCGTCGGACGGACCGGAGGCGGCACATGGCGATTCCCCTCACGCTGCGAATCTACCGGGGCACCGAGCTCGTCGCGACGAAGGAGTTCCACCGCGACATCATCAAGATCGGCCGCCTCTCCTCGGCGCACCTCTGCCTCGAGGACGACAAGGTCTCCCGCATCCACGCGGTGGTCGAGGTGGCCGGCGACGGCTCCCTCTCGATCATCGACATGGGCTCGGTCGAGGGCACGTTCGTCAACGGCAAGCGGGTCAACAAGGGCACCCTGCAGTCGGGCGACGAGATCTCCCTCGGCAACACCCGGATCAAGCTCGAGGTCGGGGCCGCCGCGGCGGAGGCCGCGCCCAAGCTCGCGGATCCGTCGGAGGAGTCGACCGCGGTGGCGGCGATCCCGTCGGTTGTGATCGACCCGGCGCCGGCCGCCGCCGCGCCGG
>CAZDGH010000171.1:0-11880 GCA_964504805.1 uncultured Myxococcales bacterium | reverse complement strand
ACCGCTTGTGCGGGCCCCCGTCAATTCCTTTGAGTTTTAGCCTTGCGGCCGTACTTCCCAGGCGGAGTGCTTAATGCGTTAGCTACGGCACTGCGGGGGTCAACACCCACAACACCTAGCACTCATCGTTTACGGCGTGGACTACCAGGGTATCTAATCCTGTTTGCTCCCCACGCTTTCGCGTCTCAGCGTCAGTGTCCGTCCAGGTGGCCGCCTTCGCCACTGGTGTTCCTCCCGATATCTACGAATTTCACCTCTACACCGGGAATTCCGCCACCCTCTCCGGCACTCAAGAACAGTAGTTTCGGGCGCACTTCCTCGGTTGAGCCGAGGGCTTTCACACCCGACTTGCCATCCCGCCTACACGCGCTTTACGCCCAATAATTCCGAACAACGCTCGCAACCTCTGTATTACCGCGGCTGCTGGCACAGAGTTAGCCGTTGCTTCTTCTACCGGTACCGTCAAGACCCGTGGATGTTAGCCACAGGCTTTTTCTTCCCGGTCGAAAGTGCTTTACGATCCGAAGACCTTCATCACACACGCGGCGTCGCTGCATCAGGCTTTCGCCCATTGTGCAAGATTCCCCACTGCTGCCTCCCGTAGGAGTCTGGACCGTGTCTCAGTTCCAGTGTGGCTGATCGTCCTCTCAGACCAGCTACCCGTCGTAGCCTTGGTGGGCCATTACCCCGCCAACTAGCTGATGGGCCGCGGGCTCATCCTCAAGTGATAGCTTGCATGCAGAGGCCATCTTTTCCCACGAGGACCGAGGTCCCTGTGGGCTTACCAGGTATTAGCCCTCCTTTCGGAAGGTTATCCCTGACTCGAGGGCAGATTACCCACGTGTTACGCACCCGTGCGCCGCTTTACTCGGGGATTGCTCCCCTTTCTCGCACGACTTGCATGTGTTAGGCGCGCCGCCAGCGTTCGTTCTGAGCCAGGATCAAACTCTCCAATTTAGATTGGAAGAGCTTGGTGAGGAGCTCGACCGGCTAGGTCGAGTCCCTCGGCTCTTAGCAGGGTGTGTGCTCAACCCTACCTAGATTCAAAGTATTGAAACGAGTTTCCGCTAGCTTCTAGCGTATGCTCACTATTCAGTTGTCAGAGACCGAACCGCTTACTTCCGTTCAGCGGGGCGCGGCTTCTACCACCGTCGCGCCTTCGAGTCAACCACCGTCGAACGTGCCGCCTTCGTTTCGTTCAGCGGGGCGCGGCTTCTATCACCGTCGCGCCGTCCTTGTCAACAAGCACCTCGCGGCGCTTGTTCCACCCATCGAAACCATCGCCAACCTGCCGAAATCGCCGGCATTTGTCGAGGTCGGCAGCGCCAAGGACGTCGGCGCTGCCGTTCGTCGCCCTGGACCGCAGGCGACGTCGAACCGAAGTGGGCGGTATGTACCGCCGCGCTCGGTCGGTGTCAACTTGGTGACGAACCGCTCTCGCGGCGCCGTGATCCGAACGGATCGTCGGCGATCGCCTGCCGAATCCGCCGGCATGGCGATCAGAGGAGCGAGCGCCTCTCGAGGCGCTGGAGCTCCAACGGTCGGCGAGGCCTCCTGCTTCCGCCTCGAAGCCGGGTGGGTCGCTCTCGAGCGAACCCGCTGCAGCCCGTCGTTTCGATCGCCTTCCGTGGAAGGCGGTCGGAACCACGGGTCGACGTCCCGTGCTTCCCGGGGCCGCGTCCCCCGCCGGCCCCCGGCCGTCGTGGATCCGCGTGCTCCCGTCCTGCTGGCACTTCGCCCGGTGTGCGCACGGGTCGGTGCGTCCCGCGGAGCGTACCCCGCTCCGTCGGGCTCGATGGGTGGATTCTCTTGTCAGAGAGCAGCGCGCTTCTACCGCGCCGTCGTACGGGGTGCAACCTTCTGCTTCGCCCGATCCTTCCGGGCCTTCACCGCTCGGCCCCGAACACCTGGCCCCGCCGCCTCCGTGGAGGCTTCCGGATGCCCGCCCTGCCCCTTCCACGCCCGCCAGGCACCTGCGCTTCGGTGCCGAAGACGGCGCGGATCTACACGCGCATGCCCGGGCTGTCAACCACAACGCACCACCCGGGTGTCTGCCAGGTTCTCAACCGTCGGCCGTACCCAGAAATGCCGAGAGGTCCTGCTCACTTCGGAGCAGCCGGCGCGTGCGCGCGTCGTCCTCGGCGTCGCCCTGCCCCCGGAGCGAGCGGACGAGCGCGACCAGGTCCGCGGAGGCCTTCTCCACGTCCTCGTTGACGATCGCATGGCGGTAGGCGCCGAGCCCTGCCGCGATCTCGGCCCGTGCCGAGGCGAGACGCCTGCGGACGACCGCCTCGTCGTCCGTCCCCCGGCCCCGGAGCCGGCGCTCGAGCTCCGACAGGGAAGGCGGCAGGACGAAGACCGACGCGGCGTCCGGGTGCCGGGCGAGGATCTGCTTGCCGCCCTGCACGTCGATGTCGAAGACGACCACCCTGCCTTCGCCGATCGCCTCGAGCGTCGGCCGGCGCGGGGTGCCGTAGCGATTCCCGTGGACCTCGGCCCACTCGAGGAACGCGTCCTCGGCCACCATCCCGTCGAAGGTGGCGGCGTCGACGAAGTAGTAGTCGACCCCGTTGCGCTCCTGCCCACGGGGCGGGCGCGTCGTCACCGAGACGGAGAAGAGGCCGTCGGGGACGGTGTCGAGGAGCCTGCGGGCGAGCGTCGTCTTGCCGGTCCCGGAGGGCGCGGAGAGGATCAACATGAGGCCCTTCGGCGGCACCGTCCTCACTCCACGTTCTGGACCTGCTCGCGCACCCGCTCGAGCTCGGCCTTCATCTCCACGACGATCGTGGAGGCCTCGGACCACGGGGACTTCGAGCCCGCGGTGTTGACCTCGCGGTTCAGCTCCTGGGTCAGGAAGTCGAGGCGGCGGCCGCAGGGCTCGTCGCCGGCGCACATCGAGCGGAGCTGGGCGAGGTGGCTCTCGAGCCTCGTCAGCTCCTCGGAGATGTCGGAGCGCTCGGCGAGGAGCGCGATCTCCTGGGCGATCCGCACCGGATCGACGCCGGCGGAGCCCGCGAGCTCCTGCACCCTGCGCGCGAGCTTGTCGCGGTGCTGCGCGAGCGCCTCCGGGGCCTGCGACGCGAGCTTCTTGCCGAGCGCGTCGAGGACGTCGGCGCGGGCGAGGATGTCCTTGCGCAGCGCCTCGCCCTCCCGCTCCCGCATGGCGACGAGCGCGTCGAGGGCGCGGGACAGCGCCTCCTCGAGCGCCTTGGCCGCGGCGGCGAGATCCGGCTCGCGCTCGGCGAGGCCGACGACCCCCTCGGCGGCCAGGACGTCGGCGATGGTCACCTCGCCCGCGAGGCCGAGGCGCGCCTGCAGCGCGCGGAAGCGCTCGGCGTAGCGGGCGGCGAGCTCCTCGTCGACGCGCGGCGCGAGCGGGCCCGAGGCGCCGTCCCCCCGGCGCACGGTGAGCTCGACGGCGCCGCGGGCGAGGCGCGCCTTCACCGTGCGCACCGCGTCGGCCTCGAGCGCGAGCAGCTCCCGGGGGAGCCGCGCCTTCACCTCGCAGAACTTGCCGTTGACCGACCGGAGCTCGGCGGTGATCTCCTCGGAGGCGACGCGGGCACGGGCGGCGCCGAACCCGGTCATGGAGCGGAGCATGGAGGCCTCGTCGGGGAGGCGAAAACCTAGCTTCCGGCCGGCGCGGACGTCAACCGACCGGCGGCGGCGAGCACGCGGCCTGCGGCCTGCTCGACGGCGTCGAGCTCGAGCGAAGCGTCGCCGCCGAGCGTCGAGAGCGGCACGGCGGCGAACGTCGGGAGCGGGTGCCCCCAGCGCTCGTGGTCGGCCACCAGGAAGACGGCGACGGTGGGCGCGCCGGCGGCTGCGGCGAGGTGCATGGGGCCGGTGTCGTTGGTCAGCACCAGCGTCGCCTGCCGCATCAGCGCGGCGAGGAGCCGGAGGTCGGTCGGAGGCGCGCGCTTCGCGTCGGGGCCGGCGGCGGCGGCGACCTCGTCGGCGAGGGCCTCCTCGCCCGGGCCCCAGAGCACGAGCGGCGCGAGGCCGAAGCGCGAGGCCAGCCGTGCGGTGGCGGCGCCGTAGCGGTCGGGGCTCCAGCGGCGATCGGCCTTGCGCGCGCCGGGGTTGACGAGGAGCACGCGGGCGTCGAGGAGACCCGCCGCCTCCAGGATCGCCGCGGCGTCGCGGCGCGAGGCCTCGTCGGTCGCGAGCGGCGTCTCGAGCTCGAGCCCCGCCGGCGGGACGCCGAGCGGCTCGAGCAGCCGGAGCTTCACCGAGACGTCGTGGGTCGTGTCCGCGGGCGGCGGCACCACGTGGCCGAGGAGCCGCTTCGCGTCGCCGCGGTCGTGGCCGAGCTGGGCGCGCGCGCCCGAGACGCGGCAGAGCAGCGCCGCGGAGAGGCTGAAGGCGTGCCAGTGGCCCGCCTCGATCGCGAGGTCGTAGCGCTCGCGGCGCAGGCGCCGCAGGAGCCCCAGGAAACGCAGCGGGTGCCGGAAGAAGTCGGTGCGCTGGAACGGGATGCGCACGTCGGCGTACGGCAGCCCCTCGACGAGCGCGCGCTTCGACGCCGCGTGGAGGAAGTGCAGCTCGGCGTCGGGCAGGCCGCGGCGCAGCGCCCTCAGGAGCGGGATGGTGAGGAGGACGTTGCCGACGCGCTCGTCGGTCCGGACCACCAGGACCTTCGAGGGCTTCGGGAGTGGGCCGCGGTCGGGCCGGCCGAGGACGAGCCGGGCGCAGGCGACGACGAGGGCCCGGCCGAGCGACCGGAGCATGGCGTTCAGGGGAGCGGGCGCGCCTCGTCGAGGAGCATCACCGGGATGTCGTCGCGGATGGGGAAGACGAGCTTGCACGCGCGGCACACGATCTCGTCCTGCTGCTCGTGGACCTCGAGGTCGCCCTTGCACCGGGGGCAGGCCAGGATCTCCACGAGCTCGGGGCGCAGCTTCGCCATGGACGCTCCGTCAGGCCGCGGGCGGTGCGGCCCAGGCCCGCTCGTAAAGCGCGAGCACGGCCTGGGCGCGGCGCGCGGGAGTATACACGTCGGCCGCGCGGCGCCGGCCGGCTTCGCCCATGCGCCTCGCCACCGCGCGATCCGCGAGCATCGAGGCGAGGGCGGCGCCGGTGGCCTCGGCGTCGGAGGGGTCGACGAGGCGCCCGGTCTCGCCGTCGAGCACCGCCTCGGCGTCGGCGCCGAGCGCGCCGCCGAGGACCGCGCAGCCCGAGGCCATCGCCTCGAGGACGGCGCGGCAGGTGCCGTCGTTGCCCGGGGCGAGCCAGGCCTTCACGTCGAAGGCGCGGTAGGCGTCGACGAGGGCGTCGCCGGTGCGGTAGCCGGCGAAGCGCACCGACGCCGCGAGCCCCCGGCGCGCGGCCTCCGCCTCGATCGCCGGCAGACCCTCGCCCCGCCCTACGACGAGCAGCACCGCGGCGGGCACGGTGCGGCGCGCCACCTCGAAGGCGGCGAGGAGCTCGACGTGGCGGCGGTCCGGCTTCACCCGGGAGACGATGCCGACGACCGGCGCGTCCTCGGGGACGGAGAGCTCGCGGCGCAGGCCCGAGGGCCCGGGCGAGAACCGCGTCGCGTCGACGCGGCCCGGCAAGAGGTCGACGCGCTCGGGCGCGACCCGGTGGTTCCTCGACAGCGCCTCGCCCTGGGACCGCGACGGCACCGCGAAGCGATCGGTGCGCCCGTACGCGAGGGAGCGGCCGGCGCCCGGCGCCACGTTCGCCTCGAGCTCGCAGGAGCGGAGGACGCGCACGCGCGCCCGCGGGAGGCCCGCGAGCGCCAGCAGGGCGAGGTGGTGATCGTGGGAGAAGCGCGCGTGGAGCGTGTCGAACCGGCCCTGGGCGATCATCCGGCGGAGCCGGAGCACGTCGCGGCCGATCCGGCCCGGCCGGGCGATCCGGCAGAGATCGAGCTCCTCGGCGATCGGCAGGCCGAGCGCCTCGACCCGCGCCCGCAGCGTGCCGGGTCGCCGGGTGTCGATCCCGATGGTCACCTCGTGACCGGCGTCGCGGAGCGCGACCGCGTCCTCGAGCATGAGCTCGGCGGGGCCGGTGTACTCGGGGGTCGCGCAGGAGAGGAACAGCCGCCTCAACGGCCGAGCCTCCGGACCAGGTCGCTGGTCGAGTGATCCTTGGGATCGCCCGCCACGGCGACGCGGCCGCCGTACGCCTCGACCTCGGCGCGCTCCGGTACGGTCTCGGGCGTGTAGTCTGTGCCCTTCACGTGCACGTCCGGCTTCAGCGCGCGGATCACCGCCACCACGGTCGGGTCGTCGAAGACGAGGACGTGGTCCACGCAGCCGAGCGCCGCGACGAGCTCGGCGCGCTCGCCCTCGGGCACCACCGGCCGGCCCTCGCCCTTGTTGCGGCGGGTGGAGGCGTCGCTGTTGACGGCGACGACGAGGACGTCGGCGAGCGCGCGCGCGGCCTCGAGGTAGCGCACGTGGCCGACGTGGAGCAGGTCGAAGACGCCGTTGGCGAGGGCGACGCGGCGGCCGGCGGCGCGGTGGGCGGCGACCGCGGCCTCGACGGCGGCGAGCGGCGCGAGCTTCGTCGCCGAGCTCATCGCGAGAGCTCCTGGTCGAGCTCGCCGAGCGAGACGGTGGCGGTGCCGGGCTTGCGCACCACGATGCCGCCGGCGACGTTGGCGAGGCGCGCGGCCTCCTCGAGCCCCGCGCCGGCGGCGAGGGCGAGCGCGAGGCCGGCGATGACGGTGTCGCCGGCGCCGGTGACGTCCACCGCCTCCTGCTCGCCGTGCACCGGGATCAGGGCCGGGCTCCGGCCCTTCTCGACCAGGGCCATGCCGCTCCGGCCGCGGGTGACGAGGACCGCGTCGCAGCCGAGGGCGCGGCGCAGCGCCTTGCCGGCACGGACCGCGTGGGCCGCGCTCCCGACCGGCAGCCCGGTGGCGGCGGCGAGCTCGGGCTCGTTCGGCTTCGCGACCCGGACGCCGCGGAAGGCCCGGAGGTTGTAGCGGCTGTCGACGCAGACGGTGCAGCCACCCCTCGCCAGCGCGACCAGCTCGGCGATCACCGCGGGGCCGAGGACGCCGGAGCCGTAGTCGGAGACGAGGACCGCGTCGGCGGCCTTCGCGAGCCTCCGGAGCCCGGCGACGAGCTTCGCCTCGGCCTCGGCGAGGAGCGGCCCGTTGCGGCTCCGGTCGAGCCGCAGCATCTGCTGCCGCGTGGTGTTGATGCCGCCGGCGAGGATGCGCGTCTTGGTCTCGGTGGGCTCGCCGCGCAGGCGGACGAGGCGCGGCTCGACCCCGGCGCGGTCGCAGAGCTCGCCGATGGCGCGGCCCGCCTCGTCGTCGCCGACCACGCCGAGCGCCACCGCCCGGCCGCCGAGCGAGGCCACGTTCGCCGCGGCGTTCCCCGCGCCGCCGAGGGTGCGCGTCGTCGCCTCGTGGCGGACGATCAGCACCGGCGCCTCGCGGGAGATCCGGTCGGTCTGGCCGTGGACGTACTCGTCGACGACCACGTCGCCGACGACGGCGACGGTCCGTCCGGCGAGCCGGGGGAGGAGCGCGCGGAGCTCGCTGGGCTTCGGGTGACGCCGCACGGCGCGCGTTATGGCACATCCTGCCGCGCCGGGCGATGTCGCAGCGCGCGCCGCCCCGGGCTCGCCGGGGCGGCGCCGGCGAGCCCGCGCTACCAGTTGGTGGCGCCGAGGCTCAAGGTCAGGCCGACGCGGTCGACGTTGCCGTTCGCCGCGGAGACGTCGACCTCGTTGTCGAACATCACGTCCCAGTTCGCCCGGGCGCCGAGGGTGAAGCGCTCGGAGATGGCCACGTCGGCGCCGACCGCGAGCGGGAACGCGCCGGCGGTGTCGGACTGGAAGTCCTGGGACACGCGGGAGTCCTTCGCCACCGACATCCGGGTGAGGCCGAACCCGCCGAGCACGTACGGCGTGAAGCGCTCGTCGATCTCCACCGGCTCGAGCTTCAGCGCCACCTGCGCGCCGTTGGTGTAGATGTTGTAGTTCGTCAGCCCCTCCTGCTCGATGCTGTTCATGCCGCCGACGTAGGCGAGCTCGAGGTCGAGCGGCCGGGTCATGTCGAGATCGGCCCTGACGTCCCACGCGCCGCCGAGCCCGATGTCGTCGGCCGCGTCGCCGGTGTAGTTGCCGACGCCGCCGCCGAGCTGCAGCGAGTCGACGGCGAGCCCGAAGACCTCGAGATCGCCGGTGGCTCGATCGGTCTCGTCCACCTCGATCGCCAGCGCCGCGCCCGGCAGCAGCGCCGCCGCGGCCGCGACCACGAATACGAACCTCCGCATGACGAATCCTCCTCGTCGGGGAGCGCACGCCCCCCGGCTCATGCGTACGAATCTGGGCAGGGGCGGCCCGTTCGGGAAGGGCGCGCCGAGGACCGCTACGCGAGCCCGAGGAGCAGCCGGGCGATCGTCATGTAGATCAGGATCCCGGCGACGTCGGAGATGGTGGCGATCATCGGCGCGCTCGCCACCGCCGGATCGAGGCCGAGCCGCTTGATCAGCATCGGCATCAGCGCGCCGACGAGCGAGCCGAAGAGCACCACGCCCAGCACCGCGAAGCCGACGACCATCGCCACCTGGGCGTCGGCCCCGGTGCCGAAGGCGGCGTAGGCGAGGCCCATCACGCCGAGGGCGGAGCCGAGGAGGAGGCCGCTCGCCAGCTCGCGGACCAGCACCTTCCACGCCTGCTGCGGCGCAACCTCCCCGAGCGCCATGGCGCGGATGAGGAGCCCGGCGGACTGGCTGCCGGTGTTGCCCCCGCTCGAGATGATGAGGGGGATGAAGATGACCAGCGCCGGCAGCACCTGGAACGAGCCCTCGTAGAGCTCGAGGGCGTGGCTGGTGAAGAAGCCGCTCACGAAGAGGAAGATCAGCCAGCCGGCGCGGCTCCGGACGACGCGGAAGAAGCTCGAGCGGAAGTACGACTCCTCGAGCGGGGCGACGGCCGCCATCTTCTGGAGGTCCTCGGTCGCCTCCTCCTGCACCACGTCGACGACGTCGTCGACGGTGACGATGCCGAGGATGTGCCCGGCGTCGTCGACGACCGGCAGCGCGAGGAAGTCGTACTTGGAGATGGTGCGGGCGGCCTCCTCCTGGTCGGCGTCGGCGCGCACGGTGATGAGGTGCTCCGCCTCCATCAGCTCGGAGATCGGCTGGTCGCCCCGGGCGGTGACGAGATCGCGCAGCGAGACCACGCCGCGCAGCCCGCCCTCCGGCGAGACCGCGTAGGCGTAGTAGATCGTCTCCATCTCCGCGGCGACCTGCCGGATCCGCTCGATCGCCTGGGTGGCGGTGAGCTCGGCGGGGAGCGCCACGAAGTCCGTGGTCATCAGCGCGCCGACCGTGCCCTCGGGCCAGGCCAAGAGCGTCTTGACGTCCTTCGCCTCCTCCTTCGGCAGCGCCGCGAGGAGCTTCTGGGCGACGCGCTCGGGGAGCTCGCGGACGAGGTCGGCGCGCTCGTCGGCGCTCATCTCCTCGACGATCCGCGCGGCGACGTCCGGCGCGATCTTCTCGACCAGCTCGGCGCGGAGCTCGTCCTCGAGCTCCTCGAGGAGCTTCACCTGCTCCTGGATCGGGAGCGCCTTGAGGAAGACGCCCTGCTCCTCTGCTTGGAGCGCGAGGAACACGTCGGCGGTGTCGGCGGGGTGCAGCTCCTCGACCAGGGCGGCGATCGCGGCCTGCTCGCCGTGGAGCGCCTCGCGGACCTCGGGGAGGATCAGATCGGAGACGCGCACGCGGGGCCTCGGCCCGCGGGCCGGCCGCGGCGGGCGCAGCATGCACCCGCGCGCGGGCCTTGTCAGCCGGCGCGCGCCTCGGGCTCGGTCGACGGCGACGCGTCCGCGGCGGGCGTCGGCCGGGTCTTCCAGCGGCGGTGGATCCACCACCAGAGCCAGGGCTCGGCCCGGACGTGGCGCTCGAGGGCGAGGTTCAGGCGGGCGGTGAGCGCGGCCACGTCGGCGTCGCGGTCGCCGGTGCGCTCGAAGGGGACCCGCTCGATGGTCACCTTGTGGCGGCCGCGCGGCAGCCGGTGGAGCAGGACCAGGAACACCGGCGCGCCGGTGCGCTCGGCGAAGATCGCCGGCGCCGGCGTGGTCGCCGCGGGCGTGCCGAAGAAGTCCGCGAAGATCGCCCGTCGCGGGATCATGTTCTGGTCGATCATGATCGCGAGCACCTTCTTGTCGCGGAGCACCCGGAGGATGTCGCGGATCGAGCCCGAGTCGGGGAGCTCGCGGAGGCCGGCGCGGCGGCGCTGCTCGAGCCAGAAGGCGTTGAAGGGGTTCTTCGACAGGCGCTTGGTGATCGCCCACACCTCGAGGCCGCGCCGGCTCCAGAGCGAGCCGAGCAGCTCGAAGTTGCCGAAGTGGGCGGTGGTCACGATGGCGCCCTTGCCCTCGGCGTAGGCGGCCTCGAAGGCGTCGTAGCCCTCGATCTCGACCAGGGCGTCGAGGTCCGCCGGCCCGAGCGCCGGGGCGCGGACGAACTCGGCGACGAGCCGGCCGAGGTGGCCGTAGAAGCGCCGGAGGATCGCGCGGCGCTCGGTCTCGGTGCGCTCGGGGAAGGCGCGGGCGAGGTTCTCGAGGGCGACCTTGCGCCGGACGCGGAGCGCCCAGGCGGCGGCGCCGACGGCGGCGCCGAGCGCCTCGAGGAGCGGCCGCGGGAGCGCCTTCGCCAGGTGGGCGACGGCCCGGCCCCCGCCGGGGACGAGGAGGACGAGCGCGGCGAGGAGCAGCGCGGCGCCGGCGGCGATCGCCAGGCCGACGAGGAGCCGCTCCGTCACGGACCGACCCGCGGCAGCGCGTCGAGCAGCGCGTCGAGCGAGGCGGCGCCGGCGGTGACCTCGACCTCGATCCGGAGCACGGCCAGGCGCTCCTCGCCGGCGGCGGAGGCCGGCAGCTTCACCGCGTCCTTCTCGGTGCAGACGACGAGCGAGCTCCCTGCGGCGCGGGCGCGGCCGAGGGCCACCTCGACGTCAACGGCCGAGAGCGGGTGGTGGTCCGGCCGCCGCACCTCGGCGACGACGCGGGCGCCGAGGCCGGCGAGGGTGCGGCGGAGCGACGCCGGCCGCGCCACCGCCGAGAGCGCGACCACCTCCTGCCCGCGCAGGGTCGCGGGATCCCGCGGCCCGCCGAGATCGGCGCGGAGCACCGCCGTCGGACGGTAGCGGGAGCGAACCGGCTCGCGGCCGGTGCGACGCCGGGCCTCCGCGGCCGCGGCCTCGACCAGCGCCGGCTCGCCCTCGTCGGCCTTGGCGATCCAGGCGAGCTGCGCCCGGTCGAGCGCGGAGGCGCCCTCCCGGAGCGGGCCACGCGGCAGCAGGTGGCCGTTGCCGAACGGCGCGGCGCCGTCGAGGACCACCAGGTCCGCGTCGCGGGCGAGGGCGAGGTGCTGGAAGCCGTCGTCGAGGAGCGCGACGTCGCAGCCGAGCTCCCGCGCCGCGAGCGCGGCGAGCTCCGCCCGCGAGGGGCCGACGAGCACCGAGGCCTCGGGGCAGCGGCGCGCGATCAGCACCGGCTCGTCGCCGGCGTCGTGGGCGTCGCGCAGGAGCTCCCCGCGCCGCGAGACGATCCGCGCGCCGCGCCCGGCGCCGCCGTAGCCTCGGGAGAGCACCGCCGGCCGGAAGCCGCGGCGCGCGAGCTCGCCGGCGAGGTGGATCACGATCGGCGTCTTGCCCGCGCCGCCGGCGACGAGGTTCCCGACGGAGAGCACCGGGATCGACGCCCGCGAGGTGCGGAGGAGCCCCGCGCGGTAGAGGCCGCGGCGCGCGGCGGCGGCGGCGGCGAAGAGCCCGGCGGCGGGCCAGAGCGGCGCGAGCAGGAGCTTCTGCCAGAG
Source organism: uncultured Myxococcales bacterium (assembly GCA_964504805.1). Lineage (GTDB taxonomy): Bacteria > Myxococcota > Myxococcia > Myxococcales > Vulgatibacteraceae > CAZDGH01. The sequence continues at coordinate 94 of CAZDGH010000171.1, read as the reverse complement.
CGGCTCCCGCGGCCGGTGGAGGAGCCCGGTCACGCGCCGCCCCGGGCGCCGGCGGCGGCGAGCTCGACCTGCCTCGACCGGAGCGAGGCCTCGG
>CAZDGH010000170.1:0-11898 GCA_964504805.1 uncultured Myxococcales bacterium | reverse complement strand
CGCGCCCGCGCCCGCCGCGGCCGCGCCCGAGGACCCGCTGCTCTCGGTCCGCGCCGGCGATCACCTGCTCGCCGCCGGCCTCGTCCTCACCAGCCGCGGCGAGGACGCGAGCGCGGTGCCCACCGATCGCGCCGGCTCGCCCCACGACCCGAGCGCCGCCCTCGACACCATGGTCCGCGCCGGCCTCCGCTACGAGTCGGGCCGCGCGCTCCTGCCGGTGCTCGTCCACGTCGAGGGCGAGGTCGAGGCGCTCTCCGGCGTGCAGGCCGGCGGCACCAGCGACCTCGAGGCGGTGGGCCTCGCGCCCGAGGCGCGCGATCCGGTGATCCGCAAGGCGTTCGCCCGGGTCTCGCTGGCGCAGTACCTCACCCTCGGCGGCGGCTACACCGTGAGCCACCACGGCCTCGGCCTCGTCGCCAACGACGGCGCCCACGGCCACGAGCCCGGCGACGCGCGCTTCGTCGACCCGCGCGGCGGCGACCGGGTGCTGCGGCTGCTCGCCGCCACCGGCCCGTGGACCGACGCCCGCATCGTCCTCGCCGGCGGCTTCGACCCCGAGGTCCACGACGACGTCACCCTCGAGGGCGACGAGGCGACGCAGGCCTTCGGCAGCCTCACCGTCTTCAGCGGCAAGCCGTCGACCGCGGGCGTCTACGTGGCGCGCCGCGCCCAGACCTCCGCCGACGGCGACACCCTCGACGTCACCGCCTTCGACCTCTACGGCAAGCTCGAGCTCCCGCTCGGCGCCTCGCGCACGCTCACCGTCGCCGGCGAGGGCGTGATCGTCACCGGCGAGACGACGCTCGGCGCCACGCCCGACGTGCCCACCCACGAGGTGCTGCAGCTCGGCGGCGCGCTCCGGAGCCGCGTCGACCTCGGCGGCTTCGGCGCCGCCCTCGACCTGCTCTACGCCTCGGGCGACCAGAACCTCGACGACGAGGGCACCAACGGCTTCAAGGCCGACCCGAACTTCGACGCCGGCCTCCTCCTCTTCCGGCACGTGCTCGCGGCGCAGAGCGCCCGCGGGCCGGTCACCGCCTCCGATCCGCTCCTCGTCGGCGAGCCCGCCGACGACCTCGACCGCCTGCCGACCCGCGGCAGCGTCACCAACACCGTCGCCATCTTCCCGCGCGGCGTGGTCGAGCCGATCGAGGGCCTCGAGGTGTACGGCGGCCCGCTGTTCGCGTTCGCCGAGGTGCCGCCGGTCGACCCGCTCAACACCCGCTTCGCCGGCGGCGCGCCGCGCAACGCCCTCGACGGCGAGCCGGGCGGCTACCTCGGCACCGAGCTCGACGCGGGCGTGCGCTACGGCCGCTCCATCTCCGGCGTGCGGCTCGACGCCGGCGTCGAGGGCGGCGTGCTCTTCCCCGGCTCCGCCCTGGCGGCGGCCGGCGGCTCCATGGACTCCGTGACCGGCGCCCGCGCGCTCGTCCGGCTCGGCCTCTAGAGGTGACGACGATGCGCCGCGCCCTCCTCGCCCTCCCGCTCCTCGCCGGCTGCCTCTCCGAGGCTCCCGAGGGCATCGCCCCTTCGCAGCCCGCCGACACCACGGTGAAGCTCGACTTCGAGCACCGGCCGCTCCCGGAGCTGCCGCTGCCGATCGACCTCGCCACCCGCCACGACGAGACCTCGCCGACCGGCCGCCGCATCAACGCGTCGATGATCGCGCCGACGCGGATGGAGTCGCGGGTCCGCGAGCTGCTCGACCGCCTCGACGGCTGGGGGGTGATGCAGCCGATCGCCATCCCGTTCACCGGCCCGCTCGACCCGGCCTCGATCCTCGCCGGCCACCGCGACCCGACCTTCGACTTCGCGGACGACGTCGTCTACCTGGTGAACGTCGACCGCGACTCGCCGAGCTTCGGGGCGCTGACCGCGCTCGACGTGGGCAACGGCGCCTACCCGCTCGTCCTCGAGGACCGCGCCGGCTACTGGGCCAACGATCCCCGCGGCGACACCAGCACGCTCTACTTCGAGGAGGTCTCCGAGGACCTCGACGGCGACGGCGTCCTCGACCGGGGCGAGGACACCGACCTCGACGGCGTGCTCGACGTGCCGAACTACCTGCCCGGCGCGGCGCCGGCCGCCGACGACCTCGCCGGCCGCGCCGACGCCACCATGACGTTCTACGAGCGCGAGACCGGCACGCTGGTGGTGCGGCCGATGGAGCCGCTCGAGGAGCGGACCACCTACGCGGTGGTGGTCACGCGGCGCATCCTCGACGCGAACGGCGCGCCGGTGGGGTCGCCCTACCCGTTCGTGAACCACGCCGCGCAGACGCTCGCGCTCGAGCCGCTGCTCGAGGTGCTGCCCGCGGGGATCTCCACCTCCGACATCGCCTTCGCGTTCTCCTTCACCACCCAGACGATCGGCTCGAGCTGGATCGCGCTGCGCGACGGCCTCTACGGCCACGGCGTGCAGGCGCACCTCGGCCGCGACTTCCCGCCGGAGGTCGACCTCCTCGAGCCGCTCACCGACGGCACCGTCGGCGACTCGTCGAAGACGTTCCTGGTCCGCGGCGAGGACTTCAAGCCGGCGTTCCAGGCGATCGCCACCCAGCTGCTCGGGCAGTCGGGCGACTCGCTCGAGACGCAGTACCTCATCGCCGGCGCCGACTACATCGACTTCATGGTGGTCGGCCGCTTCCGCGCGCCGCAGCTGTTCGAGCGCGTCGACTCGAGCGGCAACCCGCTCGGCCTCAACGACCAGTCGTGGCCGGTGGACCTCGACACGGTGCCGGCGACGGCCCGGAGCGAGGACGTCTGGTTCACCCTGGCGGTGCCGCGCAAGGAGGTCTCCGCCCGCGGCGAGGGCAAGCCCGCGCCGGTGGTGGTCCTCGGCCACGGCTACGGCTCGAGCCGCTTCGAGGCCACGACCTTCGCCGGCCACTTCGCGCGGCAGGGGCTCGCCACGCTCTCGATCGACAACGTCTCCCACGGGATCTCGATCGACGCCGAGACGCGCGACCTCGCGAAGATCTTCCTCTCCGGCTACGGCCTCGGGCCGTTCGTCGACGCCACGTTCAAGGACCGCGCCTTCGACCAGAACGCCGACGGCGCCGTCGACTCGGGCGCCGACTTCTGGACCGGCTACCTCTTCCACACCCGCGACGTGGTGCGGCAGTCGGCCCTGGACTACCTGCAGCTGGTGCGGATCCTCCGGAGCTTCGACGGCTCGAAGCAGTGGAGCCTCGACACCACCGGCGACGGCAGGCCCGATCTCGCCGGGCTCGCCGGCGACTTCGACGGCGACGGCGTCATCGACGTCGGCGGCGACGCCACCATCGGCATGACCGGCGGCTCCCTCGGCGGGATCATGTCCTCGGTGGTCGGCGGCATCGAGCCGGAGGTCTCCGCCGTGGCGCCGATCGCCGGCGGCGGCGTGCTCGGCGACATCGGCGCCCGCTCGATCCAGGGCGGCGTCCGCGAGGCGGTGATCCTGCGGGTGATGGGGCCGCTCTGGGTCGGCACGCCGGACGGCGCCGGCAAGACCCGGATCTCGACGATCGTCCCCGACCTCAACGACGACGCCACCGTCGAGGTCGGCGCCGTCGACGAGCTCACGCCCGGCGACGTCCTGGTCGCCGAGAACGGCGCCAACGGCGAGCGGGGCTGCGGCCTAGTGCAGGCCGACGGCCGGGTGCGCGCCGCGGTCGAGGCCGACCTCGGCGATCCGATCCGCCTCGTCGCCTACGAGGGCGACGCGCTCGAGGAGGCCGAGGGCTGCGTGATCGCCGCCGGCCGCGAGCCGAAGGCGGCGCTCGAGAGCTTCGGCGCCGAGGTCGTCTTCCAGGGCGACACCTTCGGCGCGGGGAGCCCGCTGGTCGCGCTCGCCGAGGGCCTCGGCCTGCGCCGCGCCACGCCCGACCTGCGCCGCTTCCTCGGCCTCGGGCAGCTCGTCCTCGACGCCGCCGACCCGGCGGTGTTCGCGCGGCACTTCCAGAAGGCGCCGCTGCACTACCCGGGCACCGGGCAGACCACGGCGACCCACGCGCTCGTCGTCACCACCGTCGGCGACATGAACGTGCCGGCGGCGGGCGGCGTCGCCATCGGCCGCGCCGCGGGCTTCCTCGACTACCGCACGCCCGATCCGCGCTGGGGCAAGCCGGTGCACCAGGTGCTCGTCGACACCTACACCGTCGAGGGCGTCGACAAGCTGAAGCGCCACGTCGATCCCGACGGCAACGGCGTGCTCCTCGACGTCGAGGACTTCGGCGAGGGCGACGACCTCTGGACCGGCCGGATCCCGCGGCTCGACCCGCCGCTCCGGGCCTACGGCCCCGACGCCATCGGCGGCGTCTCGGGCGCGGTGTTCCCGTACCCGATCCCGACCGGCCAGCACGGCTTCGCGTTCCCGCGGGCGCAGATCGACCAGCTCCGGGAGCGCTGCGCCGCGGCGTGCCCGGCGGGCGAGGACTGCGGCTGCGACGACGCCGTCACCTTCGACGTCGGCATGTTCATGTTCAACGTGCTCGGCCGCTACCTCGCCAGCGGCGGCACCGTCCTCGACGACGACCTCTGCAACTCCCGCGACGACTGCCCGGGGACGAAGCCGCCGCCGCCGGCCCGCTGAGGCGGCGTCGTCCCGGGGACGATCGGTGGAGCGGAGCGTGGAGCTCGAAGGGCTCTGCCGCGCCTGCGGCCTGTGCTGCGACGGCACGCTCTTCCAGCACGTGCCGCTGTCGCCCGGGGAGGAGCCGCAGGGCGGCGCCGGGCGCGGCCTCCTGCGGGTGCTGCCGGACGGCACCGGCTTCGAGCAGCCCTGCGCCGCCCTGGCTCGCGACGAGGCGGGGTGCAGCTGCCGCGTCTACGCCTCGCGCCCGCGCGCGTGCCGCACGTTCGTCTGCCGGCTCCACGAGCGCCACCGGCTCGAGGGCGGGCCGCTCGCGCCGCGCCTGCACGCGGTGCGGCGCGTGCGGGAGCTCCTCGCCGAGCTGGACCGCGCCGGGCTCTCGCCGCTCGACTTCGAGCCGTCGGGTCGCGCCGACGCCGCCGCGCGGGCCCTGCACGCCGAGCTGCTCCAGCGGCTCGAGCGCGACCTCGCCCGCGCCTGACGGCGCGATCCGGCTCAGAACACCGCGGCCACCCGGGCCTGCACGCTCGGCACCGTCGCGAGCTGGACCTCGGCGCCGAGGGCGAGGTGCCGCCACGGCGTCACCTCCAGGCCCGCGAGCGCGTGCGGGACGAGCACGGCGACGGTGTCGAGCTCGACCGAGGACGAGGTCTCGCGGGCGAGCACCGCGTCGCTGCCGGCGCCGACGTACGGGGTGACGACGCCCCCGAGCGTCTTGCCGACCGAGACGGCGGCGGTGGCGGCGTGCATGTCGACGTCGTCCACGTGGAGGGTCTTGGTGTACGCCGCCGCGACCGAGACCGCGACGGGCATGCCCTCCGACTCGCGGAGGAGCCGGTGCTTCGCCGTCACGCCGACCCAGCCGTAGTTCGCGCTCGGGTTCCGCGTGTAGAAGGCGCCGACGTCGGTCTCGCCGCCGACGCCGAGCCGCAGCTCGAGCTTCGGGAACGACTGGCGGGAGCCGAGCTCGTGGGTCGCGTCCGGGTGGACGAAGGTGTCGTTCCAGGCGCCGGCGTGCTCCTCGATCTCGAACGAGGCGTACTCGAGGCCGACCGCGACGTCCCAGCGCCCGAGCGGCGTCGGCGGCGCGATCTGCTTGTACGAGGAGAGCGAGCCGAACTCCCGGACGAAGCGGCGGAAGTCGGTCTGGGTGAGGTCGGGCGAGAGCGCGACGCTGCACTCCTCGACGGACGGGTCGACGTGGAGGCGGGGATCGGCGGCGTGGCCTCCGGCGCCGTGGGCCCGGGCGCCGAGCGGGGCGGCGAGCAGCAGGGTTGCGACGACGGTGCAGGTGACGCGCGCCACGGCGGTTCCTCCGGTCCGAGCGAGGCTCCAGCGCCTCGCGGACGGAGGAACACCGCCCGCCCGGGCTCGTGTCACCGGGCGGGGCTCGTGACGCCGACGCTGCTCAGGGCACCTCGTAGACGTCGCGGGTGCAGGCGTTGAAGACGTTGCCCGCCCAGGTCGGCGTGGGGTTCAGCTCCACGTAGATGCCGGTCTCCAGCTCGTCGAAGGTGTTGTTGGTGATCGACGGGGAGACGGTGGCGGCGCCGCCGACGTGGACGCCGCGCAGGCGCGTGGCGTTGGCGGCGCTCCGGCCGAACGAGCTGCCGTCGATGGACACCACGCCGCTCGACTCGACGTAGACGAGGTCGGTGAACCACGTCTCCGGGCTGCGGAAGGTGCAGGCGCTCACGGTGCCGTTCGCGGTCCCGTAGAACGAGAGCAGCACGTTCTCGAAGGTGACGCCGGTGGGCGCGAGGCTGCCCAGCCCCTCGGCGTAGATCCGGCGCCGCGCCCCGGAGCTCTCGAGCACGGTGCCCGGCGGGATCGCGAGCGACGCCGTGGTGCGGACCGGGATGTCGCCGATGAGCCGGAACGACGGCTGCGCCGCCTCGACGTGGGCGAGGGTGCCGGCGGGCGCCGCGAACGCGCCGGTGAGCTGGTAGCCGGCGCCGAGGCCGTTCGCGCCGAACGTCGAGCCCGCGATCGCCAGCGTGGCGTCGGAGCGGAAGGCGTCGGTGGCGAAGCGGAACGGCGCGTCCTCGACGCCGAGGTCGAAGACCGTGCCCGTGGCCTGCAGCAGGAGGCCGGCCTGCGGGACGGCCGCCTCGACGCCGATGATCGCCGGCGAGGCGGAGGTGCTCGTGATCGTGCTGCCGGTGGAGACGAGGTCGCCGCGCTCGCCGACGCGGAGCGGGTGGACGACGTCGGTGAACGTGGAGGCGTCCACGGTCGCGACGCCGTCGTCCTCGACGTAGACGCCCCACTCGAGGCCGGTGAAGGTGGACGCGGTCACCGTCGCCGAGCCCGCGGCGCCCGCGGCGCGCACGCCCTGCCGCACCGCGAACGGATCCTCGAAGGTGCAGCCGTCGAACGTGGCGGTGCCCTCGACGCGGACCAGGTCGTTGTTCTCGCTCGAGGTGGCGCGGAACGTCGTGTCGGTGAAGGTGCCGGTGGTGCCGCCGTAGACGTAGACCCGGACGTCCTCGAGCACCGCGCCCGGCTCGGTCACGAGCGAGGAGCCGGCGTCGCGGACGACGAGCGCGTAGTCGATCCCCGGCCACGGGCCGCCGGAGATCACGCCAGGCCCGATCGTCGCCCGGGCGCCGGCGCTCACGTAGAGGTCGTCGAAGAGGTCGAGCGGCTGGCCGTCGACGGCGGCGAGGCGGATCTCGCCGCTGCGGACGTCGCCGCGCACGGTGGTGCCCTTGCCCGTCTGGCCGTTCACGTAGGTGCTGCCGGAGATCGTCGACGGCGAGGCGAGCTGGAACGCGTCGGGCTCGAAGACGAACGCGGTGTCCTCGACGCCCATGTCGAAGACGGCGTTGGTGACGGACGCGCGCCCGCCCGGGTCGAAGAGGAGGTGGTAGCCGACGCCGGCGACCGCCGGGTCGGAGTTCACGTAGAGGTTGCCGTCCACGGGATCGAGGACGGAGGTGTGCGAGCCGTAGACGGCGTTCTTCGAGCCGGCGAACGTCGAGGCGGTGAGCGCGAGCGTCGAGGTGTTCCGGTTCACCACCGCCCACTCGAGGTTCTCGAAGGTGCAGCCGGTGATCGTGGTCCGGCCGGCGTCGAGCGTCTCGACGCCGCCGTTCCGCGGCGTGTCGGCGCTCGCAGGGCGGTACGCGAACGTCGAGCCGGTGAACGTGCCCGTCCCCCAGACGTCGGCGAGGTAGCGCCACGGGTCCGAGACGGTGGCGATCACCGTGGTCCCGGTCACCGTGCCGGTGGTGCCGGCCTCGAAGTGGAGCCGGTTGTCGAGGATCGTCGCCTGGTCGACCTCGAGGTTCGCGCCCCAGCGCGAGCGGATCACCCGGTAACCCGGGGCGTCGGTGCCGAGGATCGTGCCGGGCTCGATCCGGCCGAGCCCCCCGGCGCCCTGGAAGCTCACGTCACCCGCGAGGAGGTACGAGGTCGCGAGGTCGACGTGGCGGATCGAGGTGCTGCCGCCGTCCGCCTCCCCGGCGAGGAAGTAGTTCCCCTCCGGGCCCGCGCCGGTGAACACCGAGCCCTCGAGGATCGACGGCGTCGCCGCCTGGAACTGGTCGGGCTCGAGCTGGTACGCGCGGTCGGACTCGTCGAGGCGCAGCGTGGTCCGCCGCACCTCGCCGCCGCCGCCGGGCGAGAGCGCCGTGAAGCGCATCGCCAGCATCGAGTGGCCGACGTCGAGGCCGTCGAAGGTGTCGTCGAGGGCCACGAGCCACGCGCCCGCCTGCACGTCGAGCCCGACGTTCGAGTCCTCGAACACCGACCGCTCGACGGTGTGCACCGCGGTGGTGCTCACCTGGGCGCCGATCGCCATCCGCGAGACGGTGAGGTCGCTCGCGGTGAGCACGCCGCCCCAGCGCACCAGGAGGCCGTTCGTCACGCGCGGCACGATGTTCGCGCCGACGAGCTCGGTGTCGGTGACCGTCGCCGGGCCCTGGAGGATGCCGAGCCAGCGGGAGACGCGGTCGGTGGCCTCGAGCCGCGACAGCTCGATCGTCGCCGCGCAGTTCACGGTGGTCGACAGCTCGGTGTCGCGCAGCGTGCTGCGGAGCACCCGGAAGGAGCTGCAGCGGCCGGCCTCGAGCAGCGTGTCGCCGCCCGCGCGCCCGGCGAAGACGGCGCCGTCGAGGCGGAGCCTGCCGCCCGCGTTCATGCGGAGGTGCAGCCCCGACAGCTCGGCGCCGGTGAGCTCGACGTCGGCGGTCGCGGTCATGGTGAGGCGCCAGTCGCCGCCGGTCGAGACGACCGACGCGCCCGGCTCGGTGCGGAGCCACTGGTCGACCGTGGCGTTCGCCGTCACCTCGTAGTGACCGGCGGGGAGGAGCACGTCGGTGACGGTGCCGGCGAGGAGCAGCGGCGCCGCCGGGTCGAGCGACGCCTGCGCGCGGCAGAGGAGCCGCCCGTCGAAGCAGACCCTCGAGCCGCTCGCGGCGGTGCCGACGCCGCAGGTGAGGCCGAGGTCGGGATCCTCCTCGTCGATCTCGCCGTCGCAGTCGTCGTCGCGGCCGTTGCACGTCTCCGGCCCGGCGAGGGCGGGATCGCACGCCGGCGGCGCGGACCGGCACTCGTGGACGCGGGCGTCGCAGACGAAGCCGGCGCCGCAGTCGTCGGGCATGGTGCGGCAGCCGCCGGTGCAGCGGCCGTCGCCGTCGCAGTACGCGCCCGGCTCGCAGTCGGTGTCAAGGGCGCACTCGGGCGGGAGCGGCACGCAGTCGCGGGTGATCGCGTCGCAGCGCCAGCGCGCCGGGCACGAGTCCGGATCGGTGCGGCAGCCGGGCTCGCACAGCTCGCCGGGCGTGCACCAGGTGCCGGCGGGGCAGGCGGCGTCGGCGAGGCACTCGGCGACGCGCACCTCGCAGAGGCGGCTCTCGGGATCGCAGCGCTCGCCCTCGGGGCAGGAGTCGGGCGTGGTGCGGCAGCCCGGCCGGCAGATCGAGGTGGCGTCGCAGTACGCGTCCGCCGGGCAGGCGCCGTCGGCGGCGCACTGGGTCGGCACCACCGAGCAGCCGCCGAGGACCGGCTCGCAGAGCTGGCCGTCGGGGCACGGCGACGCCGGATCGCGGCAGTCGGCGGTCTCGAAGAAGACGCGGAGATCGCGGAGCACCGGGCGGCGGCTGCCGTCGGCGGTGCGGAGCACGAACTCCATGTCGAGGAACCGCGCCGGCGACGCGGCGAGGCCGTGGAGGTCGACGTCGGGGCCGGCGAGCCAGGCGCCGAACGCGGCCGCGTCGAGGTCCTCCTCGGTGAGCGCGGCGCGCACGCGGACCTCGATCGAGGTGCCGGCCGGCAGGTGCGAGAACCAGGTGAGCCGCGCGAACGTCACGCTCTGGCCGGCGTCGAAGCGGTGCGACCAGACGCCCTCGGTGGCGGTGTAGTTGAAGAGCTGGAAGCCGGTGTTGTCGCTGTAGCTGTACGGGCCGGTGCCGCGGGTGGGGTCGCTCGAGTCGCGGATGGCGTACGAGCCGAGCACGGTGCCGTCGGTCGTCATCTCGAAGAGCGACGAGGAGCCGCGGCAGATCGCCCAGAGGTGGCCCTCGGCGTCGAAGGTGACGCCGCGCGGGTTGGTGCACACCGCCATCCCGGCCGGGACGGTGCGGGTGTTGAAGAGCGTCCAGGCGCCGGTGGCGGGGTCGAGCTTCGCCACGTGGCTCGAGTCGTGGCCGGCGACCCAGATGGCGCCGTCGGTCCCCGCGACGACGCCGGTGGTGGTGCGCAGCACCCCGGACGGCTCGACGAAGGACGTCCAGGTCTGGGTGGCCGGCTCGTAGCGCCGGAGGCCGTTGCCGTAGTCGGCGTACCAGACGCTCCCGGCGGCGTCGACGGCGAGGCCGTAGGCGTTGAAGTTCGGGTTCGGGCAGATGCGCTCGAGCAGCGTCGCGGTCGCGGTGTCGACGCGGTTCACGCAGGCGCCGGTGAACTTCGACGTCCAGAGGTTGCCGCTGCCGTCGATGGCGACGCCGTAGACCGGATCCTGGAGCGGCACGGTGGCGACGATCGCGCAGGTGACCGGGTCGACCTTGGTGACCTCGCGGCCGTCCCAGTTGCCGAACCAGGCGTAGCCCTCTCCGTCGACGCCGAGGCCGCGGATCCAGTGGTTCGCGCCGCCGACCCGCACGCGGCAGTGCACGCACTCGTCGGCGAGCGGATCCGCCGCGGTGCCGATGCGCTCGCCGCCGGTGATCCGGCCGTCGCCGTTCAGGTCGCGCGAGGTGTCGACGACGCCGTTGCCGTTGCGATCGACGCAGTCGGAGAGGTCGGTGAAGACGTGGGCGGCGGTGCCGTCGCCGCGGTTCGCGACCCAGGCGTTGCCGCCGAGGTCGACCGCGGTGCGCGACGGGTTCTCGCCGACCCAGTAGCGGCCGAGCTCGCGACCGGTGCGGGTGTCCCAGCGCGAGACGGTGTCCTCGTCGGAGTTCGGCACCCAGATGAAGTGGGTGTCGACGTCCCCGGCGCCGAGGGTGACGCCGCCGTCGGGCGCGGGCGCGATGCCGGCGCCGGCGAGCCCCGCCTCGGCGGGGAAGATCAGCGAGTCGCCGCACGGCACGCAGCCGCCGCAGGCGGAGGCCACGCCCTCGTCGACCGCGCCGTCGCAGTCGTCGTCCTGGCCGTTGCAGAGCTCGGCCGGGGCCGGGCCGCAGGCGCCGCAGGCGTTCTGCACGCCGTCGTCGGCGACGCCGTCGCAGTCGTCGTCGGCGCCGTCGCAGAGCTCCTCGCCGGGGAGCACCTCGCCCTCGCACGCGCCCCAGGCGCCGGCGCGGCAGCGCGAGACGCCGGCGGCGCACGGGCCATTCCCCTCGGTGCCGGGCGGGCCGCCGTAGCATGGCTGCACCTCGCCCTCGAGGCAGGCGCAGCCCTGGTCGACGACGCCGTCGCAGTCGTCGTCGAGGCCGTTGCAGCTCTCGGCGCGGACCGTGCCGCAGGTGCCGCAGGCGTTGGTCACGCCCTCGTCGGTCTCGCCGTCGCAGTCGTCGTCGAGGCCGTTGCAGCTCTCGACCGGGGCGTCGCCGCAGGTGCCGCAGGCGTTCGTCACCTCCTCGTCGATCGCGCCGTCGCAGTCGTCGTCGAAGCCGTTGCAGAGCTCGACGGCGCCGGGCACCACCGCGGCGTTGCCGTCGTCGCAGTCCGCGGCCGCGCAGCCGCGGCCGACGCCGGCGCCGTCGCCGTCCTCGTCGAGGCAGATCCGCGCGGCGACGCAGGCGCGCTCGCCGCCGGGGAGCCGCTCGCAGGTCCAGCCCTCCGGGCAGTCGTACTGCTCGCAGGAGCGGGTGCAGACCGCGAAGTCCGCGCCGACCTGGCAGTCGCCGCTGGCGCAGTCCGCGTCGGAGGTGCAGGGCT
>CAZDGH010000169.1:4425-11904 GCA_964504805.1 uncultured Myxococcales bacterium | reverse complement strand
CGGCTGCCGGCGCCGCCCCCCGCCGCGGAGCTCGCCCGCCGGCGCGCGGCGCTCGAGGCCGCGCCGCCTGCGCCGCTGGTCGAGCACGAGGGCGGCGCCGACGCCGACGCGGTGCTCGGGCGGAGGATGCGCGCCAGCGCCGAGCTCGCCCACGCGACCTGGGCCGCCTTCGAGACCTCCGACGGCGCCTTCCACGAGGAGCGCGTCGACGTCTCGATCCGCGGCGCGCCGGTGATCGGGCCCTTCCGCGTCTTCGCGGAGCTCACCGCGCTGCGCCGCACCGCGCCCTCGAACGTGCGCTTCCGGCCCGGCGAGGACAACCAGCTCTACGTCCGCGAGGCGGAGCTCTCCGCCCGCGAGCCCGGCGATCCCTGGGCGCTCTCGGCGGGGCGGCTCTGGCCGTGGCACGCCCCGGGCGCGCCGGTGATGGACGGCGCGCAGGCGGGCTGGCGCAGCCGCGAGGGCGGCGCCGAGGTGGGCGCGTTCGGCGGCGGGCTGCCCGCGCCGGACACCCTCGAGCCGCGCACCGACGCCTGGACGGGCGGCGCGTACTGGGCCTTCCGCCGCGCCGACGACGACGCGGCGATCCCGTTCCTCCGGCACGAGGGCCGGCTGGCGACGGTGAGCGTGCCGGGCCTCGGGCAGCTCGTCGAGGCCGAGGCGCTCGTCCACGGCTCGCTCGGCCGCGCGCTCGACATGTCGGCGGACCTCCGCGGGCGCCTCGACGAGCCGGGCCTCACCGCGGCGCGCTTCGACTTCGGCGGCCGGCCGCTCGAGCAGCTCCGCGTCGGCGGCGGCTTCCGCTGGCAGGACGACGAGGCGAACGCGATCGACGAGGTACCGGCGGTCGGATCGCGGCGCGCGGACGCGAGCGTCACCTGGGAGCCGTCCCGGACCTTCACCCTGGGCGGCGCGGCGGGGCACGCCGCCGAGCTCTCCACCACCGCGGGCCGCAGCTACGCGGGGCCGGAGCTCGGCTTCCCGCGCCTCTTCGGAGACGCCGGCGGCCTCTCGCTCGGGTACCAGGAGGAGCTCGGCTTCCTCTCGGGCCGCGCGGGCTGGCTGCAGTCGTCGCTGTCGCCGGGCCGCACGGTGCGCGTCCTGACGCGGCTCTCCTACTTCGAGGACCGGAGCGGGGCGAGCACCGACGGCGAGCCGGCGACGTTCCGCGAGGTCGGCCTCTACGGCGCCGTCGACACGCGGCTCCTCGAGTGGCTGTCGCTGTCGACCTCGCTGCTCGCGCGAGCAGGTCTGCCCACGCTCGGGGGCGAGCTCGAGTACGCCGCTGCCGTGCCTGCGGGGATCTACGGTACCCTCGGTCTGAAGGGAGAGCTCTGATGCGCCGCGCCCTGGTGTCCGTCGCGCTCCTCTCTCTCTCCGCCTGCGAGGGTCTGCAGGACGGCCTCGCCCCGATGACGACGTACGTCTCGGCGACCGATCACCTGCGGTTCTTCCCGATCGGCACCGAGGCCCACGGCGACGACTGCGGCACGTGCCACGGGCCGTACACCACGTTCGAGCAGTTCACCTGCCTCGACGGCTGCCACCCGCAGGCGGAGACGGATCCGTCGCACGACGGCGAGCCCGAGTACGCGTACGAGAGCGGGGCGTGCCTGCGCTGCCACCCGCAGGGCACCGCCGAGGGCGGCGCGCACCATGAGACGATCTTCCCGATCGCCGACGGGACCGATCACGGCACCGTGGCGTGCAGCGAGTGCCACGCCGATCGCGCCGATCGCTCGCGGCTGCTCTGCGCCGACTGCCACGCGCCGACCGAGACGACGCTCGCCCACCTCGGCGTCAACGACTTCGCCCAGGACAGCGCGCTCTGCGTCCGCTGCCACGCCGACTCGCAGGTGAACGACGTCTCGGCCCACGGGCCGTTCCGGATCGGCGCCAGCGCGCCGGAGAAGCACCGGGTGTCCGACCCCGAGAACGGCTGCCTCGTCTGCCACCCCTCGATGCGCGCCGACAAGGCGTTCGGCGCCGACTTCGGGAACGCCGACTGCGTCGGCTGCCACGGCGCCGCCGAGACGAACCCGATCCACACCGGCGTCGACGGCTACGTGCACGAGTCGGGGGCCTGCCTCTTCTGCCACCCCGAGGGCACGCGGGACGGCGCGGTCGACCACACCGGCCTGTTCCCGATCGGCCCGGGAACCGACCACGCGGCGTACGGCTGCCTCGAGTGCCACAACGATCCCTCGAACCGGACGGACCTCGCCTGCGCGACCTGCCACACGCCGACGGACATGTCGGCAGCGCACGGCGACGTCGGCGGGTTCGCGCAGCGCAGCGACGCGTGCATCCTCTGCCACGCCGACTCCCAGGTGCACCCGGTCGCCGAGCACCTGCCGTTCCGGATCAGCCGGGGCGACCACCACCGCGAGCCCTGCGCCGAGTGCCACCCTTCGCTCCGCGCCGACCGGCCGTACCGGGCGACCTCGTACGCCGACTACGACTGCAGGCCGTGCCACAGCCAGCGCGAGATGGACGACCAGCACGACGACGAGCCGGGCTACGCGTACGTGAGCACGACGTGCACGAACGCCGGCTGCCACCAGGACGGCACCAAGCCCTGATGGGCCTGTCCGGCAGCGGACGGGAGGGGCGGTCACGCTGTCACCCGGCCCGGTCGCGCGGTACAGATCGGTGGCCCGCACCTTCGATCCCGCTAGAGGTCCATGGCCGAGCCGAGCCCGCAGCGCGCCGATCCGCACCTCTCGCCGCACGGCGCGCTCGAGATCCTCTACCGGCTCTCGGATCTGCTCGCCGCCGCCCGCGACGCCGACGCGCTCTACCAGGCCGCGCTCGCCAGCCTCGCCGAGGGCCTCGAGGCCGATCGCGCCGCGATCCTGCTCGTCGACGCCGAGGGGACGATGCGCTTCCGCGCGTCGCGCGGGCTCTCCGCCGCGTACCAGGCCGCCGTCACCGGCCACTCGCCCTGGCCGCCCGGCGACGAGGCGCCGGCGCCGGTGCTCGTGCCCGACGCCGCCGCCGACGGGTCGCTCGCTGCCTTCCGCGAGCTGTTCGCCCGGGAGGGGATCGGCGCCCTCGCCTTCTACCCGCTGGTCGTCGACCGGCGCGTGGTCGGGAAGCTGGTCGCCTACTGGTCGGGGCCGCGGGCCCTCGGCGCCGAGGACGTCGCGCTCGGCACCGCGATCTCGCACCACGTCGCGGCGGCGGTGGCACGCGCCCGGATCCTCGCCGAGGCGGCCGAGGCCGGCGACGCGGTGGAGCGGGCCGAGCGCCTCGCCCGGAGCACCGCCGCGCAGCTCGACGCGATCGTCCGGGAGAGCCCGCTCTCGATCCAGCTCCTCGGGTTCGACGGCACCGTGCGGCTCTGGAACCCCGCCTCCGAGCGGATGTTCGGCTGGACGGCGGCGGAGGTGCTCGGCCGCTACCACCCCGCCATCGACGAGGACGGGCGCGCGGGCTTCGAGGCCAATCTCGCCGAGGTCGCCCGCGACGGTCGGATCGAGGCGCGCGACGTGAGGCGCCGCACCCGCACCGGCTTCATGGACGCGCGGCTGTGGGCGGTGCGGGTGGACCTGCCGGGGGACGAGATGGCGTGCCTCTCGGTCATCTCCGACGTCACCGCCGAGAAGCACCAGGCGCGACGCCTCGGGCTGCAGGTCGAGGTGGCGCGGATCCTCGCCGACGCGACCGACCTGGCCTCGGTGGCGGTCCCGCTCCTCGAGGCGCTCGCCCGCGGCCTCGGCTTCGACGCCGCCGAGCTGTTCACGCTCGAGCCGGGAGGCGGGGCCCTCGCGCGCGCGGCCTCGTTCGCCACCTCGCCCGAGGTCGAGCGGCTCTTCCTCGCGCCCCGGGCGGCCCGCCGCTTCGCGCGGGGCGACGGCCTGCCCGGTCGCGCCTGGGAGTGCGGCGCGCCGCTGATCTCCCGTACCTTCGACGCCGAGCCGTGGTGCGCCGACCGCGCTCGCGCGGTGGCCGCCGGGCTGCGCGCCGCGCTCTCGTTCCCCGTCCTCCTCGGCGCCGAGCCGTACGGCGTGCTCTCGCTGTACGCGCGCGGCGACGACGTGACCGGCCACGGGCTCGACCTCTTCGCCGAGACGCTCGCGGCGCAGCTCGCCCAGCTCGCCCGCCGCCGCCGCGCCGAGGAGGAGCGCGCGTCGCTCCTCGTCGTCGCGGAGGAGGCCGCCGAGGAGAGCCGCCGCCGGACGGCGCAGCTCCGCGTCCTCGCCGACGTGAGTCGCACGCTGGCGGAGTCGCCGCTCGATTCCGGGGCGCTGCTCCGGGTGGCGGCGCGTCGCGTCGCGGTGCTGCTCGGGGAGCTCTGCGTGGTCCGCCTGCTCGACGCCGGCGGCGGCTTCGGACGGACCGTGCTCGAGCACGTGCTCGGCGACCGCGAGGAGGCCGCGGCGATGGCGCGTGACCTGTCGCGGACCACCGGCCTCGCGGCGCTCGCGCTCCGCACCGGCGGGCCGATCGCCGTCGACGCCTCCGATCCCGCCCTCTCGCTCCGCGGCTACCCGCCGGACGACCTCGAGGCGCTCGCGCGGCACCGCATCCACTCGGTCCTGGTGGTGCCGATGCGCGTGCGCGGCGCCGCCGCGGGTACCATCGCCATCTGTCGCACCGGCGACGCCCGCCCCTACGGCGACGACGACCGGGTCCTCGCCGAGGAGATCGCCGACCGGCTCGGCCTCGCGCTCGAGAAGGCGGCGCTGTTCCAGGAGGCGGAGCTGCTCCGGCGGCGCGCCGACGAGGCGGCGGCCCGGGCGCGCTACCTCGCCGAGGCCTCGCGGGCCCTCACCGCCACCCTCGACGACGGCGCGATCCCCGGCCGCCTCGCGGAGCTCCTCGTCCCCGAGGTGGTGGACACCTGCCTCGTGCTCGGGCTCGCCGAGGGCCGCGGGGTGCCGCTCGCCGAGGCGGCGGCGGACCCGGCCGCGCTCCCGCACCTGCGCGCGCTGCGCGAGCACGGCTCGGTGTCGCTCGAGGACGGCAGCCTCGCCGCGCGGGCGGTGCGCGAGGGGCGCACGGTGGTGCAGCCCGCGAAGACCGACACCTACCTGCGGGCGCTCGAGGCGGACGCGCCGGAGCGGGCGCGGCTGGTGCGGGCGCTGCGCCTCACCGGCGCCGCGGTGATCCCGATCCACGGCCGCGCCGGCGTCCACGGCTACGTCGAGCTCGGCGTCACCGGCGACCGCCTCCTCGACGAGGAGCACGTCCGCCTCGCCGAGGAGCTCGTCGAGCGCGCCGGCCTCGCCCTCGACAACGGCCGCCTCTACCGCAAGGCGCAGGAGGCGGTGAGCCTGCGCGACGACTTCCTCTCGGTGGCGGGCCACGAGCTGCGCACGCCGCTCACCTCGCTGCAGATCCAGGTCTCGATGCAGGAGCGGCTCGGCAAGGACCTGCCCGGCGGCGAGCGCCTCGTCCGCGGCGCCGAGGTGATCGGCAGGCAGGTGCGGCGCCTCGGCAAGCTCGTCGACCAGCTCCTCGACGTCTCGCGGCTCGACGCCGGGCGCCTCGTGCTCGAGCGCGAGCCGTTCGACCTCTCCGAGCTCGCGGGCGAGGTGGTGGCCCGGTTCCAGCCCGAGGCGGCGCGGGCCGGCTGCGTCCTCGCTGGCCCCGGGCGCGAGGGCCCGGCGGGGAGCTGGGACCGGGGCCGGCTCGACCAGGTGCTGACGAACCTCGTCGCCAACGCGGTGAAGTACGGCGCCGGCAAGCCGATCGAGGTGCAGGTCCGGGCCGAGGGCGGCCGCGCCGTCGTCGAGGTGCGGGACGGCGGCATCGGGATCTCGCCGGAGGAGCTGCCGCGGCTCTTCGGCCGGTTCGAGCGGGCCGCGCCGGGGCGGAACTACGGCGGGCTCGGGCTCGGCCTGTGGATCTCGCGGCAGATCGTCGAGCTGCACGGCGGCCGGATCCGCGTCGACAGCGAGCCCGGCCGCGGCTCGACGTTCACCGTCGAGCTGCCGCTCTAGCTACTCGGGATCGCAGGGGCCGTCGCAGGTCGGCTCGATCCGGCCGGTGCGCAGGAACGTGTCGGTCTGCGCGTAGGCGGCGGTGAGCACCCGCACCGCGTCGTGCGGGTCGTCGTCCGGCGGCGCGGTCGGCGGCACGTTGGTGTCCGGCACCGGGTCGAGGCCGAAGTCGAACTCGACGATCCCCGAGCCCTCGAACGGCCCCGAGACCTCCTCGACGCCCCAGATCGGCCGCGGCGAGGGCGAAAGCGTCCTCGCGCCGACGCTGCGGGCGATGAGGTGGGCGCCGAGCGGCGTCACCTGCTGGTCGCCGATGGCCACGTGCAGGAGCACCTCGTGCCGCGGCGTGCCCGGGAGCTGCTCGCCGTTCACGTAGGGCGCGTAGCCGCTCGGCTCGGTGCGATCCCAGAGCATCTGCACCAGCGCGAGCACCAGCTGCATGTCGCGGCCGCTGGTGTAGACGCTGCGGAGGAGGATGAAGAACGGCTCGAAGTCGCGGCTGCGGTTCAGGAGCAGGTTGTACGGCATGCCCGGCTCGCCGAGCAGCCCGCGGGTGACGTCGGTGGTGAGCGCCATGTAGGTGACGCCGTAGATGCCGCCCTGGCTGTCGCCGCGGTAGTAGCCGACCGAGGTGTCGATGGCGCCCTGGCCGCCGAACTGGACGTTCTCGTCGCGGGCGAAGCGGCCGCGCATGAGCCGCATCGCCAGGAGCGAGTTCACCATCCCCTGGTGCTGGCGGTCGACCGCGGCGCGGAACTTCCCGATGTCGCCGGAGACGGCGTCGAGGACGGTGGGCTCGTCGTCCTCGGCGAAGCCGACGAAGTCCACCGAGAAGGCGACGTAGCCGTGGCGGTTGGCGAGCTCGGCGAGGTAGCCGTTGCGGCCCTCGACCTTGTCGCCGAGGAGGCCGTGGCCGTTCTGGAGCGGCGGCCGCGGCGTGCCGGTGGTCGCCGCGTGCGGGACGTGCACGAGGAACTCGTACTCGGCGGTGCCGTTCCGGCGCGGCAGGCCGTCGTCGCCGAAGACGAGGCGTCCGCCGGGGCCGGGCTGGTCGAGGTAGAGCGGCACCGTCATCGCGCCGAGGATCCTGCGCTTGATGTTCGGGTTCGGGTCCTCCTCGATCGACAGGATCCGGTACTCCGGACCGTCCTCGCCGACGGCGGCGAGGGCGTCGTCGCGCATGTGGAGGAGCCAGCCGGTGTTGTTCTCGCGGCTCGCGGTCGTGTAGTCCCAGGCGAGCTGCAGGTCGCCGCGCGGGATCCCGGCGGCCTCGAGCTTCGCGAAGATGTCGTCGTAGAGCGCGCGGCGGGCGTCGATCGACGGGTCGCCGAACGGCGTGCCGTCGCGGAGCGCGGCGAAGGCCGGCGACGGCGGGAGCTTCGCGCCGGTCGCGTCGACCACGTCCCGGATGGCCACGATGTAGCGCGTGCCGTCCTTCGGGCGGACCACCGGGCGGATGAGGAAGGTGCGGTCGTCCTCGCCGGTGACCGCCGCCGACCGGACGAGCTCGGCGAAGTGCGGGACGCGCACG
>CAZDGH010000169.1:0-4415 GCA_964504805.1 uncultured Myxococcales bacterium | reverse complement strand
GCCCCCTACGGGTGGCGCTGGGCTATGTGGGGTCCGCCCACGCGGGTGTCGGCCTCGAGGAGGATCGTCGGCGCGTCCGCGGCGAGCGACCGGTCGAGGTCGTGCTGCGTGGGCAGGCCGGTCACGGTCGCGCCCGGCAGGTGCGTCATCGGCGCCTGGCCCGCGGACCAGCCGTCCGCGTCCGACCAGGTGCTCGGGTCGAGGCGCTGGCCGTTGGCGCGGGCCGGGAGCGTCTCGGCGCCGAAGCGCACCGAGTAGCCGCTGGCGGTGGTGCGGTTCTTCACCAGCCACACGTTCGACGGGAACGGGAACCCGCACTGCGTGGGCACGAGCGGATCGCAGCTCCCGGTGAGGAACGGGCCGACCGGCGCCTCGGTGGGGCCGCCTCCACCCGCGCCACCGCCGCCGTCGCCGCCGCCGCCGGAGGGCGCCGGCTCGTCGTCGGCACAGGCCGCGATCGCGATCGGGAAGGAGAGGACGGCGGTCGCCGCGAGGGCGCCGGCACGGAGGAGGGCTCGCATGAGGGAGCACGCTACCGGACCGCGACCGCCCCCGTCACCGGGGCGGCGGGTCCACGACCAGCCGCGCCGTCGCCGAGCGCCCGAACGTCTCCGGGGCGTACATCTCCTCGGCGTGGGCGGGCGGCACCACGAAGCTGCCGGGCGTGGTGGCGCGGGCCACGTACTCGTAGCGGAACACGCCCGACCAGAGCAGCGAGCGGAACGCCTCGGCGCGATCGTCGCGGAGGTTCTGGTGCTCGAACCAGGGCCACGCGTACGGCCGGAAGCGATCGGCGGGCGCGAGCCCCTCGGTGCCGCGGAGGGTCGGGTTCTGCGCCTCGAGGCCGGCGGGGAGCGGGTCCACCAGCGCGACGTGGACGCGGCGCCCCGGCGCCACCATGGTGACGCGCACCCGGACGCGGGCGCCGGCCTTCACGTGCCAGGTGCCGTCGGGATCGCGGCGGACGTCGGCGGGATCGTCGACGCCCTCGTAGGTGCGCTCCACCGCGAAGCCGCGGTCGAGCGCCTCGAGCGAGAGCGACGTCGGCGCGTAGCGGAGCCCGAGCCGGTAGGTGAGCCGTCCCTTCCCCGCCTTCGCCAGGGTGAGCTCGCGCGCGCCGCCGAGGAGCGACGCCATCGGCACCTCGAGGTGCTTGCGCTCCGCGCTCCGGCCGGCGTGCCGCGCCTCTCCGGCGAAGCGCTCGCCGAGCCAGAGCCGCGCCACGAAGTCCGGCGTCTCCTTCTCCTTCACCGCGAACCAGCGGTCGAGGGCGAGGAGCACGAAGGCGTTCTCCTGGGTCGTGGACCAGCGGCCGGCCTTGCGGTGTCCGAGGAGGCCGCGGACGAGCTTCGGGAGCAGCTCGTCGGACGGGTCGACCTCGAGCAGCGCCTCGAGGAGCACGCCGTCGGCGCGGCGGTCCGAGTGCATCAGCACGTGGGCGCCGTCCTCGTAGCTGGTGACGAAGTGCGCGGCGGCGGCGGTCTCCGAGACCGCGTTGCCGATGCGGCGGCGCAGCTCGGCGGCGTCGGCCTTCGAGCCGGGGTCGGCGGCGAGGATCGGGAGCACGAAGCCGGCGGCCTCGAGCGGCAGCTCCTTGCCGCCCTCGGCGACGAGGGCGCGGGCCCGGGCCGGATCGCGGTCGCCGAGCCGCGCCCGGACCGAGAGGCCGTAGGCGAGGAGCGTGCGGCGCGACGCCTTCGAGACGTCCTTCGGGATCTTGGCGTCGAGCTCCCGGAGGTAGCGGCGCCCGCGCTCGAGCGCCTCGTCGGGCACGTCGAAGCCCTTCGCCTTCGCGCGGGCGAGCGCGTGGATCGCGTGGACGGTGGCCCAGGGGAAGTCGCGGTCGTCGCGGCCCCAGAGGCCCATCGCGCCGTCCCAGCGCTGCCGCGAGGCGAGCGCGGCCACGTCCTTCTGCACCGCCGCGACCAGCTCGTCCGGCGGCGGGAGCCCCTCGGCGCCGAAGGCCGTGAGCACGTCGCGCAGCGCCGCGATCGCCAGCACGCGAGAGGCGAGCTGCTCGGTGCACTCGAAGGGGTAGCGCGCGAGGTAGAGCACCGCGTCGGTGAGGCCGGCGAGCTCGGTGGAGGCGGTCGTCACCTCGAGGCCGCCGAAGCCGGGCTGCACGTCGCCGGGCACGGTGACCGGGATCGCCAGCGCGCCCTGCCCTTCCTCGATGGCGCCGTAGAGCGCGAACGCCTCGGCGGTCGGCGGGCCGTAGATCGGCAGCGAGAGCTGCGCGGCGTCGGCGTGGCGCCCGCTGGCGGCGGCGACCTGCAGCTTCGCCTCGCCGGCGTGCTCGACCCGCGCCGGGAGCCGCACCTCCACCCGGTCGCGGGCGGGCACCTGCACCCGGAAGCCCGGCGGGCCGTCGAGGGCGACGCCGGCGCCGCGGGCGGCGACCTCGATCACCAGCGGCGCGGCGGTCTGGTTCTGCACCACCACCGGCAGCTCGAGCCGATCGCCGTAGCGGAGGAAGCGCGGCGGCGACGGCCGCACCATCAGCGGCAGCCGCGCGGTCACCGTGGCCTCGCCGCCTCCGAAGCTCGCGTCGCCGGCGGCGGCGACGGCGAGGACGCGCCACCGCGTCAGCGAGTCGGGCAGCTCCACCGGCAGCGTCGCCTTGCCGTCGGCGCCGGTGCGCACCGCGCCGGCCCAGGCGGCGAGGGGCGAGAAGCCGGTGCGGGTCTTGATCGGCGTCGCGCCGTCGGGCGCGGGCGGCGGCGGCGCCGCGCCGGTGATCATCAGCTCCTTGCTCTCCATCGCCGCCTTCTTCCTCGGAGAGCCCTTGCCGTTCCGCGACCCGCCGTTCGCGTACCCGGGCGCCTCGGCCTGCGCCATGGGCGGGGGCTCCGGGATGGCGGTCGGGTCGGGCAGCACCACCTCGGCGCGGTTGCGACGCGTGCTGGCGCCGTCGCCCCGCCCCGGGTGGAAGTACGAGAGCGGGTCGGGCCAGCGGTGGCCGGTGAGCGCGAGCACCGACTCGTCGACGACGGCGACGGTGAGCTCGGCGTTCGCGACCGGCCGCCCCTTCGCGTCCTTCACCTCGAGGGCCACGGGCACCTTCGCGCCGGGCTCCACCTCGTCGGCCTCGGGCTTCACCGCGAGGGCGAGGGCGCGGCCCTTCGGCGGCACCGGCAGCGAGAGCTGCCCCGCGGCGAACGCCGGGCGCTTCGGCAGCTTCGGATCGACGGTGCCGTCGTCGCGGGTGCGCGGCGCCGCGCCGACGAGCTCGACGGCGACGATCACGTTCGGGACGTGGCCCTCCTCGATCGGCACCTCGACCGTGGAGCTGCCGCCCTCGATCCGGCGGCGCTCGGTGCGGAGCACGCCGGAGCGGCGCACGCTGACGAGCGCCTCGGCCGGCGAGAACGGCGCGAGCACCAGCACCTTGGCCACGTCGCCGGGCGCGTACTCCTTCCGGTCGGGCACGAGCGTCACCGGCTCCTCGGTGATCGTCCGCGACGGCGGCTGCTTCTCGCCGGCCTCGAGGACCCAGAGCTGGGTGGTGGTGGTGCGGCCGTCGGCGTCGGTGAGCTTCGCCACCAGCTCGTGGCGGCCGCCGCCGCCGGCCGTGGGCAGCTCGCAGCCCGCCGGCGCCGTTGCCGAGGTGATGGTGCAGCTCCGCGGCTCCACGCGGTCGAGCTTGCCGCCGGCGGACCAGACCAGGCGCGTGGCGGTGACCTCGACGGCGACGCCGGGCTGCGGCTTCCCCTCGAGATCGACCGCGATCGCCTCGACGCGGATCGGCCGTCCCGGATCGACGAAGGCCTTCTCGGCGCGGAGGCCGGCGTAGAGCTTCGCCGGGTGCACCAGCGTCGAGGCCTGCGCCGTCCAGGTCTGGCGGTTCACGTCGGTGACCGTCGCCGCCGCCTGCAGCACCAGCGGCCGCTCGATCGGCGCCGGCAGCTCCACCGTGGCGCGGTGGACGCCGTCGCCGTCGGTGAGGCCCTCGATCGGCGTCCCCTTCGGGGGGGGGGGGGGGGGCCCCCGGGGCCCCCCCCCCCCCCACCACCCTGGCTGACACAGGAGCAGTCATGGCTATACGCGCGTTTGCGGCCACGCTCGGGTTGGTTCTCATGTCGGCGTTGTCCTGGAGCGATGGAGTTCGCGCTCAGTCGGACACGACCCCCGAAGCCGTGCCGGCGGCTACCTTGGAGGTGAAGCCGGCGCCGGATCGAGCCGGCCCGGGCAGCCTGATAAAGGGGCGTCGACTGAGCCCGCACGCGTTGTCGGTCAGCCGCGGCGGCACGTCCGTGAACGACATGAAGCTGCGCGGCGTGGTTGCCGACAACCAGGCGGTCAACGTCTCGACCGGCGGCAACCTGATCTCCGAAGGGGCGCTGAGCAATGCCGTCGGTGTCCCGATGGTGATCCAGAACACCGGGAACAACGTGCTCATCCAGAACGCAACGATC
>CAZDGH010000168.1:3637-11922 GCA_964504805.1 uncultured Myxococcales bacterium | reverse complement strand
CTCGGCCGGCTCCTCCGCGAGCGCGGGCAGCACGACGAGGCGCTCGCGCTCTTCCGCGGGATCGCCGCGCGGCAGCCGGCGCGGCCGGAGCCGGTGCTCGAGGTCGCCGACACGCTGCTCGCCGCCGGCGCGCCGGCCGAGGCGGCGAAGCTGGTCGCGTCGCTCGAGCCGCGGTTCCCCCTCACCGCGTCCCTGCCGCGCCGCCGCGCCGAGCTGCTCGACCGCGCCGG
Source organism: uncultured Myxococcales bacterium (assembly GCA_964504805.1). Taxonomy (GTDB): domain Bacteria; phylum Myxococcota; class Myxococcia; order Myxococcales; family Vulgatibacteraceae; genus CAZDGH01. Next base: position 11,692 of record CAZDGH010000168.1, on the reverse strand, counting down.
TGACGCCGAGGGCGCGCGGGAGGCGCGGCGCCGCGCCCTTTCCCTCGACGGCGCCGACCTCGCGCTCCGCCGCGCGCTCCTGCCGCCCGGGAAGGACGTGCTCTCGGACGTGTCGCGCGACGGCCTCGAGGCGATCCGCGCCTACCAGGCCTCCGGCAGGACGGCGCACGACACCGCGGCGGTGATCCTCCTCGACTTCGGCGCGGTCGAGGCCTACGCCGACGGCTCCGCGGTGGAGCGGGTGCACACCGTGACGCAGGTGCTCGACAAGCGGGGGATCGACGAGCACGGCGAGGCGCGGCTCCCGCAGGGCGCCGAGCCGCTCAATCTGCGCACCGTGAAGCGCGACGGCCGGATCCTCGAGCCCGAGACGATCGTCGAGAAGGACGCGATCTCGCTCCCCGGCCTCGAGGTCGGCGACTTCGTCGAGATCGAGTACCTCGCGCCGATCCCCTCGCGGGCGCCGGTCGTCCCCGGCTGGTCGGCGACGCCGTTCTTCTTCCGCGTCGCCGACGTGCCGCTCCTCGAGTCGATCTACGTGGTCCGCGCCGAGGCCGCCGCCGGCCTCGAGCTCGACGCGCACCTCGGCGCCGCGCCGCCGGCGCCGGTCGAGGCCGACGGCTTCCGCACCGTGACGCTGCGGGCCTCCGACGTCCCCGCCCTCGTCTCCGAGCCGCGGGCGCCCGGCCGCTCCGAGTACCTGCCGTGGGTGCAGGCCGGCGCCGGCGCCGGCGAGGACCGCGTCGCCTGGGCCTACGCCGACGGCGTCGCCGAGGACGCCGACACCTCGCTCGAGCTCGCCACCTGGGCGAAGGGCGTGAAGGCGAAGCTCGCCGACCCCTCGCGGGAGGCGGTGATCCGCGCGCTCTACGCCGCGGTGATGGAGGCGATCCCCGGCCGCGATCGCTCCCACGCGGCCCCGGCCTCGCACGTGCTCGCCGCCCGGCGCGGCAACCGGCTCGTCCTGCTCAAGGGCGCGCTGCGCGCGGTGGGGATCGAGAGCCGCTTCGCGGCGGTCCGCACGTTCCTCGACGACCCGGCGCCGTTCCGCTTCCCGAGCTACGAGCGCTGGGCCTACCTCGTGCTCGCGGTCGAGGGAGACGCCGAGGGAAGCCTGATCTGGCTCGACCCCGCCGTGCGCTGGGCGCCGTTCGGCCGCCTCCCCTCGATCGCCCAGGGCGCGCCGGCGTGGCTCCTCGCCGGACCCGGCGGCGGGCCGCCGCTCGAGACGGTGACGCCGATCGCGGATCCCGGGGAGGACCGCCGCGAGGTGACGCTCGAGGCCACCCTCGCCGCCGACGGCTCGCTGGTGGCCCGCGGCACCGAGCGGTTCTTCGGCTTCGACGCCGCCTCGGCGCGCGAGTCGCTCTCGGAGCTCGACGCCACCACCCGCGCCCAGCGCATCGAGGCCGCGCTGGCACGATCGTTCAAGGGCGTGGTCCTCGACGGCCTCGAGGTGAAGACCGAGGGCCCGCCGGGCACGCCGGTGGAGCTCGCCTACCGGATCCGCGTCCCCGCCTTCGCCCGCGAGGTCGGCGACGGGAAGGTCGCGGTGGACCTCGCGTTCTTCGCGGCGAACCTCGGGCGCCGCTACCTGACCCGGGGCAAGCGCGAGACGCCGCTCCTGCTCGCGGCGCCGGATCGCGTGCGCGCCGAGGTGTCGCTCTCGATCCCGCCGGGGAGCCGCGTCGCCGGCGGCGCGGGGACCCTCGACGAGGCGACGCCGTGGGGTCGCTACCGCCGCTCGGCCTCGGTCGAGGGCGCGACGGTGCGCGTCGCCGACGAGCTCGCGCTCGAGCGCGGCCGCGTGCCGCCCGAGCGCTACCCGGAGCTCGCGCGGTTCATCTCGCTCGTGGACGCGGCGCAGCGGACGGAGCTCGTGCTCGAGCTCCCCGCTACACCCCCGGCAAGAGCCCCCGCGGCGCGGTGAACGCCCGCGGCGGCAGGCGGAAGGTCTTCCCGCCCGCCTCGATCCGCACCGTCCGCTTCACCGCCAGGTCGAAGGCGAGCGGGTTGTGCCGGTTCACCTCGTTGAGCAGCCTCCGCTCCTCGCGGTCGACGAGGCCGAGCTGCTCGAGGGTGCCGGTGCGGAGCAGGGCGTCGATCGCCGGGAGCGGGTAGTCGCTGCCGTCGACGAGCCGGTCGTGGAGCTCCTCGCGGAGCAGGATCGGCACCAGCGCCCGGCAGCGGTTGTACTGCGTCAGCGCCGACAGCTCGCCCCAGAGCCGGTCGCGGTAGCGGCCGTCCCCGGCGAGGCGGAGGAACAGGTCGAGGTTCGGCACGGCGCGGCCCGGCGCGTCGAGGTCCTCGCTCTCGCCGAGGCTCGCGCAGTGGGCGACGATCACCTTCACGCCGGCGTCGAGCGGCACCCGGAGGAGGAGCGGGTTCCCGAGGTGCTGCGCCTCGTCGGACTCGACCGCCTTCTCCTCGCCGGCGTGGGTGAGCAGCGGCAGCCCGAGCGCGGCCATCCGCTCGTAGAACGCCCGGCAGCGAGGCGAGGACGGGTCGATCCGCATCGCCGCCGGCAGCCACTTCACCAGCACCGCGCCGCGCTCGGCCACGCGCTCGAGCTCGGCCAGGGCGTCCTTGCGGTAGGGGTGGATCGAGCAGGCCGGGAGGAAGAGGTCGGGGTGCCGCGCCGCCACCGAGAGGGCGTGGTCGTTCGAGACGTGGAACTCGCTGGCGTCGCGATCGGGCGTGCCGTCCTCGCGATGGGCGAGGTCGAACGGGAGGATCACGTGGCGCCGCCGAGGCCGCGAGGTCCTCGCGCGGCGCACCAGCGTCGCCTCCCACTGCTCGTCGGCCCGGGAGAGGTCCTCGACGCCGGCGGCGGTGGCGTAGACGGCGAAGCGGAAGTGCGCGGCCGGGTGCGGCAGCGGCGCGCGCATCTTCGGCGAGACCCAGGTGCCGGCCCCGCCGGTGCCGAGGCCGGCGAGGTGCACGTGGACGTCGATCGCCCGGGCCGGGTCGATGCCCTCGGCGGCGCGGGCGAGGAGCGCCCGGGCCCGATCCGACATCCGGTGCGCCGGCGGAGGCGGCCGCGCCAGCCGGTGGCAGCCGGCGAGGAGCGCGGCGCTCCCCGCGAGGAACGCCCGGCGCCCGAGGGCGGTCACGCCACCACCGGGAGGCGGGCCGGCTCGTCGGGGAGGAGGCGCACCGCGACCTCGGAGTGGAAGTCGAGGCCGCGCTCGGTGCAGCGGAGGCGCGTGCCCTCGCGGACGAGGAGGCCCTGTCGGGCGAGGCCGTCCACCGCCGCCAGGGTCGCGACCGGCACGGCGCCGACCGTCTCCGCCGCCGCGACCGCGAGGTCGAAGCCGCCGACCAGGCGGAGGCCGAGGAAGAGCCGCTCGGAGAACAGCGCCGCGGGGTCGAGCTCCTCGCGTTCCACCTCCGGCGCGCCGCCGGCCTCGACCGCCGCCAGGTACGCCTCGGGCTTGCGGGGGTTCCCGTAGCGGACGCCGCCGCCGCCCGCGGTCCGGCGGAAGCCGTGGGCGCCGCAGCCCGCCGCGGCCCAGGAGCGGCCGAGCCAGTAGAGCCGGTTGTGCCGCGACGCGTGGCCGGGCCTGGCGAAGTTCGAGATCTCGTAGCGGGCCAGGCCCGCGGCCTCGAGGATCGCCCGGACCTCTCCGCCCATCCTCGACTGCGCGGCGTCGTCGGGCACCTCGACCCGGCCGCGGCGCACCTCCTTGGCGAGCCGCACGTCCTCGGCGAGGCCCTCGAGGGTGAGGCCGTAGAACGACACGTGCGGGACGCCGAGCTCCGCCGCCTTCTCGGCGTCGGCCCGCGCCATGCCCGGCGTCTGCCCGGGCGCGCCGAAGATGAGGTCGATGGAGAGGTCCTGAAAGCCCGCCTCGCGCGCCTTGTCCACCGCGGCGAGCGCCTCGCTCCCGGTGTGCCGGCGCCCGAGCGCCGCCAGCGAGCGGGGGTGGAACGACTGCACGCCGATCGAGAGCCGGCGTACGCCCGCCTCGAAGAGGCGGCGGAAGTGCCTGGCGTCGGAGGCGCCCGGGTTCGCCTCCAGGGTGACCTCGGCGCCGGCGGCGATCCCGAAGAGGCGATCGACCGCGCCGATCACCTCCTCGACGCAGCCGGGATCCCAGAGCGACGGCGTCCCGCCGCCGAAGTAGAGCGACTCGACGCCCGACGGCGGCCGCCCGTGCTCCCCGGCGCGCCGCTCGAGCTCGCGGACGATCGCCGCCGCGTAGCGCCGGTGCGGGATCCGCTCCGCGGCCACCGAGGCGAAGTCGCAGTAGCTGCACTTCGACAGGCAGTACGGGAAGTGGACGTAGACGCCGAAGCGCGAGGCCTCCATCGCGGCGCTTTCTCCCACGCGTTCCGAACCGATCCGCGTCCCGGCTACTTCCGCAACGTGATCTCGACCGTGCGATCGGCGTCGATGCCGTCGGCCGCCGCCTTCTCGCGGACGAGCTCCTGCACCTGCTTCGCGTAGCGGTCGACCTCGGTCTGCAGGAACTCGTTCTCGCTGGTGAGGTCCTCGACCTCGCCGGCGAGGCGCTCGACCTCCGCCTTGCTGCCGCCGGACGCTCCCGCGGCCGCGGCGGCGAGCTCGGAGTTCTTCGCCTCGAGCGCCTTCTTCTCGTTCTGCAGCTCGACGATCCGCTGCCGCAGCGCCAGGGCGACCTCGGTGTCGCCGCCGCCCGCCACCTTGGTGAGCTGGTCGGCGAAGCGCTTCTCGAGCTGCTCGAGCTGCGTCCGGTGCTCCGTCCGCGTGCGCTCCTGGTCGGCGCGCAGCTGCTGCAGGGTCATCGTCGCCTGGGCGAGCTGGCCCTCGGCGGCCTTGAGCCGGTCGCGCTCGGCCTTGAGCTTCTGCGCCGCCTGCTCGAGCTGCGCGAGCTTCCGCTTGCCGCTCTGCAGCTCCGAGTCCTTCGCCGCGAGGTCGCCGGCGATGGTGGCGATCTGCGCGGCGAGCTCGTCCTGCATGCGCTCGCGGTCCGCGTTCGCGGCCACCACCTCCGCCTTGAGCCGCTCCAGCTCGGCCGGATCCGCGCCGCCGCCGCCGGGCGCGCCGCCGCCGCCGAGGCGCTCGAGCGCGCGGCGGTGGCGCGCGGCCTCCTCGCGGGCGCGCTCGTACGCCGCCGCCGCCTTGTCGCGATCGCCCTTGTACGTCGCGGCCTGGTCGCGGAGCCCGGCGAGCTGCTTCTCGAGCTCGCCGATCTGCGAGCGCAGCGCGGCGTCGCCGCCGCCGGCGGCCGGCGCGGCCTTCGCCTTCTGGAGCTGCGCCTCGAGCTGCTTCTTCTCGGCCTCGGCCTTCGACAGCGCCGCCCTGGCCTGGGAGAGCTCGGTGGCGACGCCCTGCGCGGCGACGCCCTCCTTCTCGCGCTGCTGCAGGGTGGCGCGCACCTCGGCGAGGGCGGCGTCGCGCTGGCCGAGCGCGGTCTTCGCCTCCGCGAGCGCCGCCTCCTTCTGGGCCAGCTGCTCCTTGAGCGTCGCCGCGCTCCCGCCGGCGGTCTGGGCGGTGGCCCTCAGCGACTCCGCCTCGGCGGTGCGGGCGGCGAGCTCTTTCTGGGCCTTCTCCGCCTTCGCCTTCAGGTCGGCGGCGGCCTTCTTCGCCTGCTCGAGCTGGTGATCGCGCTCGGCGATCCGGGCGAGGACCTGGTCGAGCTCGGCACGGAGCCCGTCGGCCTCGCGCTTGCGATCGGCCAGCGCCACCTCGCGCTCGGCGACCGCGGCCCTCGCCGCCTCGACCTCGCGCTTCGCCACCTGCCCGGCCTCCGTCGCCTGCCCGGCCGCGGCCTGCGCCCGCTGCTCCGCCTCGGCGATCCGCTGCCGGCCCTCGGCGATCAGCTTCTCCCGCGCCGCCTCCTGGTCCTTGGCGACGGCGACGGCGCGCTCGTGCGCCTTCTCCAGCTCGCCGCGGAGCGCCGCCGCCTCGCGGTCTCGCGCCGCGAGCTGCTCGCGCAGCGCCGACGCCTCCTGGCCCTGACCCTCGGACCGGGCCTCGGCGTCGCGGAGCCGCGAGGCGAGGTCGTCGAGCTTGGCGCGCGCGTCCTCGAGCTCGAGCGACCGCTGCCCGGCCTCCTCGCGGGTGGCGGCGAGCTCGCCCTCGAGCTCCGCGACCTTGGCGGAGAGCTCGCCGCGGACCTCGGCGAGCTCGTCCTCGAGCCGCCCGCGGGTGGCGTCGAGCTCCTGCTCGAGCGAGCGGCGGCGGCTCTCGGCCTCGAGCTTGACCGCGTGCAGCTCGCCCTCGAGCTCCTCGCGGAGCTTCGTGGTCTGCGCCTCGAGATCCTTGCGGCCGTCCTCGAGGTCCTGGGCGAGGCCGGCGGCGCGGGCCTGCTCGCCGGCGAGCTGCGTCTTCAGCTCGCGGACCTCGAGCACCGCGGCCTCGAGCGCCTGGTCGAGCTGCGCCTTCGCGGCGCGCAGGCCCTCGAGCTCGGCCTGCGCCTCGCCGGCGACCTTCTCGGCCTCGGCGACCCGGGCGCTCCACGCCTTGTCGGAGAGCTCGCGCTCCCTGAGCGAGTCGTTGAGCACCTCGGAGAGGCTCTTCGCCCGGGCGTCGGCGTCGGCGAGCTTCTCCTCGGCGCCGCCGGCGCGGGCCGAGAGCGCGGCGAGCTCCTGCGCCTGCTGCGCGGAGACGCGCTCGAGCTCCAGGAGCCGCCCGCTCTTCTGGTCGAGCTCGGCGGCGAGGCCGTTCGCCTCGTTGATCCGGGCCTCCTTCTCGGAGGCGAGCTCGTGGGTCAGGCCCGCGAGCATGATCTGCATCGAGCGGAGGTGCTCCTCGCGCTCGGCCCAGAGCGTGCGCGCGCGCTGGATGAGATCGTCCTTCGCCTTCACCCGGTCGCGGAAGAACTTGAGCTTCTCCTCCGGCGAGCCCGCCATCGGCGGCCGGGGCTCGGGGCCGGCGTCGGCGAACGGATCGGGCGTGGGCTTGTAAGCTGCGCCCGCGGCGGGGCCGCCCGGCGCGAGCCGCGCGGCGCCGGTGCCGCCCGACGAGAACTTCGGCATCGGCGGCGGCGCGGCCTTCGGCATCGGCGGCGGCGCGGCCTTCGGCATCGGCGGTGGCGGCCCGGCGGCGGGCGGCGGGGCAGGTGACGGCGCCGCGCCCGGGCCGGGCAGCGGCGTCACCGTCACCGTGGGGATGATCACCTCGTCGTCGTCGATCCCCGGCAGCGCCGCCTCGTCGTCGTCGGGGAGGATCGTCCCCTGCGGCAGCGCGACGTCGCCGAGCCACCGCCGCAGGCTCGCGAGCAGGTCGTCGGGTCCGATCGGCTTCTGGAGGTAGCCCTCCGCCGGCGTGCGCGAGGTGCGGTGCGCCTCGATCGCCTGCTCCGTCGTCTCGGCGCAGAGGAGCACCATCGGGACCTCGGCGAGGCCCGCGGTGCGCTTCACCCGGTTGCAGACGGCGAAGATGTTCCGGTCGGGGAGGTCGGCGAGGACGATCAGGTCCGGGCGCGCGCTCTTGGCCTTCGTGATCGCCTGGCCGTCGTCGGAGACGATGGTCACCGCCACCTGGGCAGCCTGGAAGCTCCTCGACACCTGGTCCGTGAAGACCGGATCGGAGTCGATGAGGAGGACCCGCTTCTCCACCGGGTAAACCCCCGAAACTCGTGACGAAGGCGGCGCGAGCGTAGCACCGCCGGGCTGGCCGCCGCAAAGAAGTCCCCTCCCGCGCGGGCCGCTCGCACCGCCGTCCGGCGGGGGCGCGCGCGGCGGTGGCGCGGGCGGTTCCTGCGTCGTAGAACCCGTGCATCACCTCGGGAGGCCCGCTTGCGCCACGTGCTCGGAAACGGACTGACGGTCGTCGTCGAGGAGGTCCGTGCGGCCCCGGTGGTCGCGCTCCAGGCGTGGGTGAAGGTGGGCAGCGCCGACGAGACGGCGGGCGAGGTGGGGCTCGCGCACTTGCACGAGCACATGCTGTTCAAGGGCACGTCGCGCCGCGGGCCGGGCGAGATCGCCCGGGACGTCGAGGCGCGCGGCGGCGAGATCAACGCCTGGACCTCGTTCGACCAGACCGTCTACCACCTGGTGCTCGCCTCGCGGTTCTTCGAGGAGGGCCTCGACGTGCTCTCCGACGCGGTGCTCGAGGCGGCGTTCGAT
>CAZDGH010000168.1:0-3627 GCA_964504805.1 uncultured Myxococcales bacterium | reverse complement strand
CGATCCCGCCGAGCTCGCCCGCGAGATCGAGGTCGTCTGCGAGGAGATCAAGCGCTCGGCCGACTCCCCCTCGCGCAAGGTGTCGCGCGAGCTGTTCGGCCTCTCCTACGAGGCGCACCCGTACCGGCGGCCGGTGATCGGCTACGAGGAGAGCGTCCGCAGCTTCCGCCGCGACGACGTGCTCGCCTTCTACCGGCGCCACTACACGCCGGACAACATCACCCTGGTCGTCGTCGGCGACGTCGATCCCGCCGACGCGCTCCGCCGGATCGAGGCGCGCTGGGGCCCGGCCTCGGGCAGGCACCCCGGCCTGCCGCCGCGGACGCCGGAGCCGGAGCAGTCGGCGGCCCGCGCCAGGGTGGTGCGCGAGCCGGTGAAGGAGGCGCACCTCGCGCTCGCCTGGCACGTGCCCGACGTGCGCCACGACGACCTCGCCGCCCTCGACCTCTGCGCGATGATCCTCGGGCAGGGCGACGCCTCGCGGCTCGTGCTCGAGGTGAAGCGCGAGCGGCGCCTGGTCAAGGACGTCTACGCCTACGCCTACACCCCGCGGGATCCGGGCCTGCTCGTCGCCGGCGCCACGCTCCGGCCCGAGCAGCTCGAGGACGCGACGCGCGAGCTGCTCCGGCAGGTGTACCGCCTCCGCCACGAGGGCGTGTCCGCGCAGGAGCTCGCGGTCGCGAAGCACATGCTCGAGTCCGAGGCGATCTGGCAGCGCGAGACCGTGCAGGGGATGGCGCGGAAGCTCGGCTTCTTCGAGACCGTCGCCGGCTCGCTCTCGTTCGAGGCCGAGTACTACCGGCGCGTCCGCGAGACCACGGTGGAGGAGCTGCGCGCCGCGGCCGGCCGGTACCTGCGCGGCGAGCGGCTCTCGATGGTGTCGCTGGCGCCGCCGGAGGCCACCGTCACCGAGGAGCGGCTCCTCTCGATCGCCGCCGAGCTCGACGCCGACGCGCGGGCGCGGCCCCGCACCTCGCTCGCCGCGGCGCCGTCCGTCGCCGAGGCGGCGGCGCCGAAGCGCAGCGGCCGGCGCCACGAGCCCGGGCCGGGCGGCATCTTCCGCGAGACGCTCCGCTCCGGCGTCACCGTGCTGGTGAAGCCCGAGCCCGCGGTGCCGCTGGTCGCGGCGCGGGCGGTGTGGCCGGGCGGCCTCCGCTTCGAGGACGACGGCGTCGCCGGCGTGCACCACCTGATGGCGCGGCTGCTCAACAAGGGCACGAAGCGGAGGAGCTCCCGCGAGGTGGCGGCGCGCTCCGACGAGCTGGCGGCGTCGATCGTCGGGAACGCCGGGAAGAACTCCTTCGGCCTGCGCGGCGACTTCCTGGCGAAGAGCTTCGACCCGAGCTTCCGGCTGTTCGCGGAGTGCCTGCTCGAGCCGGCGTTCCGCGAGGCCGAGGTGGAGCGCGAGCGGCAGGCGCAGCTGCACGAGATCCGCGCCCGCGAGGACAACCCGTCGGGCTGCGCCTTCGACCTCTTCGCCAAGACGCTCTACACCGAGCACCCGTACCGCCTCGACCCGCTCGGCACCGAGGCGTCGGTCTCGGCGCTCGGGCCCGCCGAGCTGTCGGCGTGGCTCGCGCGCAACGGCCCCGAGGGTCTGGTCGTCTCGGTCGTCGGCGACGTGGCGCCGGAGCACGCCTTCGCCCTCGCCGACGAGCTCTTCGGCGACCTGCCGCGGGGCAGCGGCGCGACGCCGCCGGCGGTGGCCGTCGAGCCGCCGCCCTCGTCGCCCCGGCGCGCCGAGCGGCGGATGCAGAAGCAGCAGGCGCACCTCGTGCTCGGGTTCCAGGGCGCGCGGGTCGGCGACGCGGAGCGCTACCCGCTCGAGGTCCTCGCCAGCGTGCTCGCGGGGCAGGGCGGGCGGCTCTTCACCGAGCTCCGCGACAAGCGCTCGATGGCGTACTCGGTGACGGCGTTCAACCTCGAGGGCCTCGATCCCGGCTACTTCGCCGTCTACATGGGCTGCTCGCCCGAGAAGGTGGAGGCCGCGATCGAGGGGATCCACGCCGAGCTCCGCAAGGTCGTCGACGGCGAGATCCCCGAGGAGGAGCTGTCGCGGGCGCGGCGCTACCTCGTCGGCAGCCACGCCATCGGCCTGCAGAAGAACGCCTCGCGCGCCGCGGTGCTCGCGCTCGACGAGGCCTACGGCCTCGGCGCCGACGCCTACCAGAAGTACGCGCCGCGCATCGAGGCGGTGACCGCCGCCGAGGTCCACGCGGTGGCGAAGCGGTACCTCGACCCCGACCGGAGCGTGCTCGCCATCGTCACCCCGGCGCCGACGGGGACCGCGTGAGCTACGTCGCCGTCACCCTGGACGTCCCCGAGGCGCTCTCCGAGCACGCGAGCTTCCTCCTCCACGAGGAGGAGGCGAGCGGCGTCGAGATCCGCGATCACGAGGTGCTCCCGCCGCCGGGCATGAAGCCGCCGCCGGACGGCCGCGCGGTGGTGGTCGGCTTCTTCGGCGGCGACGCCGACGGCGAGGCGATCGGCGCCCGCGTCCGCGACGGCGTGGCCGCGCTCGCCGACGGGGCGGAGGTGCGGCTCGGCGTGGCGACGCTGCCCGACGAGGCCTGGGCGGAGACCTGGAAGCTGCACTTCAAGCCGGTGCACGCCGGCGGCGCGCTCTGGGTGCTGCCGCCGTGGGAGCCGCCGCCGCCGGGCTCGGTGGCGGTGGTGATCGAGCCCGGCATGGCGTTCGGCACCGGCGGCCACGCGACCACGCTGCTCTGCCTGCGCGGCGTCGTCGAGGCGCTGGCGGCGAAGCCGGGCGCCACGGTGCTCGACGTCGGCTGCGGCTCGGGCGTCCTCGCCATCGCCGCGAAGAAGCTCGGCGCCGGCCGCACGGTGATGATCGACAACGACCCGCTGGCGGTGCAGGTCGCGGCGGAGAACGCCGGGAAGAACGGCTGCCCGTCGATCGAGGCGTCGGCGACGCCGGTGGAGGAGCTCCCCGGCACCTTCGACCTCGTGCTCGCCAACATCCTCGCCAACACGCTGGTGGAGCTGGCGGCGCCGATCGCCGATCGCGTGGCGCCGGGCGGGACGCTGCTCCTCTCCGGCATCCTCGTGCCGCAGGCCGACGAGGTGGAGGCGGCGTACCTCGCCCGCGGGCTGCGCTCGACGGGGCGGAAGGTCGAGGGGGAGTGGGCGCTGCTCGCGCTCGCGAGGTGACGTGAAGCGCCTCCGCGTCGACGTGGCCCGGCTCGCGGGCGACGTGGCCCGCCTCGACGGCGACGCCGCGCACTACCTCGGCCGCGTGCTCCGGGTGCGTCCCGGCGAGCTCGTCGAGCTCTTCGACGGGGAGGGCACGACCCGCGACGGGACGGTGCGCGCGGTCGAGGAGGGCGCGGTCGAGCTCGACCTCGGGCCGCCGCGGCCGGTGCCGGCGGCGCCGCCGATCACCATCGCCCAGGGGCTGCCGAAGGGCGACAAGCTCGAGCTCGTGCTCCAGAAGGCCACCGAGCTCGGCGCCGCGCGGATCGTCCCGCTCGCGCTCGAGCGCTGCGTGGTTAGGCTCGCGCCGGAGAAGGCCGAGGAGCGCCTGCGGCGGTGGCGGAAGATCGCCGAGGAGGCGGCGCGGCAGTGCGGCCGCGCCGACGTCCCCGAGGTCGAGCCGGTGCAGCCGCC
>CAZDGH010000167.1:0-11987 GCA_964504805.1 uncultured Myxococcales bacterium | reverse complement strand
CTACAAATGGGCCGAACCGGACGAAGGCACCGGGAGCGGCGCCGCCAGCGGCTGGTAGGGCGCCGAGAAGGTGGAGATCGAGTACGGCGAGCCCTGCGCCAGCGCGGCGGCCGGCGCGAGCAGCGCCAGCGCCGGGAGCGCCGCGGCCGCGAGGGCGCGGCGGCCCCGGAGGAGCCGCGCGAGGGCGAGGAGGCCGACCGCGAGCGCGCCGAAGCCAGGGGCGGACGCGTCGGCCGCGCAGCCGCAGCCGCCGGAGGGCGGCTCGATCTCGGTGATGGTGACCGGCGGCGCCGGCTCGGCGAGCACCTCGAGCGAGAGCGCGGCGAGGCCGCGGCCGCCCTGGGCGCCCTCGAGCTCGACGGCGAACGCGTGGACGCCGAAGGCGGCGTCCTCGGCGACGGTGCCGGAGATGCGCCCGTCCTCGGAGAGGCCGAGGCCCTTCGGCAGGCGGCCGGTGGCGAGGCGGAAGGTGACGCCCTCCTCGCTGGCCTCGAGCGCCACGTCGACGACGTCGCCGCGGTGGACGGCGTCGAGCGAGCCGGTGCGCAGCGCCACGTCGTCGCAGAAGACGGTGAGCGGGAGCTCGGCGGCGTCGGAGAGGCCGGCGCCGTCGGCGACCGACACCGAGACGGTGAAGGTGCCGCAGGCGAGCGGCGTGCCCTCGAGGCAGGCGGAGCCCGCGAGCGGCGCGAGGCCCGGGGGCGCGGTCGCCGGGTCGACGGTCCAGGCGTAGCTGCCGTCGCCGCCGGTGGCGGACGCGCAGCCGAGGTACGGCTGGCCGAGCTCGCCCTCGGGCAGGCGCGACGTCGACACCGAGAGGTCGGCGGCCTGGACCACCTGGAGCTCGAGGGGGGCCGAGGCGACGGTGCCGGCGGCGTCGGTGACGTACGCCACGAAGGCGACGGGCTCGCCCGCCTCGCGAGGATCGCCGGCGACCACGCCGTTGCGGAGCTCGAGGCCCGCGGGGAGCGCGCCCTCGATCGTCCAGGTGTACGGCGGCTCGCCGCCCGAGGCCGCGAGAGGCACCAGGTACGGGACGCCGACGTACGCCGGCGGGAGCACGTCGGTGGCGACCGCGAGCGGCCCGGCCGGCGGCCGGATGCGGAGCGCGATCACCGAGGAGGCCTCGGCGCCCGCCGAGCGGACCTCGACCTCGAGGGCGTGCACGCCCGCCGCGAGCGGCGTACCGCCGAGCAGGCCGTCGGCCGCGAGCGAGAGCCCCGGCGGCGGCTCGCCGCGCAGCGAGAACTCGAAGCCGCCCTGCCCGCCGGCGGCGAGCACGTGCACCGCGTACGGCAGGCCGACCACGGCGTCGGGGAGGCGGGTGGTGGCGACGCGGAGCGTGGAGGGCTCGACGTGGACCGGCACGACGCCGACGGCGACGTTGTTCGACTCGTCGAGCTCGTCGATGGCGCCGTCGGGATCGAGGACGAGGCCCAGCCAGTAGTCGCCCTCGGCGATCCCGCCGGGGACGATCACCAGGTCGGTGCGCTCGTCGAGCGCGCCGCGCGCGAGCTCCACGGTGGCGGCGCCGCCGGCGACCGCGAGCGGGATGTCCTCGGCGGAGACGATCTCGTTCGAGGAGAGGTAGTAGCGGTAGGAGGCGGTGCCGCCGACGATCCCGAGGTTCTCGACCACCCGGAACACCGGCGCGGCCTCGCCGGCGGCGAGCCGCGGCGGCGCCACCAGCGAGACCGCCGCGACGTCCATCGCCGGGTGGCGGCAGAGATAGGAGACCTCGGTCCGGCGGAGCTGGTTGCCCTCGTCGTCCTCGTAGACGGTGTCGGTCCAGTCGGCGAGGACGCCGAAGAAGTAGGTGCCCTCCTCGAGCGCGGCGCCGAAGCCGTCGGTGGCCGGCAGGTCGAAGGTGCGGCGGTAGGTGACGCAGGCGCCGACCTCGACGACCGCCTGGCACGCGGTCGTGCCCGGGAAGGCCGGGTCCTCGCGGCAGAGCAGGTCGCCGCCGCAGTCCGCGTCGGTGGCGCACGGCGCGTGGCAGGTGTCGAGGTGGCAGACCGGGGCGCCGCCGCCGAGGTCGGTGCAGGCCGACGCGTCGCCGCCGAGGCAGCTCTCGGGGACCGCGAGCGCCTGCGGGTCGTAGATGGTGAGCACCGCGTTGTCGGAGAGCGACACCGCGGTGGCGAAGTTGCGGGCGGCGCCGCCGCCGTCGTTGCAGAGCTCGTACTCGACCGCGACCGGCGAGCCGAAGAAGCAGCCGTCGGGGAGGTCCACCGAGAGCGTCGAGACGCGGATGTCGGGCCGGACCATGTCGGCGGCGGTCGGCGAGACGGCGACCTGGTTCGCCTCGTCGAGCTCGGCCACGGCGCCGGCCGGGTCGATCTCGAGGATGGCGCGGGTCGTGTCGCCCTGCAGGTTGATCGGCACCAGCAGGTCGAGCGTCGCCGCGAAGGTGCTGCCGCCGGCGAGGTCGAGCGTGTCCTCGTGCAGCATCACGTCCCCGCCGTCGAGGGTGGCGTCGGCGGAGAGGTAGATCCGGTAGAGGAACGGCCCGCTCGGATCGATGCCGCGGTTGCGCACGGTGACGTCGATCGGGAGCGTGTCGCCCGGCGAGCCGAGCGGCGGGACGGCGATCGAGCCCGAGAGCTCGATGCCGACCAGCAGCGGCTCGAGCAGGCAGGCGACGTTGTTGCCCTCGATCGCCTCGGTGACGAGGTTCGTCGGGTCGATGCGGACGCAGTACCAGGTCGTGCCCGGCGGCCGCGGCCCGGTGATCGGGTCGTCGAACGACGCCGTGCTCTGCGCGCCGACCGACTCCACCGCGGGGTGCGAGGCGAGGAGCGTGTCGGACGCGTCGAGTACCGCGTCGGTCGACTCGAAGAGCTCCCACCCGATGCTCGCCGCCGGCGTGAGGCCGATGTTGCGGACGGTGGTCCGGAGGGTGGCGTCGAGCGTGCCGGCGCCGGCGGTGGTCGACACCACCTCGATGCTCGGGATCAGCTCGGCCTGCGCCGGCGTGCCGTACTGGAGCATCGACTGCGCCGGCCAGTTCACGTCGGCGCAGGTGTTGGTGCAAGCCGGCCCCGGGAGCGCCGGCGTCGCGGCGATCGTGCCGGTCTGGTTCTCGATGCCGACCGTCGCGGTCCACTGGGTGCCGGCGCCGCTGTAGACGAGGTTCCCGTAGGCGACGCGGATGAGCGAGGCGCCCTCCACCAGGTGGAGCTGCGCCTCCCAGGTGTTCGCGGCGGTGCTGAACCGGTTGCAGCGCCACTCGACGACGAAGGTGCGGCCCGGCGCGCTGCCGACGACCTGGGTGTTGATGCTGCCGGCGGGACAGACCTGGTCGTCCCACCACACCGCGACGAGCCCGCTCGGGTTCGTGGCGCTCGGGAGGATCTGGTTCGAGAGCGACCGGGCGTTGGCGACCGCGCCGGTGTCGGCGCCGAAGGTGGCGTAGCCGTTCGTCCCGACGTTGATGGTGTTGTAGACGGTCCCGTGGAACTCGAACGGGAACGGCAGCGCGAGCGCGTCCGCGGAGCCGTCGTCCGTGGAGCTGGTGACCACGGCCGTCACCGGCCCGCCGCCCGGGAGCGGCAGCGGCTGGAACGCCTGGGGCTGGACGAGCACCGGCTCGTACGGGCTCTGCGCCGCGGCCCCGAGGGGCACGAGCACGGCGGCGAGGGCGAGGAGGCTCTTCGTGTGCATGTTCGCTCCGGCCTAGAGGCAGGCCACGCGGTAGCTGACGTCGATCTGGGTGCCGGGCTCGGGGACGGCGAGCGGGTAGAAGCAGACGGCGTTGGTGTCCGCCCGGTACTCCCACTGCCGGTTGCCCTGGTTGCCGGTGGACGGCGTGGCGCGGCCGTCGAGCCGGACCTCGAGCTCCCCTTCGGAGATCACCCCGTTGCCGTCGGTGTCCTCCGGCTGGTTGCCGAGGAAGAAGCAGGTCTTGAAGCCGAAGGCGCCGACGCCGATGTCCTCGAGCGCCTGCGCCCAGTCGGCCTGGCAGATCGACTGGAAGACGCCGTTGGTGCGGCTGACCATGTCGAAGTAGCGGTCGCCGGCCGAGGCGTTGCCGCCCGCGCCGTTGCAGCCGGTGTTCGGGTCACCGACGATGGCGTGGATCGAGAGCAGGTGGTCGTTGCGCGCGCCCTTCAGCTGCTGGAAGGCGGCGAAGTAGAAGTTCGTCGTCTGGTCCGAGGCGTCCTCCTCGTCCGAGACGAAGATCATCGACAGGTGCGCGTCGCGGCGGAGGAACCCGAGGTTGCCGTCGTTCGGCTCCGGGTGCCGCGGGTCGTCGGCGCTGTCGATCACCGGCGAGGTGAGCGCGCGGTAGGCGGCCTCGAGGCCCTGCTCGTCGAAGTGGCAGGTGCCGACGCTGGTGTTGTGCGCCCAGTGCTCCGCCAGGTCCGGCGTGCTCGGCGTCAGGATCCGCGGGTGCGAGCCGTCCACCGGGAAGAGGCGGCCGTCCTCGTTGCCGTCGGCGCCGCCCGGGCAGCCGCCGCCGCTGGTGACGCCGGTGGTGGTGACGCCGATCTGGAAGTCGATCTGCTGCGAGATGGCGAAGTCGAGGAAGGAGTCGAGGTTCGCGGCGATGTTCGCCTGCTCCTCGCTGAGCGAGCCGGAGTTGTCGATCACCCAGAGCAGGTCGACCTGCGGCCGGTCCTCCTGGACGAAGCTGTCGGTCTGGGTGGCGTCGTTCGCGCCGCCGCCCCGCATGGTGGCCATGTACGGCTCGGTCTGGCCCTCCACCGAGATGAACACGGAGCCGACGTCGACGCCCTGGTCCTCGGCGCGGTAGGCCATGGTGAAGGTCACCGCGGCGCCGGCGGCGATGGTCGACGGCAGCGGCGGCCGCGCGCGGACGAGGAACTCGTCGGTCGGGTTGTCGTTGAGCTCGACGGCGGTGATGACCAGCGGCGTCTGGCAGACGTTCACGATCTGCAGCTCGCGATCCCGGGTGGAGCAGCCGGGCTGCACGGTGCCGAAGTCGAGGTCGTCCGGCACGATGATCGCGCACGGCTCCTGCGACGAGCCCACCAGCGGGATGGTGATCGTCGGCTGCGCCGGGTTCGAGACGGTGAAGGTCACCGCGCCCTCGAACCGCTCGCCGAACGCCTCCGGCGCGAAGGTCACCGGGATGCGGAGATCCTCCTGGTCCCCGAGCGAGCGGAACGCGATCGGGCCCTCGGGGAGCGAGAAGGCGGGGTGGCTGTCGGGGGAGAGATCGAGGTTCGAGACGAGGCACTCGGTGGCGAGCTGGTTCACGAGCGCGAGCTCGAGCGTCGCGCTCGCGCCGCGATCGACGATGCCGAAGCGGAGCGTCTCCGGCCGCGCCTCGAGCTGGCACGGCGGGAGGTCGCGGCCGTGGGCGGCGACCGGGATCCGGGTCTCGGCGCCGCTGGTGGAGTTGGTGCGGAGGACGATCGCCGCGCTGTCCAGGCCCTCGTCGGCGGGGTCGTAGGCGACGTCGACGGTGAAGAGCTCGCCGGCGGCGTAGCCGCGCGGCGCGATCCCGCCGCGCACGACCGGCACGAACTCCGGGCCGGTGGAGGTCACCGACTCCACGATCAGGTTGTCGAGGTCGGTGCCCGCGGCGTCGTTGCCCGCGTTCGAGCAGACGAAGGTGCGGGTCGCCGGGATCCCGCGGGCGACCTGGCCGAAGTCGAGCGCGGCCGGCGCGCAGGAGAGGACGGGGCCGCCGCCGAAGCCCGTCGCGCAGACGGTCACGCGCGGCGAGCTGGCGTCGGCGGACTCGACGACCACCGTCGCCTCGCGGCTGCCCTCGACCTGCGGCGTGAAGTCGACGAACACCTCGCGCTCGTGCTCGGCCTCCGGGGTGGCCGGGTCGTCGGCGGGGAGGACGGCGGTGCCGCCGTCGGCGACGGAGAAGTCGGGGTCCGAGCCCGGCGCCACGGAGACGGCGGTGATCTCCAGCGGCTCGGCGCCGAGGTTGCGGAGGAGGATCGACCGGCGCGCGGTCGCGCCCGGGGCGACGAAGCCGAAGTCGAGGCAGCTGCCGTCCGGGACGATCTCCAGGGCGGACTCGAGGGTCACCGCCCGGAGGATGACGCGCTGGACCGAGGTGCCCTCGCCGTCGTCCACGGTGAAGAACGCGAACGCGTCGCCGGGGCGCTGGGCGCGGAAGGTCACCGGGATGGTGAGCGAGCCGCCCGCCGGGACGAGCACGCGGCCGTCCTGCGCGGCGAGGCCGGTGGAGAACTGCTCGCGGTCGTCGCCCTGGATCGCGGAGACGACGAGCGCGCCGTCGACCTCGCCGTCGTTGGTGCAGGTGACGTCGAGGCTGCGGGAGGTGGCGCGCACCACCCGGCCGAAGTCGAGCTCCGCCGGCGTGCACGCGAACGCGGGCACCGCGCCGGAGCCGGCGAGGCGCACGGTGATCTCGCCGCCGTCGGTGGCGAGGGTGACGACCGCCTCCTGCGCGCCGGTCTCGGTCGGCCGGAAGGCGAACTCGATCGGCAGGCGGCCCTCGACCGCGAGCGTCGCGCCCGCGGCGGGCACGTCGGAGCTGAAGGGCGCGGCGAGCGCCGGCGGCACGACGTTCAGCTCGGCGGTGCCGCCGTTGCGGAGCGTGAGCGTGCGGACCGCCTCGGTGCCGACGGCGACGGTGCCGAAGTCGAGCAGGAACGAGGCGCGACCCTCGGGATCCGCCGGCGCGCCTTCGACCTGCGCGCTGGGCTCGAGCGCCGTCGTGCCGGGGTCGGCGTTGCAGCCCTCGCACGCGGCGACGCCGAGGCAGAGCGGCAAGGCGAGGAGGAGGGAGAGACGGCGAGCCATGGGTTCTCCGGGGGCGCGGCGGTGACCTTCCCGTGGCCGGATGGGGGCCCGGCCCGCGAGAAGCGCGCCATGGTACGCAAGTCTCCCGGAAATGGGAGAGGCAACCGCTCGCGCGGCTGCCTCCCTGCTCGCACAGCCTGTGAGCGGGGACTACACCGGCGCCCCCGCGAGGACCTCTCGACCCAGCGCGTCGAGGATCGCGGACGTGAACGCGTCGAGGTCCGAGGGCTGCCGGCTGGTGATCCACGAGCCGTCGCGCACCACCGGCTCGTCGCGGACGTTCGCGCCCGCGTGCCGGAGGTCGTGCTGCACCGTCTTCCACGCGGTCAGCGTGCGGCCCTTCACCAGGCCCGCCGAGAGGAGCAGCTGCGCGCCGTGACACACCGCGGCGATCGGCTTCCCCGTGGCGTCGAAGGCGCGGACGAACTCGACGAACCGGTCGTCGGCGCGGAGGTGATCGGGCGAGTGGCCGCCCGGGATGAAGAGGAGGTCGTAGGCGTCGGGCTCGGCGGTGTCGATCGAGAGCTCGATCTTCGCCTTCACCTTTCCTTTCTTCCCCGCGACCACCTCGCCGACGCTCGTCCCGATCACGTCGACCTGGTGGCCGGCGCGCTCGAGGCGCTCGTACGGGATCTGGAACTCGGAGTCCTCGAACTCGGGCCCGAGCAGGCAAGCGACCTTCGCCATGTCTTCTTCTCCTCGCGGCCGCGACGTGCGGCCCGCTCGGGGGAGAAGGTAGGGACGGCGGCGCGGAGAGCGCCTGCGAGCGGGCTACCATGGCCGCGTGCGCCTCCTCGCCACCCTCGCGCTCGCCGCGCTCGCGCTCGCCGTGCCGCGCGCCGCCGAGGCCTGCTCGTGCTCGCTTCCGATCGCCGACGCATCGCTGCTGCCTGCGGACGGCGCCGTCGACGTGCCGCTCGACGTCCACTTCTATCTGGGCGAGCACCTGGGCGCGTGCGGCGAGGAGGTCTGCGACGAGCCGCGGCGGACGCTCGCGCTCTTCGGTCCGGACGGCCGCGTTCCGCTGGTCCGCTCGCAGCTCGGCCTCTTGCGGCCCGAAGGCGCCGCGCTCGAGGTCTTCCGGCCGGAGGCGCATCTCGCGCCGCGGACCACCTACCGCCTCGAGAGCCCCGACGGCCCGTCGTTCACCACCGGCGACGGCCTCGCCCCCGCCGTCGAGCGGCCACCGCGCATCGTCCGTCGCATTCCGTTCCTCGTCTCCTCGGACGAAGGCGGCACCTGCGGCCCCGAAGCCGGCGTCGAGCTCGAGCTCGAGCTCGCCCCGGGCACCGCCGTCGTCGTCGCCGATCGCGGCCACTCGAGGCGCTGGGTCGACGGCCCCGGCGGCTTCTTCGACGACGTCACCACCGAAGCCAAGGTGACCCTCGGCTACCACCTCTGCCTCGAGAGCTGGCCCCAGGCCCGCGAGGGCGCCTGCACCGAGCTCCGCCTCGGCGCCTACGACCTCGCCGGCCACTTCTCCGGCTGGACCGACCGCACCGAGGTCTGCGTCACCGCCGGCGTCGGCGACCCCGTCCTGCGCGGCACGCCCGACGGCGCCCCGCCCCGCTCGCGCCCGTCCGGCGGCGGCCACACCCCCCCCGGCTCCGCCTCCCCCGCCCCCGCGCACCTCACCCCGCTCGCGCTCCTGCGCCGCCGCGCGAGGTAGCCGCGCCTGCCGGAGCCTGGAGCCTGGAGCCCGGAGCCCGCTACAGCGGGATGTTCCCGTGCTTCCGCGGCGGGTTCTCCTGCCGCTTGTTCTTCAGCATCTCGAGCGCCCGCACGAGCTTGCCGCGGGTCTGCTCGGGGCGGATGACCTCGTCGATGTAGCCGAGCTCCGCCGCCTTGTACGGGTTCGCGAACTTCTCGCGGTACTCGCGGGTGAGGCGGTCCTTCTCGGCGACCGGGTCCTTCGCCTTCTTCAGCTCGTCGCGGAAGATGATGCTCACCGCGCCGTCCGGGCCCATCACCGCGATCTCGGCGGTCGGGTAGGCGTAGTTGATGTCGGCGCGGATGTGCTTGGACGCCATCACGTCGTAGGCGCCGCCGTAGGCCTTCCGGGTGATCACGGTGATCTTCGGGACGGTGGCCTCGGCGAACGCGTAGAGCAGCTTCGCGCCGTGGCGGATGATCCCGCCCCACTCCTGGGCGGTGCCGGGGAGGAAGCCGGGCACGTCGACGAAGGTGACGAGGGGGATGTTGAAGCAGTCGCAGAAGCGGACGAACCGCGCGCCCTTCGTCGAGGCGTCGATGTCGAGGCAGCCGGCGAGCACCATCGGCTGGTTGGCGACGATGCCGACCGGACGGCCGTTGAGCCGCGCGAAGCCGACCACCATGTTCTTGGCGAAGTGCTCCTGCACCTCGAAGAAGTGGCCGTCGTCGACGACGCCGCGGACGATCTCCTTGATGTCGTACGGCTTGTTCGGGTTCGCCGGCACCATCGTCGCGAGCTTCGGCTCCTCGCGGAACGGGTCGTCCTCGCAGGCGGCGACCGGCGGGTCCTCGGCGTTGTTCAGCGGCAGGTAGCTGAGGAGCTCGCGGGTGAGCGAGATCGCGCTCGCCTCGTCGTCGGCGGCGAAGTGCGCCACGCCGCTCTTGGCGTTGTGGGCGAGCGCGCCGCCGAGGCTCTCCTTCGACACCTCCTCGTGCGTCACCGTCTTGATGACGTCGGGGCCGGTGATGAACATGTAGCTCGTGTCCTTCGCCATCACGATGAAGTCGGTGATGGCGGGCGAGTACACCGCGCCGCCGGCGCAGGGCCCGAGGATGAGCGAGATCTGCGGGACGACGCCGGACGAGAGCGTGTTGCGCAGGAAGATGTCGGCGTAGCCGGCGAGGCTCTCGACGCCCTCCTGGATGCGCGCGCCGCCGGAGTCGTTGAGGCCGACCACCGGCGCCCCGACCTTCATGGCGAGGTCCATCACCTTGCAGATCTTCTGGGCGTAGGCGCCGGAGAGCGAGCCGCCGAAGACGGTGAAGTCCTGCGCGAAGACGAAGACCTGCCGGCCCTCGACCAGGCCGTAGCCGGTGACCACGCCGTCGCCGAGGATCTTCTTGTCGGCCATGCCGAAGTCGACGGCGCGGTGGGTGACGAACTTGTCGACCTCCACGAAGGTGCCGGCGTCGAGCAAGAGGTCGATCCGCTCGCGGGCGGTGAGCTTCTTCGCCTCGTGCTGCTTCTCGATGCGGTCCGCGCCACCGCCGAGCTCGGCGAGGCGGTTCAGCTCCTCGAGGCGCTGCAGCGGATCCACGTCGGCGGTCGGCTTCGGAGCGGCGCTGGTTGCGGACATCGGATCGCCTCGTGCCACGGAGAAATGCTGGGGTTTCGTGGGGCCGGGCATCCTAGCGACCACCCCCCGCAGGATCAACGCTTCCCCGGCGCTCGGTTTGGCTAGGATGCGCGCCCATGAAAATCCTCCGGACGACCCTCCTGGGCCTCGTGCTCGTGCCCTCCCTCGCCCTCGCCGCCGACAAGGTCGGCATCGGCGGCGCCCGCCCGATGGCCGGCGCCGCGAAGAAGCCGACCGCCGCCGAGGCCAAGGCCTTCGTCGAGAAGACCAACGCCGACCTGAAGCGGCTCTGGACGAAGGCCGGCACCGCCGAGTGGATCAAGTCGACGTACATCACCGACGACACCGAGCGGAACGCGGCGTGGGCGAACGAGGAGGTGATGGCCTACCTCTCGACCGCCGTCCCCGAGGCCGCGAAGTTCGACGGCGTGCAGGCCGACGCCGAGACGCTGCGGATGCTGAAGCTGATCAAGCTCGCCTCGACGCTGCCGGCGCCGAAGGACGCCGCCAAGCGCGCCGAGCTCGCGGCCACCGCGGCGAAGCTCGAGGGCCTCTACGGCAAGGGCCGGGCCTGCCTGAAGACGAAGAAGGGCAAGTGCCTCGACCTCGAGGAGCTCACCATCCTCATGGCCGAGAGCCGCAAGCCCGACGAGCTGCTCGAGGCGTGGACCGGCTGGCACGCGATCGCCAAGGAGATGAAGCCGCTCTACGCCCGCGAGGTCGCGCTCGCCAACGAGGGCGCCAAGGAGCTCGGCTTCGAGAACGTCGGCGACCTCTGGCGCTCCGGCTACGACATGACGCCGGCGGAGTTCGAGAAGGAGACCGACCGGCTCTGGGAGCAGGTGAAGCCGCTCTACCAGGACCTCCACTGCTACGTGCGCGAGAAGCTCTCGGCGAAGTACGGCGAGAAGGTGGTGCCGAAGAGCGGTCCGATCCCGGCGCACCTGCTCGGCAACATGTGGGCGCAGGACTGGGGGAACGTCTACCCGCTCGTCGAGCCCTACAAGGGCCAGCCGACGCTCGACGTCACCCCCGAGCTCAAGAAGCAGAAGTGGGACGCGGTGCGGATGGTGAAGCTCGGCGAGAGCTTCTTCACCTCGCTCGGCTTCGACCCGCTCCCGCCGACGTTCTGGGAGCGCTCGATGCTGACGAAGCCGCAGGACCGCGCGGTCGTCTGCCACGCCAGCGCCTGGGACGTCACCTTCGAGCGCGACCTGCGGATCAAGATGTGCGTGAAGCAGACCGAGGAGGACCTCGTGGTGATCCACCACGAGCTCGGCCACAACTACTACTACGACCAGTATTACAAGCTGCCGGTGCTCTTCCAGCAGGGCGCCCACGACGGCTTCCACGAGGCGATCGGCGACGCCATCGCGCTCTCGATCACGCCGGGCTACCTGAAGAAGGTGGGGCTGCTGAAGAAGGTGCCGACGGATCAGAAGGGCACCATCAACGTCCAGATGAAGGACGCGCTCGGGAAGATCGCCTTCCTCCCGTTCGGCAAGCTCATCGACCAGTGGCGCTGGGACGTCTACGCCGGGAAGACGAAGCCGGAGGCGTACAACGCGGCGTGGTGGGAGCTCCGGAAGAAGTACCAGGGCGTCGCCGCGCCGGTGGCGCGCACCGAGGCCGACTTCGACCCGGGCGCGAAGTACCACGTGCCGGGCAACGTGCCGTACACGCGCTACTTCCTCGCGCACATCCTCCAGTACCAGTTCCACCGCGCGCTGTGCAAAGCGGCCGGCCACAAGGGCCCGCTCCACGAGTGCTCGATCCACGACGACAAGGCGGCCGGCGCGAAGCTCCGCGCGATGCTCGCGCTCGGCGCCTCGAAGCCGTGGCCGGACGCCCTCGAGGCGATGACCGGCACCCGCCAGATGGACGCGACCGCGATCCTCGAGTACTTCGCGCCGCTCCAGACGTGGCTGAAGGAGCAGAACAAGG
>CAZDGH010000166.1:0-12093 GCA_964504805.1 uncultured Myxococcales bacterium | reverse complement strand
CCGAGCACGACCAGCCGCGAGGACGAGGCGCGGGGCAGGGCGCGGCGGAGGGCGGCGCCGAAGCCCGCGCTCGGCCCCTCCAGCACCACCACCCGGTCCGACGCACGGAGCGTGGCGAGGGGCGCGAGCGCGCCCGCCGGCGCGCCGGCGTCGACCACGAGCACCTCGGCGACGTCGGCCGAGGCGAGCAGCGCCGCGACGTGCGCCTCCGGCGCCGGCTCCCGGTCGGAGACGGGGACGACGACCGAAGCGGCGCCCGGGGTCACGAGAGATCGCGCCGCGAGAAGATCACGCAGGCCGCGAGCAGCAGGAACGCCGACCAGGTCACGGCGTACGCCGCCGGCGCCAGGAGCGCGCCGAGGCCGAGGTGGTCGCCGTGGACGAGCCGCGAGAGGCCGTCGATCGCCTGGAAGTCCGGCAGCACGAAGTAGAGCGCGTCGCCGACGAGCTGGTTGCCCCGCCCGGTCTTGGCCATGAAGTACCGGACCTCGGCGGTGAAGAAGCCGGCGACGACCACGCCGACCGACCCGATCAGCGCCACGGTGGAGGACGCGAAGGTCGAGAACGCGACGGCGATGGCCGCGATCACCGCGAGGCGGAGGAGGGTCAGGCCGCAGGTGACGAGGAAGTCTCCCAGGTCGTACTGGAACGCGCCGTCGTGGGAGTAGGCCGCGATCATCAGCGCGGAGAGCACGAGCATCACCGCGACGTTCAGCCAGACGGTGGCGACGACGCCGAGCCACTTCCCGAGCACGTACTCGGCGCGGCCGATGGGCTTCGCGAGCACGGGGTAGTAGGTCCGGCGCTCGACCTCCCGCGCCACCGAGCCGACGCCGAGCAGCACCGCCATCAGCGTGCCGGCCAGCGAGGTCGCCGAGAGCGAGACGTCGGTGACGATCCGGACCTGGTGCCCGAGCGTGATCTGGGAGAGCACCGCGGAGAAGAGGATGAGCCCGAGGGCGAAGAGCGCGACGCCGTACAGGATCTTGCTGCGCACCGCCTCGGCGACGGTGGTCCGGCACAGGGCCAGCATCGGCGCGGTGCGTGCCGAGAAGGCGCTCACTCGTTCACCTCGGGGGACACGGTCACGTTCTTCGGGGGGGCGTTGAGGCGGATCCGCTTCGGGAGCAGGGGCGAGCTCACCGCGCCGGTCGCGGCGTCGTACTCGTAGCGGGAGCCGTCGGGCGCGCGCGGCTCCGCGCGGATCAGGCCGGCTCTCGCGAGATCCTCGAGACCCCAGGGGCGGCGGCCGAAGGTCTGCTCGAATGCCGCGACGGCGGCCTCGAGGCGCTGGAGATCGAGCTCGACGAGCAGCTCGGTGCGCCGTCGCTCGAGCTCGCTCCGCATCGGCTCGGCGGGCTCGCCTCGCAGCATCGCCTCGATGTGGGCGAGCCCGGCCTCGACGCGACCGGAGTGCGTGTAGAGGCGCGCCGCGAGCTCGGTGACGTACGGGGGACGCCCCGGCAGCCGGGAGGACCGCAGCAGGAGCTCGGCGCCCCTCTCCGGCTGCTCCAGCTCGTACCAGCGCACGTACGCCGCGAAGAACGGCAGCTGCCACCGGTCGGGCACGCGCTCCATGCCCTTCTCGAGGATCTGCAGCGCCTCGTCGAAGCGGTGCTTGCCGATGAGCAGGATCCCGGAGACCTCGTAGGCGTAGCCGAACCGGGGGTCGACGTCGGTGATGAGCTCGGCCAGCTCCAGCAGCTGCGGCCAGCCGGCCCGCTCCGCCGCCGGCGTGCCGACGTACTGCACGAGCTTCAGGAAGTAGAGATCGGCGACCGTGGTCGCCTGGCCCACCGACACGCTCCGCACCAGGTCGCCGGGGGGCAGGTAGTGGGTGGGGAGCTCCTCGTCGGGATCGTACGCGACGCCGAGCCGGCTGGACGCGGCGAGGTGCGCGACGTGGGTGAGGGCGGCGAGCGCGGCGAGGGCCGCCGCGGCGAAGATCGACGATCGGAGCGAGCGCATGGTCACGGCGTCGTGGCGCGGGGCCGGGATGATAGCAGAGCCCCGCGCGACGGCAGCCGGGCTAGAGCTCGCCGTCTCCCGAGCCGGTCGCGAGGTCGGCGGCGCGCATGGTCGACTCGCTCGTCGTGAGCGCGCACTCGCCGTCGAAGCAGGCTGCGGCCACGCCGTTGACGCTCGGCTTCTCGTAGCCCCAGTACTGCGCCATGCCGTTCTGATCGAGGTCCGTCTTCGCGCCGACCGTCATGCCGCGGTCGGCGTCGCTGGTGTTGACCCGGTACTGGAAGTAGACGGTCGACTCGGGCTTGAACCCGATCTGGGAGAAGCCGCCGCTCGGGTCGGTCCACTGCGTGCGCTGCGGCAGGTTCATCGCCGGCGGCGTGGTCGGGATGTCGAGGAAGACGCCCTCGACGCCGAAGCGGGCGAGCTGGCAGACCCGGATCGCGCCGACGTTGCCCGGACCCTCGGCCGACTTGGCCCGGAGCTGGTACCGGAGGAAGTTCGGGATGGCCACCGCGGCCAGGATCCCGACGATCGCGACCACCACCATCAGCTCGATCAGCGTGAAGCCGCGCGCCCGCGACCTGCTCGGCGTGGCGACGCATCCCCGCAGACGCATCGTGGACTCCCGAACGAAAAGCGGCAGGAGGCCCGGTGCTCCGGACCTCCTGCCGAGATGTCACGCGAACCGGTGAGGCCTAGAACACACCGTCGGTCGAGGACTTGTAGGTCACGTCGAGGATCGG
The DNA here is from genome assembly GCA_964504805.1 of uncultured Myxococcales bacterium. Taxonomy (GTDB): domain Bacteria; phylum Myxococcota; class Myxococcia; order Myxococcales; family Vulgatibacteraceae; genus CAZDGH01. The sequence goes on along the minus strand of CAZDGH010000166.1, from coordinate 9,382 downwards.
CGGGACGGCCGGCGGGGCGACGCCGCTGTCGTCGCAGGCGGCGGCCGGAGCGACCGGCGAGGCCTGGGCGCTGTTGGTCTTGCGGTACGCCCAGCACTGGTTGACGTTGTCGTCGTCGATGTCGGCGGTGGCCGAGATGGTCACCGAGCCGCCGTTGGCGAGGTCGGTCTGGGCCTCGTAGACGAAGTAGACCGCGCCCTCAGGACGCCAGCCGAGCTGGTCCCAGCCGGTGCCGGCGCCCGGGTTGCCCCAGGCCACCTTCTGCGCGTTCGGGTCGCCGGCCGCGGCGGCGGGCTCCGGGGTGAGGTCCACGTAGACGTCGCGGCCACCGTAGTAGGTGATCTGCGAGGTCTTGATCGCGGAGACGTTGGTCGAGCCCTCGCCCGACTTCGAGCGGAGCTGGTACTTGAGGAAGTTCGGGATGGCGATGGCGGCGAGGATGCCGATGATCGCGACGACGATCATGAGCTCGATGAGCGTGAAGCCGCGGGCGGTCTTCTTCATCATGGGGTGGATCTCCGGTTTCGTGGATTCGCTTCTCGGAACCCGCCGGCCGGACGTCGAGCCCCACCTTCCCCCGTGGAAGGCGACCGCGCGACGTCGTGCCGGATGCCGCGGAGGTTAGCACGAGGCATGCCGCCGGGCGCCAGTCCGCAACCGGCCGGAACTGCTCGGTCCGCCGCCGGGCGAGCCGGCGGGAGTGCCGAAGATCGTCACCGACTCCCGCCGCCGGTGCCGTTTTTCGGCCCGCGGGCGGCGCGGATCGTCCGTTCTTCGCCGCTTCGCCGGGCCTCGGCTACAGTGGCGCCGTCCTTCCCCCGGAGAGCCGGATGGCAGCACCGATCCTCGTCACCCAGAAGCTGACCAAGGTCTTCCAGGTGGGCCTCCGGCGCCGCGAGGTCCGGGCGGTCGACGGCCTCGACCTCGAGGTCGAGGCGGGCGAGATCTTCGGGTTCCTCGGGCCGAACGGCGCCGGCAAGAGCACCACCATCAAGATGCTGATGGGGCTCATCTTCCCGACCGCGGGGAGCGCGACGATCTTCGGCCAGCCGATCCCGACCCGGGCTGCCAAGGCGAAGATCGGCTTCCTCCCCGAGAACCCCTACTTCCACGACTTCCTCACGCCGCGGGAGCTGCTCCACTTCTCCGGGCGGCTGTGCGGCATGCCGTCGAGCGAGGTCGACACGCGGATCCCGAAGCTGCTCGAGCTCGTCGGGCTCGGCCGCGCCGCCGACCTCCAGCTCCGCAGGTTCTCGAAGGGCATGGTCCAGCGCGCCGGCATCGCCCAGTCGCTCATCAACGATCCCGCGCTCGTCGTCCTCGACGAGCCGATGAGCGGGCTCGATCCGATCGGCCGCAAGGAGGTCCGCGACGTCATCTTCCGCCTCAAGGAGGAGGGGAAGACGGTCTTCTTCTCGACCCACATCCTCCCGGACGTCGAGGCGATCTGCGACCGCGTCGCGCTGATGCTCGGCGGGAAGCTGCGGGAGCTGGGCCGGCTCGAGCAGCTGCTCACCGCGCGGACGAGGGCCGTCGACGTCGTCGCCGAGCGCGTGCCCGAGGCGCTCGCGGCCCTGCTGAAGGAGCGGGCGACGCGCTCGATGCCGAAGGGCGACGGGATCGCGCTCACCTTCGCCGACGAGGAGACCGCCGATCGCGCGGTGGTCGAGCTCGTCCGCGCCGGCGCGCGGCTGCTCGCGGTGGCGCGGCACCGGGAGACCCTCGAGGACCTCTTCGTCCGGCGCGCCGACGAGGAGGGGGCGGCGCGGCCGCTCTCGCAGGCCGGCTAGTGCCGGAGGGCTTCCCGGCCTGGTGGCTGCCGACGGTCGCGTTCCTGTTCGGGGCCTGCGTCGGCTCGTTCCTCAACGTGGTGATCGCGCGCGTCCCGCGCGGCCTCTCGGTGGCGAAGCCGCGCTCGTACTGCCCGATCTGCAAGAAGCCCATCGCCTGGTACGACAACGTCCCGCTCCTCTCCTGGATCCTGCTCCGGGGCAGGTGCCGCGGCTGCAAGACGGGGATCTCGATCCGCTACCCGCTGGTCGAGCTCTCGGGGGCGCTCCTCGCGGTCGCGTGCGTGCAGCGGCTCGTGCCGCTCGCCTGGGGCGTCGCCGCCTACGCGTTCGTGATGGCGCTCGTCGCGCTCACGTACATCGACCTCGATCACTGGCTCCTCCCTCGCTCGATCACCATCCCGTTCATCGCCCTCGGGGTCGCCGCGTCGTTCCTGCCGGGCGGTCCCGAGCCGGTCTCCTCGGCGCTCGGCGCCGCCGCGGGCTTCGCGAGCCTCGTGGTCGTCGGCTACGTGGCCGAGAAGCTGCTCAGGAAGGAGGCGATGGGCGCCGGCGACGTCTGGCTGTTCTCGATGATCGGCGCGTGGCTCGGGCTCCGCGCGCTCCTGCCGGTGGTGCTGCTCGCGTCGCTGCAGGGGAGCCTCGTCGGCGGGATCCTCCTGCTCGCCGCCCGGCGCGCGCCGGCCCCGAAGCCGGTCGGGGATCCCGAGACCGACGCCTGGGTCCCTCCCGCGACCGGCGTCCCCTTCGGCCCCTTCCTCGCCCTCGCCGCCACCGAGTTCCTCTTCTTCGGCGAGGCGCTCCTCGACTGGTACCTCGGGCTGCTCGGGGGCGGCCGGTGAGCGTCGACGCCCGCCTCTCGCTGCGGGCGCAGCTCGCGCTCTGGGCGGCGGCGGTGGCGCTCCTGTCGGCCGCGCTCGGGGTCGCGGTGCTGGTGCCCGCGGTGCAGCGGGCCGCCCGCGCCCCGTCGGAGGAGGAGGCGGCGGCGTTCGCGCGGGTGCTCGCGGGCGGGATCGCCGCCGCCTGCGAGGACGCTCCCGATCGCCCGGCCTGCGAGCGGCGCGTCGCCTCGCGCCTCGAGCCCGGCCCGCGCGCGGCGCCGTCGGCCCGTGCGGGCTCGGTGCTCGGCCTCGGGCTGATGCTCACCGGCCTCAACGCCCTCGGCGTCTTCCTGGCGCTCTACGCGGTGCTCGTGCGGGTCGTCGCCAGGCCGGCGGAGCGGCTCCTCGCCGCCACCGACCGGATCGGCCACGGCGATCGCCCGCTCCTCGCCGGCGAGGGGCCGGTGCTCGGACGGCTCGGCACGGCGTTCGACCGGATGGGCCAGCGGCTCGACGAGGAGCGCAGGGAGGTCGAGACCCGCGTCGCCGAGCTCCGCCGCGTGAACCGGCAGCTCGCCGAGGCGAAGGACGCCATCGTCCGCACCGAGAAGCTCGCCACCGTCGGCCGCCTCTCGGCCGGCGTCGCCCACGAGATCGGCAACCCGCTCGCGGCGATCCTCGGCTACCTCGAGCTCCTGAAGCTCAAGGGCGGCGGCGGCGAGTACGTGGAGCGGATGGAGCGGGAGGTGAAGCGGATCGACCGGATCGTCCGCGACCTCCTCGACTTCTCGCGGCCCGGCGCCCGCGCGGAGGTGGGGCCGGTGTCGCCGCGGGAGGTGATCGAGCGGACGGTGCGGCTCGTCGAGCCGCAGAAGCGGTTCCGGGAGGTGGCGATCCGCACCGACCTGGCCGAGGACCTGCCGGCGGTGCTCGCCGAAGCGCACTACCTCCAGCAGGTGATCCTGAACCTCCTCGTCAACGCCGCCGACGCCATGGACGGGAAGGGCGAGATCGAGCTCCGCTGCCGCGTCGTCGAGGCGCCGGCGCGGGAAGGCCGCCGGGCCGGCGATCTCCCCGCCGGCCCGCGGGTGGTGCTCACCGTGCGGGACCGCGGCCCCGGGATCCCGGCCGCGCAGCTCCCGAAGATCTTCGACCCGTTCTTCACCACCAAGGAGCCGGGCAAGGGCACCGGCCTCGGGCTCTCCATCTGCCACTCGCTCGTCGAGTCGTTCGGCGGCCGCATCTCCGCGGCGAACGCGGAAGGCGGCGGCGCCGAGCTCACCCTCGAGCTGCGCGTCGCGACCCCGGACGGCGCGTCGCCGTCTGCTAGCATGCCCGCCTGATGGCGTTCCGCAGCGTCCTGGTCGTCGACGACGAAGAGGCGATGCGCCACGTGCTCCTGGTGTTCCTCCAGGATCGTGGCTTCACCGTGCGTGCCGCGTCGAGCGTGGCGGAGGCCCTCCGCGAGCTCGAGGTGCGGCCCTACGACGTCGTGGTCACCGACGTCCGCATGCCGGGCGGCTCCGGCATCGACCTGGTGCGGAAGGGCCGCGACCTGGCGCCGGAGACGAGCTTCCTCGTCATGAGCGCCTACGGCACGCAGGAGCTCGCGCTCGAGGCGATGAAGGCCGGCGCGGTCGACTACGTGTCGAAGCCGTTCAAGCCCGACGAGCTCGTGCTCAAGCTCCGCATGGCGGAGGAGCGCGACGGGTTCCAGCGCGAGCTGCGGCGCCTCAAGGCCGAGCTCCGCGACGAGAAGGGCCTCGACGCTCTCGTCGGCGAGAGCGCGCCGATGCAGGAGCTGGCGCGGCAGGTGCGGCGGATCGCCGTGGTGAAGACGACCGTGCTGGTCACCGGCGAGAGCGGCACCGGCAAGGAGCTCGTCGCCCGCGCGCTGCACGAGCTCTCGCCGCGGGCGCGGGAGCCGTTCGTGGCGGTGAACTGCGGCGCGATCCCCGAGCCGCTGATCGAGAGCGAGCTCTTCGGCCACGTGAAGGGCGCGTTCACCGACGCCTCGAAGAGCCGCAAGGGCCTGTTCGCCGAGGCCGACGGCGGCACCATCTTCCTCGACGAGGTCGGCGAGCTGCCGCAGGCGATGCAGGTGAAGCTGCTCCGCGTGCTGCAGGAGGAGGAGATCCGCCCGGTCGGCGAGGCGCGCAGCCAGAAGGTCGACGTCCGGGTGATCGCGGCCACGCACCAGGACATGGCGGAGATGGTGAAGCAGGGACGGTTCCGCGAGGACCTCTTCTACCGGCTCAACGTGGTGGGGCTGAAGCTGCCGTCGCTGCGCGAGCGGCCCGACGACGTCCCCCGGCTGGCCGAGCACTTCGTGGCGAAGTTCAACGCGCGCCTCCGCCGCGACCCGCCGGTCCGGCGGATCACCGACGAGGCGATGGCGGTCATGCGCACGTACGCCTGGCCCGGCAACGTCCGCGAGCTCGAGAACACCATCGAGCGCGCGCTGGTCCTCGCCGAGGGCGACGAGCTCGGCGCCGACGCGCTGCCGGAGAAGCTGCGCGGCGGCGCGCCGGCGCCGGCGGGGCAGGGCGTGCGGCCGGCCGCCGCCTCGGTCGTCCCCGACGACGAGCTGTCGATCAAGAAGGCGACGCGGATGATCGAGGAGCACCTCATCGTCCGCGCCCTCGAGCGCACCGGCGGGAACCGCACCCGCGCCGCGCAGCTGCTCGAGATCTCGCACCGCGCGCTGCTCTACAAGATCAAGGAGTACGGAATTCGCTGACCGTGAGGTCGCTCCGTACGCCCAGTGACCGGGGCCGCTATCGGTCGCTGTCGCATAATTACGCTTAATTGCTACGCAATTGGCGCTCGGTTTCTTGCTCCGCCCCCGGACCGACGGGTACCATCCGACCCACGTCCATGGCACGCAAGTCGAGCAACAACGTGCGGCAGCTCCGCGAGGAGCAGCTGCTGTCGAAGGCGGAGCTGGCCCGCAGGGCGGGCCTCTCGCCGCTGACGATCGATCGCGTCGAGCGCGGCGAGGAGTGCCGCGTCGACACCAAGCGGAAGATCATCCTCGCGCTCGGGCTCTCCATCGGCGATCGCGCGCGGGTGTTCGGCGGCGACGCGCCGAAGCGGCGCACCAGCGCGCGCCGGAGCGCCGCGAGCGTCGCGAAGGCGGAAAGTTTGCCCCCCCGGGGGGCGGTGCTACGATCCTCGCGGATCACACGGAAGTAGCGGGAGTCTTCATGGCGAAGGGCAAGCTCGCGCTCGGCCTCGACATCGGCTCGAGCTCGGTCAAGATGATCCTCCTCAAGGAGTCGAAGCGGGGCTACCAGCTCCAGAGCTTCGGCATGGCCCCGCTGCCTCCGGAGGCGATCGTCGACGGCGCCCTGATGAACTCGACCGCGATCGTCCAGGCGATCCAGGAGCTCGTCAGCGCCCAGAAGATCAAGCACAAGGAGGCCGCGCTCGGCGTCAGCGGCCACTCGGTGATCATCAAGAAGATCTCCCTGCCGCGGATGAGCCAGGAGGAGCTGGACGAGTCGATCCAGTGGGAGGCCGAGCAGTACATCCCGTTCGACGTCAAGGACGTGAACCTCGACACCCAGATCCTCACGCCCCCCGGCGCCGACTCGGCCGGCCAGATGGACGTGCTCCTGGTCGCGGCGAAGAAGGACATGATCAACGACTACACCTCGGTGGTCGCCGAGGCCGGCCTCTCGCCGGCCATCGTCGACATCGACGCCTTCGCGGTGCAGAACGCCTTCGAGGTGAACTACGAGGTGCCCGCCGGCGAGACGGTGGTGCTCATCAACGCCGGCGCCTCGGTGGTGAACATCAACATCCTCGCGAGCGGCGTCACGACCTTCACCCGCGACATCACGGTCGGCGGCAACCAGTTCACCGAGGAGATCCAGAAGCAGCTCAACGTCTCCTACGACGAGGCCGAGGCGCTCAAGGTCGGCGGTCGCGCCGGCGGCGACGCCGACGCGGTCGTCCCGCAGGAGGTCGAGCGGGTGATCCAGGGCGTCGCCGAGCAGATGGCCGGCGAGATCCAGCGCTCCCTCGACTTCTACGCGGCCACCGCCGCGGACGCGCGCATCACCCGGGTCTACCTCTCGGGCGGCACCGCCAAGATCCCCGCGCTCTTCAAGACCATCGAGACGCGGGTGGGCGTGCCGGTCGAGATCCTGAACCCCTTCAAGAACATCGAGATCGACAACCGCAAGTTCGACCCGACCTACATCATGGAGATCGCGCCGATGGCGGCCGTGGTCGTGGGTCTCGGGCTCCGCCGTCCGGGCGACAAGTAGGAGCGACGCGAATGATCCGCATCAACCTGCTGCCCGTCCGGGCGGCCAAGAAGAAGGAGATCGGGCGGCAGCAGCTCGTCTTCTTCGCCGCGGTGATCTTCCTCGCGCTCGTCCTCAACGCGTTCTGGTGGTGGACGGTCGACAACGAGAAGAGCGAGCGGCTCGCCAAGGAAGTGAAGCTCAAGAACGACATCGCGCAGCTCGAGCGGATCATCGGCGAGGTCAACACGATCTCGAAGGACAAGAAGGCGCTCGAGGACAAGCTGGCGGTGCTGAACGAGCTCAAGAAGAGCCGCAGCGGGCCCGTGAAGATGCTCGACGCCCTGGCGACGATCATCCCGCCGAAGGTCTGGATCACCAACATCACCGAGAAGAACAACAGCGTCACGGTGAAGGGCTCCGCGATCAGCAACGAGGACGTCGCGGACTTCATGCGCGAGCTGAAGAAGAGCCCGTTCTTCAAGGAGCCGTCGCTGAAGAAGACGGTCCAGAAGGACGATTCGAAGAACGGCGTGAAGTACGTCGAGTTCGAGCTGACCTGCAGCGTCAGCTACTCGGCCTGACCCGGCGCTCGAGGACATCGCATGGAGCAGCTGATCGACAGGATCCTCAAGGCGCCCTGGGCCACCAAGATCGGCGTGATCGCCGGCGTGGTCGTCCTCTGCACGGCGGGCACCTACTTCCTCCTGGTCTCCTCCACCGAGGACGAGATCAAGGTGATCGACGGGCGCCTGCGGAAGCTCGAGGGCGACTTCATCGACAAGCAGCAGATCGCCAACAACCTCAACCAGTACCGCCGCGAGAAGGAGATCCTCGAGCAGCGGCTGGCGGAGGCGCTCACCGAGCTGCCGAACGAGAAGGCGATCGACGATCTCCTCCGGCAGCTCAACGACGTCGCGACGAAGAGCGGCCTCGAGATCGTGTCGGTGGAGCCGCAGTCCGAGTCGCCGGACAAGTTCTTCGCGCGGATCCCGATCCAGATGAAGGTGACCGGCAACTACCACGAGATCGCGGTCTTCTTCGACTCGGTCGGCAAGCTGAAGCGCATCGTCAACATCTCGAACATCAAGTTCTCCGAGCCGAGGAAGAAGAACGAGAAGATCGTCCTGGACGCGGAGTACACGACCACCACCTTCCGCTTCCTCCAGCCGAAGGAAGTGGAAGCCGACAAGCCCAAGGGCGGGAAGGGCGCCAAGCCCGCGAAGCCCGGCGGAGGGGCCAAGTGATCCGCCGCGTCTCCACCATCGCCGCGCTCGTCTCGCTCGCGGCCGCTTGCAGCGACACGCCGCCGAAGCCGCCGCCGCAGCCGAAGCCGGCCGCCGCCGCGCCCGCTGCCGCGCCTGCCCCAGCTCCCGCGCCGGCGACGGCCGAGGCGGTGCCGGACGGCGGCGCCGAGGCGGCCGCCGACGGCGGCGCCGACGGCGGGGCCCTCGCGCTCGGCGAGTACGTCTACACGCCGGTCGCGAAGCGCGACCCGTTCCGGTCCTTCTTCGAGGACAACACCAAGGTCGAGGACAGCACGCTGACGAAGGCGAACTGTGGCCCGATCTGCCAGTGGGAGCTCGACCAGCTCAAGCTGGTGGCGGTGGTGTCCGGCATCGCCAGCCCGCTGGCGATGGTCGAGGACCCCGACGGCCGCGGCTACATGGTCCGGCGCGGCAGCTACATCGGCAAGCGCGCGGGCAAGGTCTCGGACATCCGGCGCGACACGCTGGTCGTGACCGAGCTGATCCGTCGTCGTGACGGCGTCCTCGTCCCGGCCAAGAGCGAGATCCTCCTGCGCGACAAGCGCCGTCCGGGCGACAGGACCAGCGAGGTCACGGACCTGTCCACTCCCGACGGGAACACCCAGAACTGATGCGGCCCCACGCGGCGCACCGACACGGCACGCCTCCCGAGGCTTCGGAGAACCGGATGAACCAGCTCGCGTACAAGGTTTCTGGCCCTGCGGCGCTCCTCGCCGCCGTGTTCGTGGCCGGCGCCGCGGCCCCGGACGCTCCGGCGCCGGGCAGCGACGTCGTCACCCAGCGGGTGGAGGAGCTGGCCGTCGAGCGGCCCGCCACCCGCGTCCTCGAGGTCCGGTCGAAGGCCGTGCGCGGCCAGACCCGCCTCGAGCTCGTCACCGACGGCGAGATCGGCCGCTACGAGCTCACCGAGCTCGCCGACCCGCCGCGGCTCGCCCTCGACCTCGCCGGCGTGAAGAAGGCGCCGCGCGTCGAGAAGCGCGTCGGCACCGCCGACGTCCGCGCGGTGCGCTTCGGCAAGCACGGCGACCACGTCCGGGTGGTCGTCGACGGCGCCGCCGCCTCGCGGCTGCCGGCGTACCACGTCGAGCGCACCGGCAAGGGCCTCGTGGTGATGGTCGGCGAGCAGCAGGACGCGCCGGCCGCCATCGCCGCGGCGGCTCCCGTCGCCGCTCCCGCCGCGCCGGCCGCCGCCCCCCGCGGCGCCAGGGTGACCGACGTGAAGTTCGCCGGCGACGGCGACGTGCAGAAGG
>CAZDGH010000165.1:0-12094 GCA_964504805.1 uncultured Myxococcales bacterium | reverse complement strand
CGCCCGCCTCCGGGCAGCCGTCGTCGTCGGCGACGCCGTCGAGATCCTCGGGCTGGCTGTCGCACTGGTCGACGTCGTCGGGGATCCCGTCGCCGTCGGCGTCCGCGGCGCCGCCGCCGCCGGCGCCGTCCTCCCCGGCCGTCTCTCCGTCGTCGCAGGCGGCGAGCGCCGCGGCGAGGAGCGCGGCGAGGAAGGCGAGCGTCTTGCGAGACATGGTGGCTCCCGGGTGCGTCAGGAAGCCGGCAGGTTCGCAGAAGCCGGACCGGGATCACAAGCCCGGGTCACGACGTCTGGGCGCGCACCACGCGGAGCAGCTCCTCGATGTCGAACGGCTTCCCGATCCACGCGGTGGCGCCGACCTCGCGGGCGGTCTCGGCGGCGTCGGCCGCCGCGGTGACCACCACCACCTTCGGGCGCGGCCCGCGGCGCTGCCCGAGCGCCTGCATGAACTGCCAGCCGTTCATCACCGGCATCTTCATGTCGAGGAGGATCAGCCTGGGCGCCAGGCCGTCGAGGGCGGCGAGCGCCTCGGCGCCGCTCCGCGCCGCGCGCACCTCGTAGCCCTCCTCGCGGAGCAGCATCGAGACGAGGTCGAGGATGTCCGTGTCGTCCTCGACGACGAGGACCGTCGCCTTCTCAGCCACGTGACCTCACCGCCGGCAGGTGGGCCCGGAAGACGCTCCCCTGCCCTTCCTGGCTCTCGAAGGTGAGCCGCCCGCCGTGCCGCGCCAGGATCTCCCGGGAGACGAACAGGCCGATGCCGAGGCCGGCGGCGTCCTCGGGCGTGCCCTCGTGGGCGCGGTAGAAGCGCTCGCCGATCCTCGGCTGCTTCTCCGCCGGGATCCCGATCCCGTGGTCGCGCACCGCGACGACCACCTCGCCGTCCTCCCGCTCGAGCGCGATCTCCACCTCGCCGCCCCGCGGCGAGTACTTCACCGCGTTGTCGACGAGGTTCACCAGCACCTGCTCGAGCAGGCCGCGATCGGCCTCCACCGCGGCGCCGGCGCCCGGCAGGACGAGCAGCCGGTGCTGCGGGCTCATCGGCGCCAGCTCGGACACCACCTGCGCCGCCAGCATGCCGAGGTCCACGTGCTCGAGCCGGAGCGGCAGCCGCCCGAGCTGCAGGCGCGAGGCGTCGAGGAGATCGCCGACGATCTTGTCGATCCGGCTCGCGCCGCGGCCGATGGCGGCGAGCTTCTCCTGTACTCCGGCCGGCAGCGTTGCCTTCGCCCGGAGGAGCGCCTGGGCGTAGCCCTTCACCACCGTGACCGGCGTCTTCAGCTCGTGGGCGGCCACGGTGATGAACTGCTCCTTGAGCCGCTCGAACTCGGCCTGCTCGCTGACGTCGTCGGCGGTGACGACGGCGCCGGCGATGCGACCCTCGGCGTCGCGGACCGGCGCCGCCGACGCCCGGACGAAGCGGCGGCGCGAGCCCTCGAGGAGCACGAGCTCGGCGGCCCGCACCACGCCCCCGCGGAGCGCCACCATCGTGGGCCTCTCGTCCGGTGCGAGCGGCCGCTCCTCGCGACCGGCGCGCAGGCCGGTGCCGTCGACGAGGCCGGCGAGCGAGCGGGCCTGGTCGTTCGCGTAGGTGACCCGTCCCCCGCCGTCCAGGACCCACACCGCCTCGACCAGCGAGCCGAGCACGCCCTCGAGCTCGGCGGCGCGGCGCTGCGCCTCGGCCGCCTGGGCGCGCAGGTCGTCGAGCGCGCGCGCCCGGGCCTCCTCGGCGCGCCGGCGCTCCGCGGTCTCGAGCGCGAGCGAGACCATGTCGGCGACGGAGGCGGCGAACTCCTCCTCGTCGTGTCCCCAGCGGCGCATCGGCCCGACGTGCTCGTGGCAGACGATCCCGACCACGTGCCCGCGCAGCCACACCGGCACGTCGAGCATCGAGGTGATCCCGAGCGGCGCGAGGTAGCCGTCGGTGAACTCGCTGGTGCGCGCGTCGCGCCGCGCGTCGTGGGCGGCGATGGTGCGCGTCGTCTCCAGCACCGCGAAGTAGCGCGGGTACTCGCGGGCGTGCAGGCGCGCGCCGCGCTGGTGCTCGTCCTCCGCCAGCAGGTAGAGGTCGTGGCAGACGATCTCCGACCGGTCCTCGGTGAAGAGCCACACCGAGCAGCGCTCGACGCCGAGCGCCCTGGCGTCGAGCTCGGTGATCACCCGCAGCGCCGCGGAGAGGTCGCTCTTCTCGAGGCGCGCGAGGGCGAGCAGCGCCTCCTGGCGGAGCCCATGGCGACCTGCGGCGGTGGTGAGCTCGGCGCCCTCGGACATGCGAAGCGCAAACATGACCACAACGGCGGCTCCGCGGGAACCACCGGCGCGGGGCCGCGCGGGACGTCAGGCACCGTACGCCCTGAGCTTGCGGGCCAGGGTGTTCCGTCCGATCCCGAGCAGCTTCGCGGCGAGGCTCCGGTTCCCTCCCGCGTGGTCGAGCGCGGCGAGCACGTGCTCGCGCTCGACGTCGGCGAGCGGCCGGATCCCGCCCCCGGCGATCGCGGGGGGCTCCTCGGGGGCGCGCGCCGGCAGCGGCGCGCCCGGCAGCGGCGGCGGGCGCTCCGGCAGCGGCAGGTGCTCGGGGAGGAGCTCCTTGCCCTCCAGGATCACCACCGCGCTCTCCAGGCAGTTCTCGAGCTCGCGCACGTTGCCCGGCCACGGGTAGGCGACGAGCCGGGCCACCGCGGCCTGGGAGACCCGGGGCGCCTCGCGGCCGTGGCGCTTCGCCGCCGCCGCCACGAAGTGCCGGGCGAGCCGGGCGAGGTCCTCGCCGCCGCGGGCGCGGAGCGGCGGCAGCCGGATCTCCACCACCTTGATCCGGTAGTAGAGGTCCTGCCGGAAGCGGCCGTCCTCCACCATCTTCTCGAGGTCGCGGTTGGTGGCGGCGACGACGCGGACGTCGGCCTTCACCGGCCTCGTGCCGCCGACCCGCTGGAACTCGCGGTCCTGGAGCACGCCGAGGAGCTTGCCCTGCACCGAGAGCGGCAGCTCGCCGAGCTCGTCGAGGAAGAGGGTGCCGCCGGCCGCGGCGTCGAACTTGCCCTCGGCCCTGGCGTCGGCGCCGGTGTACGCCCCGCGCTCGTGGCCGAAGAGCTCGTTCTCGATCAGCGAGGCGGGGAGCGCCGCGCAGTCCACCTTCACGAAGGGCCCGTCGCGGCGCGGCGAGTTCACGTGCACCGCCCGGGCGAAGAGCTCCTTGCCGGTGCCGCTCTCGCCGCGGATGAGCACGGTGGCGACGCTCTGGGCCGCGCGGGTGGTGAGCCGGTAGGCCTGCCGCATCGGCTCCGACTCGCCGACGATGCGGTTGAAGCGATCCGACAGCGGCACCGGGTCGAGCGCCTCGGCGGGCGCGCGGTTCAGCTCGGCATAGAGGGTGGTGGCCTCGACCGCGAGGGCCGCCTGCGCCGCGAGCGCGGCGAGGGTCTCCTCGTCGGCGGCGGAGAAGGCGCCGCCGCGCCGGTTGAGGAGCTGGAGCACGCCGATGATCGCGCCCTGCCGGTCGCGCATCGGCGCCGCCAGCATCGACTCGGTGCGGTAGCCGGTGCGCTCGTCCACGCCGGCGAAGAAGCGCTCGTCGCCCTTGGCGGTGGGGACGTTCACGACCTCGCCGGTGGCGGCGACGTGGCCGGCGACGCCCTGCCCGAGCCGGAGGCGGATCTCCTCGAGCTCGGGCAGGTGCGCGGCCCGCGAGAACACCTCGCCCTTGCCGCGGTCGACGAGGTAGAGCGTGCCGCGATCGGCCTCCATCGCCTCGGCGATCCGGTCCACCAGCGTGCGGAGGAGATCGTCGAGCGCCACCTCGCGGCCGAGGAGCTCGCTCACCGCGAGCAAGACCGCGCTCGCGCCGTCGGACGGGTTGCCCATGCGTGCGCCGACGCTAGCCCGCGCGGCGCCCGATGGGAACGCGCTCACGGCACGCCCACCGTGAGGCCCTCGCGGCACGCGAACGCCGCGGGGAAGATCGTCCGCGCGTCGCGCTCCATCGCCTCGACGAGATCGTCGCCGTGGGTCGGGTCGTGGTGGAAGAGGCCGAGCCGCTTCGCGCCGCACGCCCGGGCGATCCGCGCCGCGTCCACGTAGGTGGAGTGGCCCCAGCCCTTCCGCGGCGGGCCCGCCTTCCCCGCGTACTCGTCGGGCGTGTACTGCGCGTCGTAGACGAGCAGGTCGACGTCGCGGGCGAGCTCGAGCAGCGCCGGATCCACCTCGCCGCCGGGGAGCGCCTCGGTGTCGGTGGCGAAGCAGAACGACGCGCCGCCCGCCTCGATCCGGTAGCCGAGCGAGCCCTGGGGGTGGCAGAGGGCGCGGGCCTTCACCTTCACCGCCCCGAGCTCGAGCTCGGCGCCGTCGGCGAGCGTCTCGAAGCGCCTCTCGGCGGCCATCGCCTCGAGCGGCACCGGGAACGACGGCGGCCGCATCTGCTCCGAGAGCGCGTGCTCGAGCGAGGAGCCGCCCTCGCCGGGGCCGAGGAGGCGCAGCTCGGTGCCGGGGACGAAGCCCGGCCCGAAGAAGGGGAAGCCCTGGATGTGATCCCAGTGCAGGTGGGTGAAGAGGAAGGTGGCGCAGACGCGGCCCTGCCGCTCGCGGGCCTCGGCGGCGAGCTTCTGCCCGAGGGGGCGGAGGCCGGTGCCGGCGTCGAGCACCAGCCGCTCGCCTCCGGCCTCGACCTCGAGGCAGGTGGTGTTGCCGCCGATGCGGTGGAACTCCGGACCCGACGTGGCGATGGAGCCGCGGACGCCCCAGAACGTGACCTTCATGGCTTCCTCCTCGTGCTGGACCCGGGGAGCGGTTTTGCAGCCGGCGTGCCGCCGTCTCCGGGCCCCTCCGGGCCCGATCGGCGGGAGGCGTGCGCCGATCCGGCGCAGCCGCCGCTCCAGGTCGGCGCAGCCGCCTGCCCGTGATCGGTCGCACGCGCCGCCCGTGATCGCGCGCACGTGGGCTCCGCCGATCGGCCGCGCCGCCCCGCCGCCGCTACCGCGTGGCGGGAAACGTCGCGCCTCGCTGCACCGGCGGCGACCACGATCCGGTTCCCGAAGGCCGGCCGGTCGTGGTTCACTCGCCCGCTTCGCCTCCGGAGGTCCCGACGTGATCCGCCGCGCCGCCCTGCTCGCCCTCGCCGCCTCGCTCGCCGCGTGCGGCCACGACACCTCGCTGCCCGCCGCGCCCGGCCCCGTCGACGACGGCGACGGCACGATCTCCGGCCGCGTCGTGGTCGAGGAGGCGGGCACGCCGCTGCCGGTCGCGGCCGCGGCGACGGTGGTGCAGGTCCTCGACCCCGAAGGCGCGGTGCGGGCGGAGACCGCCGCCGACGCCGAGGGCCGCTTCGCGGTCTTCCCCGGCGACGTCCCGTGGACGGTGCTCTTCCGCTTCGACGCCGACGGAGACGGCGCCTTCGAGCGGCAGCGGCTGGTGGCGTCGTCGGAGCTCCCGCTCCTGCCCGGCGCCGACCTCTCGCTCGGCGACGTGCTCGTCGGCGAGAACGCCGAGCTCCGCGGCACCGTGCGCCGCGGCGACGTGCAGAACCCCGACGCCGGCCACGGCGGCGTGCTGGTCGAGGTGATCGGCGCGCCCTTCCCCGCGGTCGTCACCGGCTCCGACGGCAGCTTCCGCGTCCGCGACCTGCCGCCGGGCTCGCTCACCGTCGGCTTCTCGCTCGCCGGCTACGTCTCGGACGCGCGCAGCGCCGAGCTCGAAGCGGGCGAGTCGCAGGCGCTCGTCGAGGTGGTGCTGGCGCCGGAGAGCGACGAGAGCGGCAGCCTCACCGGCACGATCGTCCGCGACGACGCGGCGCCGGGCACGGCGATCGTCGAGGCCCGCCGGAGCGGCGACGTCGAGCCTTCGGGCCGCCTGGTGGTGGCCCTCGGCCAGCCGTTCACCCTGGCGCCGCTGCCGCCCGGCACCTACGCCGTCCGCGCGGTGGTGCCCGACTACGGCAGCGGCGAGACGGGCGGGATCGAGCTCGCCGCGAGCGGCACCGTCGAGCTCGGCACCCTCACCGTGCAGTCCGGCACCGTGATCGGCCCGGAGCCGGACGGCGCGGCGATCGTCGACGTCGAGCCCTCCACCGCGCAGCTCCTCCCGGCGCTCGGCCTGCTCATGGCGGAGCTCGACACCGAGCTCGAGCTGAACGGCGAGGGGCAGTCGGGACCGCAGCTCCTCCTCCTCGCCGACGAGGACGGCGTCGAGGTGCAGGGCGAGCAGTCCTACCGCCCCGCCGGGACCCAGCTCCCCGACGGCTCCGTCACCGTCCGGCCCGCGGTCTTCTTCCAGCCGAAGCGGCCGCTCACGCCGGGGCGCTGGACGCTCTCGCTCCGCGAGGGCCTGCGCGACGTCCTCGGCCGGGCGGTGAAGCCGTCGCCGCGGACCTGGACCACCATCGGGCCGGAGCTCGCGCCCACGGTGCTGAACGAGGACTTCGCGCCGAACGGCGCCACCTGGCCGACGCACCCCGCGCTCGTCGTGCGGGACGACGGCGGCTTCGACCTGCTCAAGGTCCGGACCACCGAGGATCCGGCCCAGGGCATCTTCAGCCACGAGCTCGAGGTGATGACGGTCGACGCCATCGGGCGCAACGGCGGCTTCACCGTCGCCGGGACGCTCGACGTGGGGCCGGAGCCGCGCCGGGCGCCGCAGGCGGCGCGGATCCTCGACCAGCCGCTCTACCTCGTCGCCGGCCCGTCGCAGCTCTGCGGCCGCGACCCCGAGGCCGTGGACCTCCGCCTCTCGAACGGCTTCGGCGACGAGGCGGTCCTCCCGTGCGTGAAGCGGTACGACGTGGCCGGCGGGGCCTCGCCGCTCCTGGTCGCCTTCGACGAGGAGGTGGCGGGCGCGCCGCGGCTGCGGAGCTTCTCGATCGTGCGGGACAACGGGACCGGCGGGCTCCTCCTGACCGAGCAGGCGTCGGTGGCGCTGCCGCAGCCGCTCGTCGAGCTGCAGCTCTCGGAGGGCGGCGGCCGCCGCTTCGTCTCGGTCACCGACGGGGGCTTCCCGCGGTTCTACGAGGCGACCGCCGGCGCGCTCACGCCGCTCGGCGACCCTCTGCCGATCATCTGGCCCCAGACCTCGTGCACGCTCGGCGGCGCGCCGTTCGTCCTCGAGGCGCAGTTCGACAAGGCCCAGTCGGTCTCGCGGCTGGTGCCGCGGGTCCTCGACCTCGACACCGGCGCATGGATCGAGCTGCCCACCGCGCCGGCGGTCTTCCCCGACACGCTCGCCTGCGTCGGCGTCGGCGAGGTGGTCTACGTCGCCTTCACCGACGGTGACCGGCTCGAGCTGCGCTGGTCCGACGGCACGCGCTGGGAGCGGATCGCCGACCGCACCACGCCCGACGGCGCCCTCAACTACCGCGAGTGCTGGGCGAACGGCCCGGTGCTCGAGGTCGACAAGGGCTCGCTGCTCGTCGCCTGGAACGAGCGCTGCTTCGATCGCGTGGACCCGAACGGCAACTTCCTCGAGAACTTCGCCCGGGTGAAGCGGATCCGGTAGCCACCGGACAGCCGGCAGGGCCCGCCGTGGCGGGCCCCTTGCGCGCGCGTGTCCGGGTGGGTCAGATCCCGGGCCATGGCCCACGAGAACCTGCCCGCCGAAGGACGCATCGCTCCGGCCGAGCCCGTCACCTCCGAGCCGGAGGCGAAGCCGGCCAGCCACGACACCGCGGCGCCGCCCGCGCTCCTCGCCTTCATGATGGAGCGCTGGAAGCCGGCCTCCACCAGGGCGCCGCCGAAGGTGCGCGGCTGGGAGCGCTTCCACGCCCGGCGGCGCGCGCTCTCGGCGCTCTTCCCCGGCGAGACCCTGGTGGTCCCGACCGGCCACGAGAAGATCCGCGCCAACGACACGGCCTACCGCTTCCGGCCCGGCTCCGACTTCTACTACCTGACCGGGAACCTCGAGCCGGACGGCGTGCTCGTGCTGGTGCCGAAGGACGGCGGCGGCCACGAGGACGTGCTCTACGTGGAGCCGAACCCGGGCCGCACCGACCCCACCTTCTTCACCGACCGGATGAAGGGCGAGCTGTGGGTGGGCCCGCGCCTCGGGGTGGAGAAGAGCGCGGCGCGGTACGCGGTGGACCGCGCCTCGGGCCTCCCCGAGCTGCCGGGCTTCCTCGCCTCGCTGCGTGAGGGCGCGCGCCGGCCGTTCCGGATCCTCCGCGGCTTCTCCGAGGCCGTGGACGGCGCGCTGCCCGCGCAGGCCGACCGCGACAAGCGGCTCGCCTCGGCGCTCTCGGAGCTCCGGCTCGAGAAGGACGCCCTCGAGGTGCGGGAGCTCCAGGCGGCGATCGCCTCCACCCGCCGCGGCTTCGAGGACGTGATCCGGGCGCTGCCCACCGCCACCAGCGAGCGCGAGGTCGAGGGCGTGTTCAACCTCCGCGCCCGGGTCGAGGGCAACGACGTCGGCTACAACACCATCGCGGCGTCCGGCGCGAACGCCTGCATCCTCCACTGGATGCGGAACGACGCGAAGCTGAAGAAGGGCACGCTCCTGCTCCTCGACGCCGGCGTCGAGGGCAACTCGCTCTACACCGCCGACATCACCCGCACCCTGCCGATCTCCGGCCGCTTCACCCGCGAGCAGCGCGAGATCTACGAGCTCGTCTTCGAGGCGCAGGCGGCGGCGTTCGCCGCGGTGAAGCCGGGCAACGACTTCATGGAGCCGAACCGCCGGGCGATGCAGGTGCTCGCCGAGGGCCTCGAGCGGCTCGGGATCCTCCGCTCCGCCGAGGAGGCGCTCTCCGACGAGAAGCAGTTCTACAAGCGCTACTCGCTCCACAACGTGAGCCACATGCTCGGCATCGACGTGCACGACTGCGCGCAGGCCCGGATGGAGGCCTACAAGTTCGGCAAGCTGAAGCCGGGCATGGTGCTGACCGTGGAGCCCGGCCTCTACTTCCAGCTCGACGACCTCACCGTTCCGGCGCGGTACCGCGGCATCGGCGTGCGGATCGAGGACGACGTGCTGGTGACGAAGACCGGCATGCGCAACCTCTCGGCGGCGATCCCGTCCGAGGCGTCCGAGGTCGAGGCCTGGATCGCCAAGCTGTGGGGCGGCAAGAAGAAGAAGCGCCGCTAGGAGCCGGTCTCGAGCCGCTCGAGCTCGGCCTGCTTCGCCTCCCAGGCGGCGTAGAGCTCCTCGAGCTCGCGCTTGTTGCCCTCGAAGGTCGCGAGCGCCGGCTTCGCCTTGGCGAAGTCCTGGTAGAAGACCGGGTCCGCCAGCTTCGCCTCGAGCTCCTTCTGCTCGGCCTCGAGCGCGGCGATGCGCGCCTCGGCGGCGGCGACCTCCTTCTTCAGCGGGCCGGTGCGCTTGTTCCGCGCCTCGCGCTCCTTCGCCTCGCGCTGCCGCCGCTCCTTGTCGCTCTCGGTCGTCCGCGCGCCGCGGATCTCGGGGGCCTGCACGCCGCCGTAGGGCCGGCCCAGCTCCGCCAGGTGGTAGAGGTACGCCTCGAGGTTGCCGGGCCACGACTCGACGCCGCCGTCGTGCACGTCCCACACCTGCGTCGCCAGGGCGTCGACGAAGGCTCGGTTGTGCGAGACGAAGACGAGCGTGCCGTCGTAGGCGGCGAGCGCCTCGCTGAGCCGCTCCGACGAGTCGATGTCGAGGTGGTTCGTCGGCTCGTCCATCAGCATCAGGTTCGACGGGACGACGAGCAGCGACGCCAGCGCCACCCGGGCGCGCTCGCCGCCGGAGAGCACCGCGATCTTCTTGTCGACGTCGTCGCCGGAGAAGAGGAACGAGCCCAGGATCGAGCGCACCCACGACTGCGGCTGGGTGGGGGCGAGCGCCCAGATCTCCTCGAGGATGGTCCTGTCGGGCCGGAGCTTCTCGGTGTGGTGCTGCGCGTAGTACGCGAGCTTCACGTTGTGGCCGAGGGTGACGGCGCCGCCGTCGGCCGGGAGCTCGCCGGCGAGGAGCTTGAGCAGCGTGGTCTTGCCGGCGCCGTTGGCGCCGATGATGGCGATCCGCTCGCCGCGGAGCACCTGCGCCGAGAGGTCGCGGTAGACCACCTTCTCGCCGTAGGCCTTCTTGAGGTGCTCGACCTTCAGCACCTCGCGGCCGCTGCGCTCCACCTCGGGGAACCGGAAGCGGACCTTGGCGCGCTCCTCGTGGACCTCGATCACCTCCTGCTTCTCGAGCATCTTGATCCGGCTCTGCACCTGCCGCGCCTTGGTCGCCTTCGACCGGAAGCGCTCGATGAAGCGCTCGGTCTCGGCGCGCTGGGCGGCGAGGCGCTTCGCCCGGAGCTCGAGGTTCCGCGCCTCGTCGGCGCGCTGGACCTTGTACTGGTCGTAGTTGCCGACGTAGGTGCGCAGCCCCTCGGGCTCGAAGGAGATCACCCGGCGGATGTGGCGGTTGAGGAAGTCGCGGTCGTGCGAGACGAGCACGAGCGCCTTCTGCGAGCGCCGCAGGAAGTCGTCGAACCAGACCAGCGACGGCACGTCCAGGTGGTTGGTCGGCTCGTCGAGGAGGAGCAGCTCGGGGTCGAGCAGGAGCAGGCCCGCGAGCGCGGCGCGCATCTTCCAGCCGCCCGAGAAGGTCGAGACCGGCGCGTCGAGGTCCGCCTCGCGGAAGCCCAGGCCGGCGAGGATCTCCTCGGCGCGGTGTCGGCCGTAGCGGCTCTCGAACTCGGCGACCTCGGCGTGCAGGTCGGCGAGGCGGGTGGCGAGCTCGAGCCGGCTGTCGTCGTCGGTGGCGGCCTCGAGGTCGGCCTCCACCGCGGCGAGGTCCTGGGCGAGCCGGTCCTTCCCGGGCACCGCGGAGCGCACCGACTCGACCAGGGTGCCGGGCGGCAGCTCGAGGATGTCCTGCGGCAGGTAGCCGAGGCGCACGCCCTTGGCGAGGTGGACCTCGCCCTCGTCGGGCTCGCGCTGTCCGGCGAGGATCCGGAGCAGCGTCGACTTGCCGCTGCCGTTCGGGCCCACCAGGCCGACGTGGTCGTGGGCCTGGATCCCGAAGGAGGCGTCCTCGAGGATGACCTTCCTGCCGAACGCGAGGCCGAGGCCGTCGGCGGTGAGCAACGCCATGGGGCGCGCAACCTAGCACGCGCGCCTTGTGGGCGAAGGAGGCGGTCGCTACCGTCCGGGCGATGGCGGACTCGATCGAGCGGCGGAAGGCCGAGCACCTCGCGCTGGCCGCGAGGCCGGAGGTCGAGGCGCCGGGCACGCGGGCGCTGTTCGACGAGGTGACGCTCGTCCACGAGGCGCTGCCCGAGCTCGCCCTCGACGACGTCGACCTCTCGGTCACGCTCTTCGGCAAGCGGCTGCGCACGCCGCTCCTCGTCAGCGGGATGACCGGCGGCACCGGCGAGGCGGGCGAGCTGAACCGCGCGGTGGCGGCGGCGGCCGAGGCGGTGGGCGGCGCGGTGGGCGTGGGCTCGATGCGCGCGGCCCACGACGAGCCTGCGCGGCTCGCGAGCTACCGCGTGCGCGACGTCGCGCCGACGGCGCTCCTGCTCGCCAACGTCGGCGCCTGGCAGCTCGCCGCGATCGGCGCCGGCGGCGCGCGGCGGCTCTGCGAGGCGATCGGCGCCGACGCGCTCGCGGTGCACCTGAACGCCGCGCAGGAGCTGGCGCAGCCCGAGGGCGATCGGGACTTCCGCGGCGCCCTCGCCGCGATCGAGGCGCTCTGCCGCGCGCTGCCCGTGCCGGTGATCGTCAAGGAGACCGGCTGCGGGATCTCGCCGTGGACCGCGCGGCGGCTCGTCGACGCCGGCGTCGCCGCCATCGACGTCTCGGGCGCGGGCGGCACGAGCTGGCCGAAGGTGGAGGCGCTCCGCGCCGGCGAGCCGCACCTCGGCGAGGCGCTCGCGTCCTGGGGCATCCCCACCGCGGCGGCGACGGCCGCGCTCGCGGGGCTCGGGGTTCCGGTCCTCGCCTCGGGCGGGATCCGCTCCGGCGTCGACGCGGCGAAGGCGCTCGCCCTCGGCGCGTCCGCCGCCGGCGTCGCCCGGCCGCTGCTCCTCGCCGCCCGCGACGGCGGCGCCGAGGCGGCGACGGCGGCGCTCGTGCGCCTCGACCGGGAGCTCCGCGCCGCGGCGCTCCTCGCCGGGGCGCGGACCGCGGAGGCGCTGCGCTCGGTGCCGCGGGTGCTCGGGCCCACGCTGCGCGCCTGG
>CAZDGH010000164.1:0-12120 GCA_964504805.1 uncultured Myxococcales bacterium | reverse complement strand
CAGGTCCTCGGACGCGACGATGTCGTCGGCGGGGAACGTCGCCGTGCCGCAGGCGATCGTCGCCTGCGCTTCGCCGCCAGGCGCGGGGAAGCGCAGCTCGGCGACCCGGTCGGCGAGCCGCTTCGCGCACGTCCTCGCGCCCGCGGCGTCGGTCTCCGGGAGGATCACCACGAACTCGTCGACGTCGAGGCGGAAGAGCCGGTCCACGTCGCGCAGCTGCCGCCGCACCACGTCGACGATCCCGACCAGGAGCTGGTCCGACGGCTCGCGGCCGAGCTCCTCGCGGAGCGCGCCGAAGCCGTCGACGACGAAGATCAGCGACGACAGCGGCCGGCCGTAGCGGCGGGCCCGCGAGATCTCGTGCTCGAGCGCGCCCTTCAGCTGCGGGTAGGTCGCGGCGCCGGTGAGCGTGTCGGTGCCGCGCGCCTCGGCGAGCCGATCCTCGGCGTGGCGGAGCTGCTGCCGGTAGCGGTGCACCGAGAGCGCGCTGTTGAGCCGCGCGGTCAGCTCGAAGAGCTTGAACGGCTTGGTGAGGTAGTCGTCGGCGCCGAGCTCGATGCCCTTGATCTTGCCGTCGATGTCGCCGACCGCGGTCACGATGATCACCGGCAGCTCCGCGGTCTCCGGCGCCTGCCGCAGCCGCGCGAGCACCGAGAAACCGTCGAGCCGCGGCATCATCAGGTCGAGCAGCACCAGGTCGGGCCGGTCGGCCGCGATCCGCTCCAGCGCCTCCTCGCCGTCGGCCGCCGCGTCGCAGCGCATGCCGAGGCCGACGACGAGCTCCTGGAGGAGCGCTCGCGTGTGCGGGTCGTCGTCGACGGCGAGGATCTTCGCCTGGTGCATGGCGTCCCGGGCTAGGTGGGGACGGGCGGACCGCCCGCGTCCCTGGCGACGTTCTCGAACCGAGTGTACTCGGACATGAACACCAGGGGAATTTCGCCGGTCGGCCCGTTGCGCTGCTTGGCGATGAGCAGCTCGACGTCGATGGGCCCGCCGATGCCGCCCTTCGGCACCGCCTCGGGGTCCTTGTGGATGAACATCACACAGTCTGCGTCCTGCTCGATCGAGCCCGAGTTGTGGCTGACGATCCCGTCCGCGAGCCAAGACGCCGGCCCCGGCACCGTGAGGTCGAACACCTCCTCCTCGCCGTCGGGCTCGATCGCGACCACCCGGTCCCAGAACAGGTCGTTCGTCGCGTGGGCGGCCAGGTCCGGCGCGTCGAGGAGCGTGGCGTAGTCGAGGACCATGGCGCGCGACGGCGCGAAGCGGAAGTGCGACGTGCCCCCGTACGAGGTCCCGCGCATCGCCGCCATCCCGCGCGTGGTGACGCCCCGCGCCGCCATCCGCCCGCGGACCTCGTCGAACACCTCGCGCGGCAGCGTGTCGACGTTCGTGTTCGCCTCGGCGCCGGCGAGGACCGCCGCGAGGCGCTCGGCCGGTGCGATCCGCGGGCCGAACGCGCCGACACGCTCGAGGAAGCGGCGCTGCTCGTCGGCGCCGGAGACGGTCACGGCGTGCACCGGCCGGTACTTCCCCTGCTTCAGGACGACCTTCCTCGCGACGATCCCGAGGCGCAGGAGGAGCGCCATCACGTCGGCGGCGAGGCCGGGGCTGCTCGTCGAGAACGCGATCGCGCTGGCGCTCCGGTCGCCGGGCCGCTTCGCGACGATGGTGCCGTCCGTCACCCAGAGGTGCCGGAGCAGGATCGCGACCTGCCGGTCCGGGAGCCGGAACGCGGCGTCCGGGACGCGCTTCTCGTGGGAGCGCTGCCCGAAGATGCCCAGCTCACGCAGCCAGGCGTTCACGCCGGCGGGGTGCCAGCGGTTGCCGTTCCCCCGGATGAGGAGCTGGTGCCAGCGGCCCCGTCCGGCGTAGCGCTTGACCTCGACGCCCGGGAAGGACTCGGCGGCCCGCTTCACCAGCGCGCTGTTCTCCTCGCTCGCCGTCGCGTACCGCATCGGCTGGTGGCGCAGGTAGCTGCCGTCGTCGATCAGGTGCCCGAGCAGCGCCACGTGATCGTCCGGCCAGGTCTCGGTGCGCTCCGGCTCGAGCAGCCGGCGCGCGATGGCGAGGCGGTCGCCGACCGCGAGCTCGCCGACGCGCTTCCAGCCGCCCCAGCCGTACAGCCGGTGCTTCGCCGTGGCGCGGACGCTGCGGCCGCTGGCGAGCGACACCCGGAAGACCGGCCGGGAGCCGACCCTCCAGACCTTGTCGCTCGCGGCGCGGACGATCCGGCCGCCCTCGGACATGGCGAGGACCTCGGGCTCGGTGCCGACCAGGTCGCGGATCGGCACCCGGCGGCCGTCGGCGAGCGCCACGAGCGTCTCGCCCGTGACGCACTCGCGGAGGTCGGCGAGCTGCGGCTTGCGCTTGCCCTTCTCGACGTCGCGGGAGAGCTGCGAGAGCGCCATGATCGGCAGCCCGAGCTCCTTGGAGAGGCTCTTCAGGCCGCGGGAGATGGCGGCGATCTCGAGCTGGCGGCTCTCCTCGGAGCCGGTGCCGCGCATGAGCTGGAGGTAGTCGACGACGATGAAGCCGAGCTGGGGCCACCCGAGCCGCTCCGCCTGCTGGATGATCCGCCGCGCCTTGGAGCGCAGCTCGAGGATGCCGAGCGAGCCGGTGTCGTCGATGAAGATCGGCGCCTCCCACAGCGCCGCCGCGTGCTGGGCGATGAGCTGCAGGTCGTAGTCGGAGAGGCGGCCGGTGCGCAGCTTGCCCTGGCTGATCCGGGCCTCGGCGCACAGCATGCGGAAGGCGAGCTGGGTGGACGGCATCTCGAGCGAGAACACCGCCACCGTCCGCGCCGGCGCCGCGCGGACCGCGGCGTGCAGCGCCATGTTCATCGCCAGCGACGTCTTCCCGACGCCCGGCCGCGCCGCGAGGATGAAGAGCTCGCCGGGGTGGAAGCCGGTCGTCTTCTCGTCGAGGTCGTAGATGCCCGTCGGCAGCCCGGTGATCGGGCTGTGGTTCTGGGCCATCTTGTGGATGATCGGCAGGGTCTCGCCGAGGATCTGCTCGATGGTCCGCGGGTCGTTCCGCTGCGCCCGCTCGGTGGTCTGGAACGCGAGCTTCTCGGCCTCGTCGAACAGCCCCGCGGTGTCGATCTCCGCGCTGGTCGCGAGCTCCTGCAGCTTCCGCGCGTACTCCACCACGCGCCGCCGCGACGACTTCTCCTGGATCGTCCGCGCCAGCTCCGCCGCGCCCGCCGCCGACAGCGCCGACTCCTCGATCGTCCGCAGCCGCTCCGCCGTCCCGGGATCGAGCGTGCCCGCCTCGGACAGCTTCGCCTTCGCCACCGAGACCGTGATCGACGCCGCGTCCTCGACCTTGACCAGCGCCTCCCAGATCCGCTGGTGCAGCGGGTCGTAGAGGTCGTCCGCCTGGACGATCTCCTTCACCTCGTCGAGCTGCTTCGGGTCGAGGAGGATCGCGCCGATGAGCGCCTTCTCGAGCTCGATCTCGTGGAGGGACGTGCGGGGCGTGAGGGCTTCGGAGAAGGCGCGCATCGAGGAGGGCAGTGTACGGCGGACGAGGCTCCAGGCTCCAGGCTCCGGCGGACGAGGCTCCAGGCTCCGGGCTCCAGCCGGCACCGGCCTCGAGCGTGCAGGAACCACGAAGGCCGCTCGCACTTGCGCGCGGGCGGCCCTCGGGGTTGCCGGAGTCTGGAGCCTGGAGCCTGGAGCCTGCCGCTCTACTTCTCCGCGACCACCGTCACCTTCAGCGGCTGCACCACCTCGCTGTGCAGCTTCACCGGCACCTCGACGGTGCCGAGCGCCTTCAGCGGCTCCGCCAGCTGGATCTGGCGGCGCTCGATCGGGAGCTTCATCGCCGAGAGCGCCTCGGCGATGTCGGAGACCGTGACCGAGCCGTAGAGCTTGTCCTGGTCGCCGACCTTGCGGGCGATGGTGATCTCGACGGCGGCGAGGCGCTTGGCGAGCTCGCCGGCGCCGGCCTTCAGCTTGGCCTGGCGGGCGAGGATGACCTTCTTCTCGTGCTCGATCCGGCGGACGTTGCCCTCGGTGGCGAGGACGGCCTTCTTCCGCGGGATCAGGAAGTTCCGGCCGTAGCCGGGCTTCACTTCGACGACGTCGCCGACCTTGCCCAGGTTCGACACGTCCTCACGCAGGATGACCTTCATGATCGTGGCTCCTAGGCGTGGCTGATGGTGTAGGGGAGCAGGGCGAGCTGGCGGGCGCGCTTGATCGCGAGCGCCACCTCGCGCTGGTGCAGCGCGCAGGTCCCGCTGATCCGGCGCGGGATGATCTTGCCGCGCTCGGTCACGAAGAACTTCAGCGTGCCGTTGTCCTTGTAGTCGACCTTGGCGGTCTTGTCGGCGCAGAAGCGGCAGACCTTCTTGCGGCCGAAGCCGCGCCGCCCGCCGCCGCCCTCGCGGTCCTCGCGGCCACCGCGATCGCGATCGCCGCCGCGCCCACCCGCGCCGCCACCCGGGCCGCGCGGCCCGCCACCACCGCCGCCGCCGCCGGGACCACCGAATCCTTCACGTGCCATTGCGATGCTCCTTCTCGGTTCGCGGGCGCCTCTCGCGCCCGGAGGACGTGGTCTAGAGCCACGCCCGAAGGGACTACTCCTTCTCCTCGGCCTCGACGGGCTCGTCCGCGGCCGCCTCGGCCTCGACCGGACCCTCGCCTTCCACGCCGCCCTCGCGCAGCTCGCGCGGCGGGCGCTCCTCCTCGCGGTCACCCTCGAGGACGACGTCCGCCTCGGTGGGCCGCGACTCGGGGTTCACCTGGTCCGAGATCTTGATGGTCTGGAACTTGGTGACCTCCTCGATGTTGCGGAGGTTCCGCTCCACCTCGGCCACCGCGGCGCCGCCGCCGAGGTAGCTCACGTGCACGAAGATCGCCCGCGGCTGCTTCAGGATCGGGAACGCGGTCTTCTTCTTGCCCCAGGTGGTGACCTTGATGACCCGGCCGCCCTCGCGCTCGACGAGCCCCTTGACGCGATCCTTGATCTTGTCGAGGGCCTCGGTGGTGAGGTCCGCCTTGGTCAGGTAGATGGTCTCGTACTCGCGGGTCCAGGCGGTCTTGCCGCCGGTCGCCGCGGTCTGCTGCTCGGCCATGTGAAGCTCCTCGTGGGATTGCCACCGGTCGTACGCCGGTAGCGAGGAAGCGCTGCTGTGCTGCTGCGATTGCCGCGACTGCCCTGCTACTTCCCGCCGGCCTCCCGGCGGTTGAACTCGTTCATGCACCTCAGCGGGCCGTGCTTCACCACGCAGCGCGTGGCGTCCGCCGCCCGCCCGATCGCGAAGGGGAGCTCCTCGCTCTCCTTCCGATCGAAGCCGCCGAGCACGTGCCCGACGACCTCCTTCTTCCCGCCGGGCTTCCCGATCCCCACCCGGATGCGGACGAAGTCCGGTCCGAGGTGGGCGATGAGGCTCTTCAGCCCGTTGTGTCCGCCGGCGCCGCCACCGGTCTTGATCTGCACGCGGCCGAACTCGAGGTCGAGGTCGTCGTGGACCACCACGACGTGCTCGGCGGGGACCTTGTAGAACCGCGCCGCCGCGCCGACCGCCTCGCCGGAGAGGTTCATGAAGGTCACGGGCTTCACGAGCAGGCAGCGCTCGCCCTCGACCTCTCCCTCTCCGAGCTCCGCGGCGAACTTCTTCCGGTCCACCGCGACGCGGGCCGCACGGGCCAGCTCGTCCACCACCATGAACCCGACGTTGTGCCGGGTCCCCTCGTACTCCTTCCCCGGGTTGCCGAGCCCGGCGACCAGCCGCAAGGCGAGCCCTTACTTCTTCTTCTCGGCCGCAGGGGCGGCCTTCTTCTCGCCACCGGCGGCGGGAGCGGCGGCCTTCCCGGCCTCCGCGCCGGCGGCCGGGGCGGCGGCACCCGCGGCAGGAGCGGCGGCGGCGACGGGCGCGGCGACCTCCTCCTTCTCCGGGATGGCGACGAGGGCCACGGTGTAGTTCGAGGCGTAGCGGAGCGTGCAGCCCGCGGGCGGCTTCACGTCGGCGACGTGGAGCGCCTCGGCGATGCCGAGCTCGGTGACGTCGACCTCGATCTTCTCCGGGATGTCCTTGGGGAGGCAGGTCACGTCGAGCGCGCGGCGGGCCTGCTGGAGGATGCCGCCCTCGACGGTGCCCTTCGCCTTGCCGACCAGGACGACCGGCACCGGCACGGTCACCTTCTCGTCGGTCCGCACCTCGTAGAAGTCGGCGTGCAGCAGCGCGCGGGAGACCGGGTCCTGCTGGTACTCCTTGAGGAGCGCCACCCGCTCGCCACCCTTGTCGAGCTTCAGGGTGATGATGGTGTTGAGCTTGTGCGGCGTCTGGATCGCCTCCCTCAGCGCCTTCGGATCGACCGCGATGGTGAGCGGCTTCTCCGAGTGCGGCCCGTAGACGACGGCCGGGATGAGCGCCTGGGCGCGGAGACGGTGGGCGACACCCTTGCCGCTCTTCTCGCGGACGGTGGCGCTGAGCGTGGTCTGATCGAGCGACATGGCTGCTTCTTCCTCGCAGGCCCACTTGCACGGCCTGGTGCTGGGGGCCCGTCCCGGTCCGAACCGCGGACGCGTTGAGGCCCTTCCGAAAGCGCGGCGGTGTAGCACGGGGGGCCTGGCCCGGCAAGTACGGCCGTCAGACGAACAGCGACGACAGGCTGTCCGCCGAGTGGATCCGCCGGATCGCCTCCCCGAACAGCTTCGCCACGGACAGCTGCTTGATCTTCGGGCTCTGCGCGGCGTCGGCGGAGAGGGGGATGGTGTCGGTGACCACCACTTCCTGGATGGCGGAGTCGTTGAGGCGCTTGATCGCCGGTCCGGAGAAGACCGGGTGGGTCGCGTAGGCGACGACCGAGCGGGCGCCCTTCTCCATGAGCGCCGCGGCGGCGTGGGTGAGGGTGCCGGCCGTGTCGATCATGTCGTCGAGGAGGATGGCGTCCTTGCCGCCGACGTCGCCGATGAGGTGCATGACCTCGGCGACGTTGGGCTTGGTGCGGCGCTTGTCGACGATGGCGAGCGGGGCGCCGAGGCGCTTCGAGTAGGCGCGGGCGCGCTCGACGCCGCCGGCGTCCGGCGAGACGACGACCACCTTGTCCGGATCGGGGAAGCGCTTCTTCATCGTGTCGAGGAGCACCGGCGCCGCGTAGAGGTGATCGAAGGGGATGTTGAAGAAGCCCTGGATCTGACCGGCGTGCATGTCCATCGAGAGCACGCGGTTCGCGCCGGCGGCGGTGAGCAGGTCGGCGACGAGCTTGGCGGTGATCGGCGTGCGGGGCGCGACCTTCCGGTCCTGCCGGGCGTAGCCGTAGTACGGGATCACCGCGGCGATGGAGCCGGCCGAGGCGCGCTTGAGCGCGTCGACCATGATGAGCAGCTCCATCAGGTTGTCGGAGGACGGGGTGCAGGTGGACTGCACCACGTAGCAGTCGACGCCGCGGGCGTTCTCGCCGATCTCGACCGCGACCTCGCCGTCCGAGAAGCGGCCCACCTCGGCCCGCGACAGCGGCCGCTCGAGGTACGCGCAGATGTCCTTGGCCAGCGCAGGGTTCGAGGTGCCGGAGAAGACCTTGAAATCGCGGGTCATCGAGCCCTCGTGGCGCGCACGCGCAGGAAGAGAGCGCCGCTTATAGGCGATCCCCTGCCGTGGCCGCAACGAGGGCGGTGCCCGTCAGTCCTCGGCGGAGGCGGCGACCGCGTGGCCGTCGCCGCTCTGGGCGACCTCGCGCTCGTACTCCTCCAGGATCCGCCGCTCCATCCGATCGCGCGTCTCGCTGTTGAGCGGGTGCGCGATGTCCTTGAAGGTGCCGTCCTTGCGGCGCTTGGCCGGCATGGCGATGAACAGCCCGCCGTTGCCGTGGATCACCTTCAGGTCCCGCACGACGAAGCAGTCGTCGAGCGTGATCGTGACGTACGCCTTCAGCTTCTCTTCGTGGACAGGGAAGACCCGGACCTCGGTGATCTCCATCTGATGCTCCCCCCGGAGCCGAGCGACGTTGCGGCCCGGCCGCTCGGCGGCCGGGCACTGGAGGGAGTCTCCCGCACCGCGGGGGGACGCCGCAACGTGCGCGCGACGAAAATCTGCACGTCGTGCCGTTCCCCGAGCGCCGCCGCGCACTTGCGCGCCTCGGCACGCTCCCCGAACAGGCCGAAGACGCACGATCCCGAGCCGCTCATGGCCGCGGCGAGGGCGCCTCGCGCCCGTAGCGCGCCCACGAGGGAGGCGATCGCCGGGTGCCGCGCGGCGACCGGCGCCTCGAGATCGTTGCGCACGATCCGGGCGACGTCGGCGGCGGTCGCGAGCCGCCGGGGGAGCGGCCGCGGCCTCCGCGTACGCCCGTCGCGGCGCTCCGCGAGCCACGCGTAGGCGTCCCTCGCCGCGACGCCGAACGGCGGCTTCACGATCACGAGGTGCAGCGCCGGGAGCGCGGGCGCCGCGCGGAGCCGCTCGCCGCGGCCCTCCGCGAGCGCCGGGGTCGCGCGCAGGAAGAACGGCACGTCGCTGCCGACGCGGAGCGCCGCCGCCGCGAGCCGCGGATCGCCGGCGCGGAGGCCGTGGGCGCGGGCGAGACAGCGGAGCACCGCGGCCGCGTCGGAGGAGCCGCCGCCGAGGCCCGCCGCCACCGGGATCCGCTTCTCGAGGGTGACGCGCACCGCGCCGGAGAGGCCCGTCTCGGCCTCGAACGCCCGCGCCGCCTTCGCGCAGAGGTTGTCGCCGCCGGCGAGCGCGGGGTGGCCCGGGACGCGGACCTGCACGGCGCGGCCGCCCACCGCCACCGTGAGCCGATCGGAGAGGTCGAGGGGCACGAAGAGCGAGGCGAGGTCGTGGAAGCCGTCGGGCCGCCGGCGGAGCACGTCGAGGGTGAGGTTCACCTTCGCGGGGGCGAGCACTTCGAACCGGCGCATGTCGAGAGGGATCGCAAGCGGCGGCGCGCCGCGCAAGCGCGGCTTGATCTCGGCGCGGCTCCCGACCATGCTCGCGCGCGTCCACCCGCTCGCTCCGGAGGGCTCATGCACATCGCGCCCCGCGACACCGGCTGGATCGAGGTGATCTGCGGACCGATGTTCTCGGGGAAGACCGAGGAGCTCATCCGCAGGCTCAAGCGCGCGCAGATCGCCAGGCAGCGCGTGCAGATCTTCAAGCCGCGGATCGACGATCGCTACGCGGCGGATCGCATCGTCAGCCACAGCGCCCTCGAGCTCGACTCCACGGTGGTGGAGCGGGCCGAGGAGATCCTCGTCCACGTGCGGCCCGAGACCGAGGTCGTCGGGATCGACGAGGTGCAGTTCCTCGGCGGCGACGTGATCACCGTGGTGGAGACGCTCGCCGACGCCGGCTGCCGGGTGGTGATCGCCGGCCTCGACCAGGACTTCGCCGGCAAGCCGTTCGAGCCGGTGCCGTACCTGCTCGCGATCGCCGAGATGATCACCAAGCAGCTCGCCATCTGCGTGCGCTGCGGGAACCCGGCGGGCCGCTCGCAGCGGATGGTCGCCGACGCCGGCCTCGTCCGCGTCGGCGCCTCGGGCGAGTACGAGGCGCGCTGCCGGAAGTGCCACTCGCCGAAGCCCGTCGAGCAGCTCGAGCTGCCGGTCGGCGCGCCACAGGGAGGCTGAAGACCGTGTTCGCGAAGGACGTGCAGACGATGTTCTCGGCGGAGCAGCTCGCCACGCGGATCGGCGAGCTCGGCGCGCGGATCACCGAGGACTACCAGGGCAAGGAGCTCACCGTCGTCGGCGTGCTCACCGGCTCGTTCGTCTTCTACGCGGACCTCGTCCGCGCCATCGATCTCCCGCTGCGGTGCGACTTCCTCGGCCTCTCGTCCTACGGCGCCGGCACCGAGTCGAGCGGCGTGGTGGCGATCACCAGCGACCTCAAGAAGCCGGTCGAGGGGAAGCACGTGCTGGTGGTCGAGGACATCATCGACACCGGCCTGACCATGCGCTACCTGCTCGACAACCTCGCCACGCGGCACCCGGCGAGCGTGAAGGTGTGCGCGTTGCTCGAGAAGCCGGCGCGGGCGAAGACGAAGATCCCGATCGACTACCTCGGCTACACCATCCCGGACGCGTTCGTCGTCGGCTTCGGCCTCGACTTCGACGAGCGCTACCGCAACCTGCCGTTCCTCGGCGTGCTCGGGAAGACGTGAGCGAGGTCGGCCCGCGCACGAAGGCGCTCCTCGACCGCGCCCGGTGGCTCGTGCTCTGGGCCGTGGTGCTCGGCCTCGCCGGGCTCGCGGCCTACCTGCAGGTCGAGCGGAACCGGCGCACCTACTTCGTCGAGGCCGTCGAGGGGAAGCTGGTGGTGTCGAAGGGGATCCCCTTCCTCTGGGGCTCCTCGCCGTACGTGCCCGAGGACGCCGCCGACACCGAGGCCTACGCGCCCATCGACCTGCCCGCGGGCGCGCAGCCGCCGGACGCGCAGCGCTTCGGCGATCGCGAGGAGCTCGATCGCTGGCTCTTCGACCGGCTGGCGGACTGGGCCGAGGCGCGGGTGAAGACCGAGGAGCCGCAGAAGCTCGAGGAGGGCGTGCGGCTCGTCGGCCGGGCGACGCGGCTGCAGGGGATCTCCGCCGCGCAGGCGGGGCGGCTGCGGGCGCTCCGGGCCGACGTCGCCTACCACGACGCCCGCGAGAAG
The DNA here is from genome assembly GCA_964504805.1 of uncultured Myxococcales bacterium. Classification (GTDB taxonomy): domain Bacteria; phylum Myxococcota; class Myxococcia; order Myxococcales; family Vulgatibacteraceae; genus CAZDGH01. The sequence continues at coordinate 1,526 of CAZDGH010000164.1, read as the reverse complement.
CTCGAGCGGGCGGGCGCGCTCCTCGCCCAGGCGCGGGACCAGCTCCGCGAGGCCGCGGACGGCGCCGGCCCGCGGTCGAGGGACGCCGCCGCGCTCGTCGACGCGGTGAAGGCGTCGGCCGACGTCGTCGCCCAGACGGTCCGGGCGGCGAAGCTCCACGGCACGACCCCGGTGCCGCCGCCCGCGGCGCCCGCCGCACCTCCGCCCACACCGGCGCCGCCGGCCGAGGCGCCCGCGCCCGCGGAACCCGCCGCGAAGACGCCGTGAACCGCGCGATCGCGACCGACCGCTAGCGGTCGCTTCCCCGCCCTCCGCGCCGCCGTCCGCGGCCCCGCGGGACGCGTGGTACGCTCCCGGAACTGCATCGGATTCCGTCGCGGATGGGACGGGTCGTCGGAGACGGCATGTCTCGGTTCTACGGGCGGGGACGCTCCTCGGAGCTCCTCCCCCGCTACGTCTTCATCGAGCCCCTGCTCGAGGGCCGGCGGGTCCTCGAGCTCGGCGTGGTCGACGTCGCCTCCGGCGCGCCGGCCGCGCACCTCGTGGAGCGCGGCGCGAAGAGCGTCCTCTCGCTCGGTCGCGACGAGGCCGCGGTGGTCGCGGCGCGAAAGGAGTACGGCGGCGCGGGCCTGGTCTTCCGCGCGGGGATCGTCGACGAGCTCGCCGACGGGGCGTTCGACCTCGTCCTCGTCCACGACGTCTCGATGGTGCTCGGCGACACGGCGGCCTCGAGGCTGTCGCGGCTGCTCGCGCCGGGCGGCTTCCTCCTCGCCACGCTGCCGAACCCCGCCGGCCCCGCGCTGCCGGGGCTCGCCGGCGACGACGCGCCCGTCGTGCCCTCGTACGCCGAGGTCGTCACCGCGCTCTCCGCCGCGTTCCCGTCGATCGAGGTGGCGACGCAGCAGGCGCTCGTCGGCTACGCGGTCGCGCCGGTCACCGGCGAGGAGCCGGACCTCGCCATCGACGGCACGCTCGCGGGGCAGCCCGAGGCGGCGTACTGGCTGTTCCTCTGCGGCGAGGCCGCGAGCGGGCTCACCGAGCAGGCGCTGGTGCCGCTCCCGACCGCGCCGCTCCTCGCGGAGGCGGCGGCGGCCGGCGGCTCGGAGCTGCGCGCGCGGCTCGCGTCGCTCGAGGAGCAGCTCGCCTCGGAGCGCGGCCGGGTCGAGGAGCTGCGCAAGGCGTCCGACCGCACCCGCGAGGAGCTCGCCGAGCGCGAGTCGTGGATCTCGGGGCTGCGCGGCGAGGTCGCCGGGCGGGAGGAGGTGGCGGAGCTCGCGGCGGCGGAGCTGAAGGCGTCGCGGGTCCGGATCCAGAAGCTCGAGAAGGACCACGCCGAGGCGGCCGAGGCGCTGAAGCGGGTGCGCGAGCAGCTCGCGGCGCGGCAGCGCGAGCTCGACGGCGCGCGGCGCGCGGTCGAGGCCCGCGGCGAGGACCTCCGGCTCGTCGAGCAGGAGCTCGAGGGCGTGCGCAAGGGCACCTTCGAGCTCCGGAGCGGGCGCACCGCCGCGGAGGAGAAGGCGGCGGCG
>CAZDGH010000163.1:0-12139 GCA_964504805.1 uncultured Myxococcales bacterium | reverse complement strand
AGCCGGCCGGCAGGTCGAGCTCCAGCGAGCGAAGGAGGCGCCCCTCGAGATCGAAGGCATGGAAGCGGCTCGTCGCGGCGTCGCTCGCGTACAGCACGCCGTCGCGCAGCTCGAGGCCGCTCGGCCGGTCGATCGTGCCGGGGGGCACGAGCTCGTCGAGGAGCGCACCCTCCATCTCGACCCGGACCTCCACCGGCTCCATGCCGCCGAAGACGGCGCCGGCGGTCCCGCTCGAGGCGTCGAGCCGCGCGATCCGCCCGTGCCCCGTGTCCGCGACGTAGAGGTACCCGGAGGCGCGATCGTAGGCCAGGTGGCTCGAGACGCCCTCCACGCCCGCCACCTCTCCCTCGACGTACCGGTAGATCTCGCCGTCCGAGTGGTCGTCGTTGCCGGGGCCGTGGTCTTCCTTGAAGTCGTAGAGATCGAGGGCGCCGAGCGCGCCGTTGAAGACGAAGTACGCGTTCCCCGCGACGTGGGCGATGCCGCGGCAGAACGTCGTCGAGTGGAGCATGTCGAGGTGGGACCCGAGGCCGAGCGGCGTCTCGTCCGCGAAGACGGTCGGCTCGGCCGAGAAGAGCGCGGGGCCCATGAAGCCGTTCCCGTTGTCGCCGTCGCCGCAGACGCCGAAGGTCTGGCCCCACGACTCGGTGACGGCGCCGAAGGCGAGCGCGGGCGGGCGCGCCATGAAGTGCGACGCCGCCGGATCTCGGCGCGGGGTCACGAACATCTCGGGAGAGCCGAAGCGGCCGAGGATCACCACGCTGTCGTCGCCCTTGTTCACGATCCAGAGCTGGTCCGGCACCGCGGGGTTGAACGCGAGGTCGCTGGGGTCCACCAGCTCCGGTCCCGCGAAGATCGTCTCGAGCCGCACCGACCCCGGGGAGCCGTCGCCCCAGCCGATGGCGCCGCCGGCAGGCGGCGGACCGCAGCGGCCCGACGAGGGCTCGCAGTAGGGCGCGGTGGGATCCGCGCTGCAGTCGTCGCTCGAGGCACAGGACCCGTCGGCACCGCCCGAGCCTCCGGGGCCGCCGCCGGCGCCTCCGGTCCCACCGCCTGCGCCGCCCGCGCCGGCTCCGCCTCCACCGGCTTCGCCGCCGGCGCCCGCCTGCCCTCCTTCGCCCGGCTCCGGATCCGCCGCGGATCCGGCGGCGCACGCCCAGAGCGTGGAGAGCAGCATCGAGACCAGGAGCCGGCGGGGGAACGGCATCGGAGCCTCCAGCGGGAAGCCGGACATCCGAGCATCGCCGGCGCCGGCCCGCAACCCCCGCTAGGAAGCATCGGGCGCGCCGGCCAGCCGCCCTTCGTCCACGAAGAGCGCGGCCGCTCCGCCCGTCGCGACGCGCGGCGTCCGGCCGCCGCGGGTGAGCGCCACCTCGAGCGCCTCGCCGGGCGCGAGCAGCTGGGGCCGCCGTCCCTGGACCACCACTCGAACGGAGGCGGGCTCGGCCTCGTCGACCGACACGCGCAGGAGGTCCTGGGTGAGCTCCACCGCGTACCAGCGGCGGTGGTGCTGGAGCCGGAACCGGAGCCGCCGGATCCGGCCCGGCAGCGAGGGCGAGAAGCAGAGCGCATCCGCCCTGTGCTCGACGCCCGCGTAGTGGCGCACGACGATGTCCACCGTCCCTCCCATCGCGCCCAGGTGCACGCCCTCCCGCGTCGTGCCGCCCTGCACGTCGAAGAGGTCGCTGCGGAGCGCCGAGAGGAAGAGCCGGCAGCCGAGGTCGCAGTCGTAGCGGTGGACGGCCGAGGTGAACACGACCTTGCTGAGGGTCGAGCCGTGGGAGGTCCTCGCCTGGTAGTACTCGACGCTGCGTCGGAGCGCCGCAGCGTCGACGCTGTAGCCGAGCCGCTCGAAGAGCTCGCGGAGCTGCTCGATCCCGAACAGGTACAGCAGCATCACGACGTCGGCCTGCTTCGAGACCTTGAAGCGGTCTGCGGAGGTGCCCTCGGCGCGGAGGATGCGATCGAGCCTCTCGATGCGACCGTACCGCGCCGCGTAGGCGGCCCAGTCGAGCTCGTCGAGCGCCTCGTAGCCCTCGAACTGGCTGATGACACCGTCGTGGAACGCGATCGTCAGGCGCCGGCTGACGTCGTCCCAACGCGCGAGCTCGGCGTCGTCGATCCCGAGCTGCTCGAGCAGCTCCGCCCGGCGCTCTCGCGAGACCGCCTCCAGCGCATCGAGGGCGCGGACGAGGCACCACGCCGCGGTGACGTTGGTGTACGCGTTGTTCCGGAACCCGCCGCTCGCCGCGCCCGGGTACCGCTCGTGGTACTCGTCGGGTCCCATCACCCCGACGAGGTCGTAGCGCTCGGTCGCGGGGTTCCGCCGCGCCAGGCTCGACCAGAACCTCGCGACCTCGAGCACGATCTCCGCGCCGTAGTCCTCGAGGAACGTCCGGTCGCCGGTGGCCTCGAAGTAGCGCCACACGTCGTAGACGACCGCCGCGCTGACGTGACGCTGCAGGCGGCTGTCATCGGGGTCCCACCGGCCCGACATCGGGTTGAGGTGCAGCTCCTGGGTCGCCTCCCGGCCATCGCTCCCGCTCTGCCAGGGGAACGCCGCGCCGTCGCAGCCCGCCTGCCGCGCGATCTCCCGCGCCGCGTCGAGGCGGTGGTAGCGGTAGAGGATGACCGAGCGCGCCACGGCGGGGAGCCGCTGCGCGAAGAACGGCAGGACGAAGAGCTCGTCCCAGAAGACGTGGCCGCGGTACGCCTCGCCGTGCAACCCGCGGGCGGGGACGCCGACGTCGCGACCGACGCTGTTCGGCGACGACGTCTGCAGCAGGTGGAACACGTGCATCCGGAGCGCCAGCTGGTCCTGGTAGGCGAGCTCCCGGTGAGGCCCGGCCTCGATCTCGAGATCGCAGCGGCGCCACAACCGAGCCCAGGCCGCGCGCTGCGAGGCTCGCAGCTCATCGAAGCCCGGCGCCGCCGCCATCGCCAGTCTCGCGGCGGCGCTCGCCTCGGAGCTCCCGCGGTCGCGGGAGGAGCAGAGCGCGATCACCTTCTCGATCCGCAGCGTGTCGCCCGCCCGGACGTCGACGTCGACGTCCTCCGCGATGCGCTCGCGCTCGAGGTGGAGTCGCCGCTCGGCGCTCGCGAGCCGCTCGCCCGCGAACAGGCGAGTCCGCGCCGCCTCGGCGACCTCGAGGTGCGACTGCTTCGTCCGGACGCCCAGGTGGATCCCCTCGGGCGCCACCGGTGCGACGTGGAGCACGTCGAGGTGCGTGCTCGCGAGCTGCCGGTAGCGCGCGACCCCGGCGTTCGTCACGGCTCCGTCGAGCCCCGAACGGACCACGACGGTGCCGGACCAGTTCTCGGCGGTGAGCCGCCACTCCAGCGCCGCGAGGTGTTCCTTCTCCATGTGCACGAGACGACGGCTCTCGACCGAGGTGACGCGTCCGCTCGGGTCGCGGACCCGGAAGCGACGGAGGAGCAGGCCTTCGCGCAGATCGAGCTCCTGGCGGTAGGAGAGGAGCTCCGCGTGGAAGAGATCGAGCCAGTCGCCGTCCGCGGGGCGGAAAGTGAGCCAGAGCCAGCTCGGGAAGTTCACCAGGTCCTCGTTGAAGACGGTGCGCCCGGCGACCTCGCTGGCGAGACGATCGTAGCCGCCCGCCACGTAGGTGCCGGGGTAGCTCTCGGCACCGGCGCGCTGCTCCTCGGCGGCGCCTCGTGTGCAGAAGAAGCCGTTGCCCAGGGTGCACAGCGCCTCTCGCAGTCCCTCCTCGCGGGCGTCGAGCCCGTCGTACGAGAGCGTCCATCCGTCGTCGCGGCTCATGGTGACGCCTCTCTCCCGAGGGCGATCAGGCGCTCGAGGAACACCCGCACCTCGCCCGGGCTCTGGAGGGAATGGCGGGCGGCCGTGGGTCGCGGGAGGTCGGTCACCACCACTCCCAGACCGCGACCCGCCACCTCGCGAAGCGCCGCCTCGTCCGTCGCGTCGTCGCCCACGAAGACGGGGAAGCCGTCACGCTCGCCCGTCGCCTCGAGCAGCCAGCGGAGCGCCCTGCCCTTGTCCCACGGCATGGCCGGCTCGAGCTGGAACACCTTCTTCCCCAGGGTCTTGCGGAGCTCCGGATGCCGCGTAGCGGCGCCGTCGACCGCCCGCGCCACCTCCCCCACGCGCTCCTCCGCGACCTGTCGGTAGTGCACCGCGATCGCGAAGCGCTTGTCCTCGACCAGGACGCCGGCGACGTGCTCGATCGCCCGGCGCAGCTCCTCCGCGGTACGGTGGATCGCCGGCTCGAGCTCCGGCGCGACCTGCAGGCCTCCGGTCCTGCCGTGCGGCGGCGAGATGTCGAAGCCGTGGCTCCCGGCGACCCAGGTCGAGTCGAGGCCCAGCAGCCTGCGCACGTCGTCGACGCCACGACCGGAGATGACGTGCGTCGGCCACAGGGCCGCGAGCCTCTGCAGCGTGGCGCGCATGTCGCCGTCGAGGACGGCGAGCTCCGGCCGCTCCACGATGGGCGTGAGCGTTCCGTCGTAATCGAGGAAGACGACCAGGCGCTTCCCGCGGAGCGCCGCGGCGACCCCGCGCCACTCCGCCAGCAGGTTCGGCCGGCGGTGCTTCCGACCCTCGAGCCACGCCGCCAGGCGATCGGGCGAGAGCTCGCGCAGATCCCGCACGACCCAGTCCGCCCCGGCCTCGCGCAGCCGGAGGCCGTTCCCGCCGCGATCGACCCCGACGACGAGGCCGAAGGCGCCGGCTCGGCCGGCCGCGACTCCGGACGCGGCATCCTCGACCACCACCGTCCTCTCGGGCGACGTGGCGCCGAGCGCACGGGCGCAGGCGAGGAAGATGTCGGGCGCTGGCTTGCCGCGGAGGCCCTGCTCTGCGGCGACGACGCCGTCGACCCGAGCCTCGAAGAGGCCCTCGAGGCCTGCCCGGCGGAGCACCGCGCGGGCATTCCGGCTCGAGGTCGCGAGGCCGACGCGCACGCCGCGCTCCCGCAGCGATCGGACGAGCTCGACGGCCGCGGCGTCGACCTCGACGCCGAGCTCCTCGAGGGCGGCGGCGAACAGCTGGTTCTTCCGCCGTCCGAGGCCGTGCACCGTCCGAGCGTCGGCAGGATCGTCGGCAGAACCCTCCGTGAGCTCGAGCCCGCGCGACGCCGCGAACGCGCGGATGCCGTCGAGCCGTGGCCTGCCGTCGACGTACGCCCGGTAGTCCTGGTCGACGAACGGTCTCGACGGCCCGCCGGTCCGAGCCTCGAGGCTGGAGAGGAGGTCGTCGAAGAGCCGCTTCCACGTCGCGAAGTGGACGCGTGCGGTCCGGGTCACGACTCCGTCCAGATCCAGGACGACGGCCTCGAGTGCGCGCGGTGACAAGGGGCCCCTCGAGTCGGACCCTGGCGACGCACGAGCCGTCGCGCCAGGGCTCCGGCGCGACGGCGGGCCGATCTCGTGATCGAGCGCCCGTCCGGCTGCGAGATCGGCCGAGCGGCCGACCCGTACCCCGTGGTCGGAGCCGCGCCCTCGCCCGGCTGGCGTCCGGGCTACTCCGGGTGGCCCCCGAGGCGCGCGAGGTGCCCGAGCATCTCGCCGATCTCCCGCGACTGGCCCTCGAAGATCGCGGTGCGGATCGCCTGCAGATCCTCTCGGACGAGGTGCGGCTCGGCCCGCTTCGCCGGGGCGAGCCCGCTGCCGTGGTGCGGGATCATCGCCTCGAGGAAGCGGCGATCGAGCGCCTCGCCCTCGAGCGAGGCGAGCTCGTCCATGGTCCGCTTCGAGACCGGGTCCTCCGGCGGGGGCTCCCCCTCCGGCGAGCCGGCGAGCTCCACGCGGGCCGCGCGCAGCACCTCGAGCTCCGCCGACTGGGTGTCGACGATCCGCTGCGCGAGCCCGCGGACGTGCGGGTCCCCGCCCATCGCGGCCTCGTGCGCGGCCATCGCGATCGCCTCCTCGTGGTGGGGTGCGAAGAAGTCGACGAACGCGAGGTCGTCCTGCGGGGTGAGCGGGATCCGGCGATCGCCGACGAGCGCCGCGTCCGCGCCCGAGGTGGCCGGCTCGGTGCCGACCGGCTCGCCGCCGAGCAGTCGGATCATCTCCCCGATCTGCCGCGACTGGCCGTCGAAGATCGACCTCGCCAGGTCGCGAAGCTCGCCTCGCTCGAGGTTCGGCGTCGCCCTCTGCGCGGGCGCGAGGCCCGCGCCGTGGTGGGCGATCATCCCTTCGAGGAAGTGGCGGTCGAGCTCGGCCCCGGAGAGCGCGGCGAGCGCCTCCATCTCGGCGCTCGCGTGCGGATCGTCCGGCGGCGGGTGGGCGTGGCCCTCGCTCGCGACCTCCTCGCGGACCCGCGCCATCAGGCCGAGCTCGACCGTCTGCTGATCGAGGATGAGCAGCGCCACCGTCTTCACCTCGGCGTCCGAGCCCTGCTCGAGCGCCATCCTCGCCATCTCGATCGCACGCGCGTGGTGGTCGCCGAAGAAGTCGATGAACGCGACCTCGTCGCCCGGCGCGTAGGGGATGCGACGATCGCCGAAGGCGTCGTCGTGCCCGGCGACGACGGCCGTCGCCGCCATCCCCGCGTCGGCGGCGTCCTGCACGCACGACGTGAGCCCGGCCGCGGCGACGAGCGCGGCGATGTACCCAGCTGCCTTGGCGCGGTTGCGCATGTGCACCTCCTGCCCGCAATGTGGCGATCGCTGCGGGTAGGAGCGCGTCGCCGGTGCGGGCGGGTCCGCCCCGCCCCGGGCCGGCCCCCGGCCGGTCACGCGGACGGTTCGACCCCCTCGAGCTCGTGCCGGGCGCAGCACGCCGGCACCTCGCGCCGGAGGAGCTCGAGCGCGCGGCCGAGCTTGCGGAGGAAGTCACGCTCGCTGTCGACGAAGGCCCGGCGCGGGTGCCCTCGCCAGGCGAGCTCGATCCGGCGATCGAGCTCCGCCGCCTCCTCGGCGGACTCGATCCGCACCGGGTTCACCCGGTCGTACGCCGAGGCGGGCGGGCTCCGCAGGTGCAGCACCGCGTCGTAGCGTCGGAGCTCCGCCTCCCGCGAGGTCCCGACCTCGGCCCAGAGCTCGCCCTCCGGTCCGTCCCAGTACGCGGCGCCGTCCACGGTCCCTCGGTCGCAGAGGACGACGGCGGCGCGGTGCTCCTCGAGCTCGCCCCGCTCGAGCTCGACCTGGACGCGGTAGATGGCCCGCTGGGCCGCTCGTCGCGGGGCCGGCGTGTCGCGCCGCGGGAACCCGCCGCCGAACAGGATGCTCGCCGCCTCGGGGAGCACCACCACGTGGCGACAGAAGCTGCGCCTGACGGCCTCGAGGAACGCCGTCTTCCCACCGCCGGGGCCACCGGTCAGCGCCACGCGCTTCGGGGCATGGCTCACGTCGCAGGCACACGGCTCCATCGGCACTCTCCGCTCGGGTCCGCCCGCGCGAGCTTGCGACGGGCGTGCCGGAGGGACGGCGCCCACCGCCCGTCCGGAGACGGCCGCACGGGGTGCGCCGGTCTCGCGATCCGGCGCAGCACGTGCGCCCGCCGCAGTCCGGCTCGCCGGCCCCGCCGCAGGTACGCAGCTTGCTCGGGCGAGGCGAGCCGCGCAGGAGGCCGGATGGACACGACGGAGCCGGGACCCGGGACGCTCGTGGCGTCGTCGCGAGCTGGAGCCGCGATCGAGCCGGCGCGCGGCCTGGAGTCGGAGGAGGCGGCGCGCCGGTTCGCGACCTTCGGACCGAACGAGCTGCGCCGTGTCCGGCCACCCACGGCGCTTGCGATCCTGCTGCGACAGCTCCGCGGACTGATGACGTGGCTCCTCGTCGGCGCGGCGCTGGTCTCCGGGGTCGTCGGTGAGGTCGTGGACGCGGTCGCGATCGGCGCGATCGTGGTGCTGAACGCGCTCGTCGGCTTCTTTCAGGAGTACCGCGCCGAGCAGGCGATGCAGGCGCTCCGCGCGATGACGGCGCCGCGGGCGCGGGTGCTCCGCGATGGTCGCGCCGTCGTGCGGCCGGCGGCGGAGATCGTCCCCGGCGACGTGCTCCTCCTGGAGGCCGGCGACGTCGTGGCCGCGGACGCGCGGCTGCTCGAGGCGCACGCCCTGCTCACGAACGAGGCGCCGCTCACGGGCGAGAGCGCGCCCGTCGAGAAGCGCACGGAGCCGCCCGCCGCCGGCGCGCCCCTCGCCGAGCGGCACGACCGGGTGTTCGCCGGGACCGCCGTCGTCGCCGGCAGCGCTGCCGCCGAAGTCTTCGCGACGGGCATGGGGACCGAGCTCGGCAAGATCGCCCAGCTGCTCTCGTCGGCCGAGGAGGGCGCGACGCCGCTGCAGCAGCGGCTCGCGAAGGTGGGCCGCACGCTGGCGGCGCTCTGCGTCGGGGTCGTGGTCGTGGTCGCGGCCCTCGGCGCCGTGCGCGGCGAGCCGCCGTTCGCGTTGCTCGTCTCGGCGGTCTCGCTCGCCGTCGCCGCGGTGCCGGAGGGGCTGACCGCCATCGTCACGGTCGCGCTCGCCGTCGGCGTGCAGCGCATGGCCGCGCGGCACGTGCTCGTCCGCAAGCTGCCCGCGGTCGAGACGCTGGGCTCCGCCACGGTCGTGTGCACCGACAAGACCGGGACCCTCACCACCGGCCGGATGGTCGTCCGCGAGCTCCGCACGACCGACGAGCGGCGCCTCCTCGAGGCCGCGACCGCGTGCTGCGACGCGGAGCTCGGCGCCGGCGGCGTCGAGGGGAGCGGCGATCCGACCGAGCTCGCGATCCTCGCGGCGGCGGCGCCGCGCGGCCTCCACCGCGAGGAGCTCGAGCGCGCCCGGCCCCGCGTCACGGTCCAGCCGTTCGACGCCGAGCGCCGGCGGATGTCGATCCTCCGGTCGGACGGCGCGCTCTACGTGAAGGGCGCCGTCGAGTCGCTGCTGCCCCTCTGCGCGTCGGGTACCGAGGGGATCGTCGAGGCGAACGCGGCGATGGCGAGCCGCGGCCTCCGGGTCCTCGCCGTCGCCGTCGGCCGCGGTGCGGAGGAGCGCGAGCTCGCCATGCTCGGCCTCGTCGGGATCGCGGATCCCCCGCGACCCGAGGCGATCGAGGCCATCGCCGCGGCGCGGCGGGCCGGCGTCCGGACGGTGATGATCACCGGCGACCACCCGGTGACCGCCCGCGCCATCGCGACGGAGCTCGGCTTGCTCCGGGCCGGGGAGGACCCGTCCGAGGTCGTCCACGCCCGGGCCACGCCCGAGGACAAGATCCGGATCGTGCGCGGCTGGAAGTCGCGGGGCGCGGTCGTGGCGATGACCGGCGACGGCGTGAACGACGCGCCCGCGTTGCGCGAGGCCAACATCGGCATCGCGATGGGGCGTACCGGCACCGAGGTCACGCGCGAAGCCGCCGACATGATCCTCGCGAACGACGACTTCGCGAGCATCGTGGCCGCGATCCGCGAGGGCCGTGGCATCTTCGAGAACATCCGCAAGACGCTCGTCTACCTGCTCGCCGGCAACGCCGCGGAGCTGCTGGTCATGCTCGGCGCCGCGATGGCGGGCCTCCCGCTGCCGCTGCTGCCGCTGCACCTGCTCTGGGTGAACCTGGTCACCGACGGGCTCCCGGCCCTCGCGCTCGTCGTCGATCCCGCGGCGCCGGACACGCTCGAGCGGCCGCCCCGACCGCCTGCCGAGCCGATGCTCCGCCGGAGGGAGTGGACCACCGTCGTCGCGACCGGGCTCCTCCAGGCCGTCGTGACGCTGTCGGTATTCGCATGGGCGCACGAGGCGCGTGGCCTGGCCGAAGCGCGCAACCTCGCGTTCTCGGTGCTCGTGTTCGGAGAGGTGCTGCGCGCCTTCGCGGCGCGGAGCCCGGACCGGATCTTCTGGGAGGTGGGCGCGCTCTCGAACCTGAGGCTGCTCGCCGTGGTCGCCGGCTCGCTCCTGCTTCAGCTCGGGCTCCACCACTCGCCGCTCGCGCAGCGGCTCTTCGAGCTCGGCCCGCTCTCGCTCTTCGACTGCGCGCTCTCGCTCGTCCTCGGCCTGGTGCCGGTCACGGTTCTCGAGGTCTGGAAGCTGGTGCGGCGGCGCTTGCACGTGAGCCCGCGCGTCACGACGTGACCGCCTTCGTCACGCGCGACGTACGCGCCCGGCGCCAAGACCGCGGGCGCAGGCACCCTGATCGGCGTCAGGTCCGCACGGTGGAGCGCTTGCATCGCCGCGGCGCTCCGGCCGCTCCGGCCGGCAGGAGGCGCACACGTGAAGAGGTCCATCTGGATCGCCGGCGCGGCGGCGGCGGCGCTGTTCACCCAGGCGTGCGGCGAGGGCGAAGGCCCGCCGCCCACCGCCCCCGGGACGCCGACCGATCGGATCGTGGCGGCAGTCGAGGACGAGGGCGTGCTCGCGATCCTCGATGCGGAGGGCGGCGCGCTCCTCGAGCGCGTCTCGCTCGCCGCGGACGCGGACGTCCCGGTGACGATCCACAACGTCCAGGGCTCCGGCGACGGCGCCTGGGTCTGGGCCACGGTCATGCCGCGGGCGGAGGGCGGCCACGCGGGCATGGCGATGCCGGAGGAGCTCGTCGGCCTCGAGCTCGGCACCGGCGCCGTGCGCCGCATCTCGCTCGGCGAGGAGCTCCACGTCGCGCACGTCGTCCTCGACGGCGATACCGCGTACGTCTCCGCGAACGAGGCGGACCGGCTGCTCGTCGTCGACCTCGCGGAGGGCGCGGTGACGGCGGAGGTGCCGCTCCCGGCGGGCACCGGTCCCCACGGCCTCCGCCTCACGCCCGATCGCGGCCACGTCGCGATCGCCGGGCTCGGCGACGGCTCGCTGCACCTCGTCGACACCGAGATGCTCGCGGTCGCCTCGTACGACCTGCCCGGCCTCGCGGTGCAGACCGCGGTCCTGCCCGACGGGAGCGCGGTCCTGGCGACGCTCTACGACACGAGGCAGGTCGCCCGGCTCGATCTGGCGGAGCGCACGCTCGCGCTCTTCGAGCTGCCCGCCGACAGCGCCGGGCCGCTGCAGCTCTACCCGAGCCCGGACTCGACGCTCGTGTGGGTCGCGGATCAGGGCGTCCTCGCCGCTCGCCCCGCGGGGCACCGCCTCTACGCGCTGGATGCACACACGGGCGAGCTCGTCCGGACCGTCGAGGTGGGCACCGCGCCCCACGGCGTCGTCGTCGAGCCCGACGGCCGCACGGTCTGGGTGACGAGCCTCGGCGACGGCGCGGTGCAGGCGATCGACGCGGAGACCGGCGCGGTGGTCTCGACGACGCCGGTCGGCGAGGGACCGAACGGGATCACGTGCGTGCACGAGGCCGGCAGCATGCCGTGAGCGCGCCTCACTCGCACGCGCCGGGCGTGCCCCCCGCGTCGCACTCGCACGCACAGAACGCGCTCCAGTACGGGTCCGTCTGGCTGCATGTCAGGCGGACGCGGACACCGGCGGACGCGGCGTGGCCGGCGGGATCGGTGACGGTGAGCTCGAGGTCGAACGTCTCGCCGACGATGCGCGCGCCGGCCAGGCTCGGGCAGGCCGGCACCATCGCCACCTGCCGACCCGCCCAGTCGGGCTCCCGGCTGCCGTCGGCGCGCACGTGCATCGGGACGCCCTGCCGGCGATCCTCGGCGACGATGCTCCCGTCCGCGGGCGCGCGGAGCACGGCCCAGAGGTCGGCCTGCTCGGCGCAGAGGCCGTCCACCCTGGCGCCGACGAAGAGCACGTGCCCACCCTGGACCGCGCCGACGAGGTCGACCGTGCCCCCGTCGAGCACGTCGGCGGCGACGCGGTCCTCGCCGAGCTGCATCACGGCGAGGATCGTGGGCGCGTCGCACACGGGCGCGCCGCCCCCCGCGCCACCGTCGCCGGTCCCGCCGCCGCCGCCGCCGGGGTCCAACGAGCCGTCGGCGTCGTCCGCCCCGTCGCGATCCCCTGCCGGCGCCGCGACGCAGCCGAGCCCGCACAGGAGAACCAGCGCGGCGACGGGTGCCGCGGGCCTCGACCTGGACGCGGAGGAGCGCGGACTCTCAGGAGCCATGGCGGCAACGTAGCGGCGGCGCCGCGGGAGGGGAACCGACGTGCGTCACGTCAGGAGGCCTTGATCCACGCGCGGGAAGACTCCCTCCGTGGCCTCGTCCCTACGCCTCGTCCGGCGCCGCCGGCGCCGGGGCCTCGTCGAGCCCGCGCCGCCGGTACGTGACCCACGCGACCGGCACCACCACCAGCGTGAGC
>CAZDGH010000162.1:0-12155 GCA_964504805.1 uncultured Myxococcales bacterium | reverse complement strand
GGGCGCCGCGGCGATCGGCGGCGTCGTCGCCTGGCAGCGAGCGCCGCCACCGGCCCCGGCCGTCGCCGCGCCGGCGCCGCCGCCGCCCGCGCCCGAGCCGCCGAAGGAGGTTCGGGTCACCTTCGACTCCCGGCCGTCCGGCGCCGCGGTGCACCGCGAGGGCGACGACGCGGCGCTCGGGACCACGCCGTTCGAGGCGAAGCTCGCCCGCGGCGGCGACGCCCGGTTCGTCTTCCGGCTCGAGGGCCACGCCGACTCGTGGGCGGAGGTCTCGCTCGACCGCGACGCCGCGCTGTCGGTGGCGCTCGCGAGGCTGCCGCCGGTGGCGGCCGCCGTCGCCGCCCACCGGCCGGCGCTTGCGCCGGCGCCGCCGAGCCCGCCGCCGGCGGCGCCGAAGCCGGCTCCCAGCGACCCCGGCGCGGTGATAAACCCGTTCGACGAATGAAAGCCTCCGCTCCGCTCCGTCGCCGCGCCGTCGCCGCGCTGCTCCTCGCGCCGCTCCTGGTCGCGGCCCGACCGGCCCCCCCGCCTGCCGCCGATCCCGCCCTCGAGGAGGCGAAGCAGCTCTTCGCCGAGGGCGAGACGGCCTACAAGATGGGCGCGTTCGAGGAGGCGCTGCTCGCGTTCTCGAACGCGTACGAGAAGAAGCCGGTCGCGGGCTTCCTCTTCAACCTCGGGCAGTGCCACCGGCAGCTCGGGAACCACGAGCGGGCGGTGTTCTTCTTCCAGGGCTACCTGCGCGACAAGCCCGACGCCCGCAACCGCGCCATGGTCGAGGGGCTGATCGCCGAGTCGAAGAAGGCGCTCGAGGCGGAGCGGCTCGCCGCGGAGAAGGCGGAGCAGGAGCGGCTCGCCGAGGAGGCGCGGCGCCGGGAGGCGGCCCGCCGCGCCGAGGAGGCGAAGCGCGAGGAGGAGGCGCACCGCCGCAAGCTCGTCGAGGCCGCCGCGGCCGCGCTGGTCTCGTCGCAGCCGCCGCCGGCCGCGGAGCCCGCGCTCTACGAGCGCTGGTGGTTCTGGGCCGCCGTCGGCGGAGTCGCCGTCGCCGCCGGAGGCGCCGCCTTCGCGCTCTCCGGCGACGAGGAGCCGGCGCCCGGGCCGACGGTGCCGCCGTCGGGCTCCCTCGGCACCCTCGACCGGAGGGCGTTCACGTGGTGACGCGCCGCGCGCTCGCCCTCGCGCTGCTCGCCGCCGCCTGTGCCGAGCCCGAGCAGGGTCCTCCCGTCGTCGAGGCGGGGATCACCGGCGTCGAGCTCACCGTCCACTTCGCCGAGTCGGCAGCGCTCGAGCAGCTCTCGATCACGGGCACCGTCGCCGGCGCCGAGGCGTTCGAGCCCGGCCTCGTCCCCGATCCGCCGCGGGCGCTCGCGCCCGAGGGCGAGACCCTCGCGATCCTGCTCCCGCCGGAGCTCGCCGGCAGCATCCTCCGGATCCGGGTGGACGGCCTGCGCGACGGCGTCGCGGTGGCGGCCGAGGCCGGGGAGGTGCCGCTCGTGGCCGGCGTGCTCGTCCCGCTCCAGCTCTCGCTCGGCGACCCGGCCACCTGCGGCGACGGCGTGGTCCGCGAGGGCCTCGAGGGCTGCGACGACGGCGGAACGACGCCGGGCGACGGCTGCGACGCGGCCTGCGCCGTCGAGCCGTCGTACACGTGCGCCGGCGAGCCCTCGGTCTGCGTGCGCTGCGGCAACGGCTTGGTCGAGGGCATCGAGGCGTGCGACGACGGCGGCGTCGCCGGCGGCGACGGCTGCTCGGCCACGTGCCACGTCGAGGCGGGCTACACCTGCGCCGGCGAGCCCTCGACCTGCTCGCAGACCTGTGGCGACGGCGTCCTCGACGAGCGCGACGGCTGCGACGACGGCAACGTCGCGAGCGGCGACGGCTGCTCCGCCGCCTGCGTGGTCGAGCCGGGCTTCTCCTGCGAGGGCGCGCCCTCGCGGTGCGCGGCGCTCTGCGGCGACGGCTTCGTCCGCGGCGACGAGGGCTGCGACGACGGCGCCGCCGCCGACGGCGACGGCTGCTCGAGCCTCTGCGCCGAGGAGCAGGGCTTCGCCTGCGCCGGCGAGCCGTCCACCTGCGGCGCCCTCTGCGGCGACGGCCTGGTCCGCGGCGAGGAGTGGTGCGACGACGGCGGCACCAGCCCCGACGACGGCTGCTCGGCCTCGTGCGGGATCGAGCCCGGCTACAGCTGCACCGGGAGCCCCTCGGTGTGCCTGCCCGGCTGCGGCGACGGCACCACCGGCGCCGGCGAGGGCTGCGACGACGAGAACCTCATGCCGGGCGACGGCTGCTCGGCGGCCTGCACGGTCGAGAAGGGCTTCGTCTGCACGGGCGCCCCGTCGCGCTGCACGCCGCTCTGCGGCGACGGCCTCCTCCTCGGCGAGGCCTGCGACGACGGCCGGAAGGTCGACGGCGACGGCTGCTCGGCGTCGTGCGAGGTCGAGGAGGGCTACGCCTGTGCCGGCGAGCCCTCCACCTGCGGCGCCGTCTGCGGCGACGGCCTCGTCCGCGGCGACGAGGGCTGCGACGACGGCGGCACCGCGGCAGGCGACGGCTGCGACGCCGGCTGCGCGGTGGAGCCGGGCTTCTCGTGTGGCGGCGAGCCGAGCGACTGCGGCCCCTGCGGCGACGGCGTCGTCGACGCCGCCGAGGGCTGCGACGACGGCAACGTCGGCGACGGCGACGGCTGCGACGCGACGTGCGCGATCGAGCCGGGCTTCACCTGCGGCGCCGAGCCGAGCATCTGCTCGCGGTGCGGCGACGGCGTCGCCGCCGGCATGGAGGTCTGCGACGGCGCCGACGTCGGCGGCCGCACCTGCCTCGAGCTCGGCCTGCGGCGCGGCGCCGGCCCGGGCCTCGGCTGCGCGGCCGGTTGCGGCGCGCTCGACACCGCCGGGTGCACCGGCGGCCCGATCGACACCGTGGAGCAGCTCCGCGCGGCGATCGCCGAGGCCCACGCACAGGCCGGTCACGAGACCATCGCCATCCACGCCGGCACCTTCGTGCTCGAACCGCCGCTCGTCCTCGACGAGTGCGGCGGCGCCGCCTGCGCCTCGGCTCCCGAGGGCGTCACCCTCCAGCCCCTCGAGGGCGCGATCGTCGAGCTCACCGGCGCGGTGGCGATCGAGGTGGTCACCGGCGGCAACGGGCTCCTCGGCCTCACCTTCCGGGACTGCGGCGTCGCCGTGGACCTCCTCGCCGGCGCGGACGCGGGGACGAACCTCGTCCGAGGCGGCCTGTTCCTGAACGCCGCCGTGCCGTCCGTCGCGGTCGTGCGCGTCGCCTCCGACGGCAACTATGTGCTCGCGAACCGTCTCGCCTCCGACGCCGCGGGGCCCGCGGGCGACGGGATCGTCGTCACCGGCGAGGGGACCACGGTTGCGATGAACGTCGTCGCCGGCTCGTACGCCCGCGCGCTCGTGCTCGAGGGCTTCGGCGCGGGCGGCGCCAGCTTCGTGGACCACAACAGCATCTGGCTGCGTCCGGGCGTCGCCAGCCTCGGCGTGCGGATGTCGGCCGTGACGGGCCTCTGCTACCGGAACAACGTGGTCGCCGGCCACCCAGCGTCCACCGGGCTCGAGGCGTCGGGCGTGAGCCTCGGCGCCGCGGCGAGCTGCGGCGGGTTCGCGTCGCGCGAGAACGCGAACGTCGGCAGCGGCACCTCGTGCAGCGGCAACAGCTGCAACCTGTGCCGCAACGGCCAGCGGAGGCTCTGCGATCGCGCCGAGTCGCCCGGCTTCGTCGCCGACGACCTCTGCCTCGCGCCGGCGGGCAACGCGCTCGTCGACGGCGCGGTGGACGTCGGCCGCGATCTCGTCGACGGCGACCCGGCGCGGTTCCTCGGCGCCGCGCCCGACGTCGGCGCCCGCGAGTCCGGCTCGACCCGCAGCTACGGCGGCGTCGCGTCCACCTGTCCCTGACGCGTCGACCGCGGCGACCGGTCGCCGCAGGCGCAGCGCGACCTCAGGCGAGCCCGCCGGTCTTGCGGGGGCGCGCGTCGTGCGCGGCGGCGAGCGCGTCGAGCGCCGGGAGGAGCCGCGCCTCGGCGGCGCCGAGCGCCGCGGCGATGGTGAGCTCGAAGAGCACGTCGTCGGCCCAGCCGGCCGCCCGGAGCGCGGCGACCTCCTCGGCGGTGATCCGGTAAGCGTGGTCCCGGACCTTCGCGAGGAAGGCGCCGATCGCGCCCTCCGGGAGCGCGCCGCGGGCGGCGGCGAGGCGCTCGGCGGCCGGGACGACGCCGGGGCCCTCGAGCACGCGGGCGGTGAGCGCGGCGAGCTCGCGGGCGAGCTCGTCTCGTCGTCGGATCGACACGGTTCCCCCTGATCCCCGGCGCGCATCCTAGCCCCGTCCCGGGCACATCTGCTGGAATGCCCCCCATGAAGCTCTACTACGCCGCACACACCTGCTCGTTTGCTCCCCATGTCTCGCTGCGCGAGGCCGAGCTGCCGTTCGAGCTCGTCCGCTACGACATGAAGGCCCGCACCCTCGACGGCGGCGGCCGCCTCGAGGACGTGAACCCGAAGGGCTACGTGCCGGTCCTCGAGCTCGACGGCGGCGAGCGGCTCACCGAGGTCTCGGCGATCCTCCAGTGGATCGGCGACCAGCGCCCGGAGAAGGGCCTCGTCCCCGCCGCGGGGACGCTTCCGCGGTACCGGCTGCAGGAGTGGCTGAACTTCATCGCCACCGAGCTCCACAAGGCCTACTGGCCGCTCTTCCACGACGGCGCCGAGATCGAGAACACCAACGCGCGCAGCCGGCTCTCCGCGCGCTACGGCTGGATCGAGACGCAGCTCGGCGACCGGCCGTACCTCGTGGGCGACGGCTTCACCGTCGCCGACGCGTACCTGCTCACGGTGCTGAACTGGACCCGCGCCGCCGGCATCGACATGGCGCAGTGGCCCGGCCTCAAGACCTACTGGTCCGCGCTCCGGAAGCGGCCGTCGGTCCAGGCCGCGCTCGCGGCGGAGAATCCGGTGCGGTAGCCGGTGCGCGGGCCGCCCGGCCCGCCTATGTTCGGGGCGATGGACGTCCCCGCGACGCGGCTCGGCCCGCCCCCCACCAAGGGCCACCTCTCGGTGGTGAAGCTCGAGCGCGCGTGGTTCATCGCCTGCGCCGCGGGCGAGCTCGGGGCGAGGCCGCTCGCGCGGGTGGTGCAGGGCGTGCCGCTCGTGCTCTTCCGCGGCGCGGGCGGGAAGCCGGCGGCGCTCCTCGATCGCTGCCCGCACCGGAACGCGCCGCTCTCGGCGGGGGCGGTGCGGCTCGGCGAGCTCGAGTGCCGCTACCACGGCTGGCGCTTCGACGGCGGCGGGCGCTGCACCGCGGTGCCCGGGCTGTGCGGCGAGCCCGAGGGCAAGGCGCGGCGCGCGCCGGCCCACGCCTGCGTCGAGCAGGACGGCTTCGTCTGGGTCTACGCGACCGCGGACGTCGAGCCGCACGCCCCGCCCTTCCGCTTCCCGCACCTCGACGACCGGCGCTACTCCACGGTGGTGAAGGCGTTCGACGTGCCGTCGACCCTCCACGCGGCGCTCGAGAACACCCTGGACGTGCCGCACACGGCCTTCCTCCACGGCGGCCTCTTCCGCACCGCGCACAAGGAGCACCGGATCGAGGTGGTGGTGCGGCGCGGCGCCGACCGCGTCGAGGCGGAGTTCCTCGGCGAGCCGCGGCCGAAGGGCCTCGCCGGCCGGCTCCTCGCGCCGGGCGGCGGCGTGGTGGTGCACTTCGACCGGTTCCTGCTGCCGTCGATCGCCCAGGTCGAGTACCGGCTCGGCGACGAGAACCACCTGGTGGTCACCTCGGCGATGACGCCGATCTCCGACTTCGAGACCAGGCTCTGGGCGGTGACCACCTTCCGGCTGCGGATCCCGCACTTCCTGGTGAAGCCGTTCCTCACCCCGGTGGCGACGCGGATCTTCCGGCAGGACGCCGAGATCCTCGCGGCCCAGGCCGGGGTGATCCGGCGCTTCGGCGGCGAGCAGTACGCCTCCACCGAGATCGACGTCCTCGGCCCGGAGATCTGGCGGCTGCTCCTGCAGGCCGAGCGCGGCGACGCGCCGCCCGAGGGCGCGGCGCACGAGCAGCGGCTGGAGATGCTCGTCTAGCGCGGTTCTAGGGCCGGATCGCCCGGAGCACCCGCAGCCAGTTGCCGCCGAGGGCGCCGCGGATCCGCGCCTCGGGCCAGCCGCGGTCGAGCATCCGCTGCACCAGCACCGGCAGCTCGCGGACGGTGCGCATGTCGGCCGGCGTGCAGATGAGCCCGTCCCAGTCGCTCCCGAGCGCGAGCACGCCGTCGCCGGCGACGCGGCTCGCGTGCTCGAGGTGCGCGACGATCGACGACGCCCTCCCGCGGAGCAGCGGGTCGCCGAGGAAGGTGCTCTGGAAGATGATCCCCACCACGCCGCCGCGGTCGGCGACGGCGCGGAGCTGGTCGTCGTCGAGGTTGCGCCAGTGCGGCGTCACCCCGGAGACGCCGGTGTGGGTGACCACCGGCGGCAGCGCCGGGTCGTGGACCTCGAGCGCGTCCCAGAAGGTGGTGCGGCTCGCGTGGGCGAGGTCGACGAGGATCCGCCGCGCGTTGCACTGCCGCACGTAGGAGCGGCCGAACGGCGTCAGCCCGCGCTCGCGGCCGAGCGGCGACGAGGTGCCGCCGAGCGTCGAGCCGGTGAGGTGCACCAGGGTGATCCGGACGATCTCCTCGGGCGCCGCGAGCACGTCCTCGGGGCCGGAGTCGAGGGCGTTGCCGCCCTGGATCGCGAGCCAGATCGCCACCCGC
Organism: uncultured Myxococcales bacterium; assembly: GCA_964504805.1. Classification (GTDB taxonomy): domain Bacteria; phylum Myxococcota; class Myxococcia; order Myxococcales; family Vulgatibacteraceae; genus CAZDGH01. Next base: position 5,389 of record CAZDGH010000162.1, on the reverse strand, counting down.
CCCTCCGCGCGGGCGCGGACGTAGCCGGCGTGGTCGGTCACCAGGGCGAGGTGCTCGGGGTGCGCGAGGATCGCGCCGCGCAGCTCGGCGACGTTCTCGGCGAGGACCCGCGCCCGCGTGGCGCGGCGGCCGAACGGCCAGGTGGCGATCGAGAAGACCGCGCCGGTGAGCCCCGCCTCGACGAGCCGCGGGAGATCGACCTGCGAGAGGAACCGCCCCCGCGTCGGCCCCCAGCCGTGGCGCGCGGCGAGGTCGTAGCCGAGCATCCGCGTCCAGAGGTAGCTCTCGACGTGGAGGTCGACGACGTCGCTCGACGCGTAGAGCTCGATCGCCTCCCGGGAGACGCCGAGCTCGCGCGCCCAGGCGGCGGGATCGTCGCGGAGCGGGCGGACGTCGAGGGGCATGCCCCGTAGGTAGGAGGTCCTGCGCGCCGCGGCAAGCGTTGACCGGGGGCACGCGACCCCGGAGACTCGCGGGCTCCGGAGGCCGTCATGAAGCGCGTGCTCTTCCTCTCGCTGCTCTGCGCCGCGTGCGCCGCCGAGCCCGACGCGCCCGAGGGCGGCGGCGGGGCCGGGGGCGGCGGCACGGACGCCCCGGTCCCCTGCGACGCCGCGGGGGTCGAGCGCTGCCGGCGCCTCGCCCAGGCCTGCGACGCCGCCGGCGGCGAGTCCACCTGCGTGGCGTGCCCGCTCGACGCCTCGCCCGGCCCCGACGGCGCCTGCCTCGCGCTCCCGGGCGTGAAGCTCGAGAACGGCTACGGCGTGCAGGACGCGCCCGCCGGCTTCGAGGACGCCGACATCTGCCTCTCCTGGACCCTCGACAACGCCGAGGAGCTCTTCGTCAACGCCGTCGACATCGACAACGACGGCGCCTGGCACCACTCGAACTGGCTCTTCGTCCCCGACGACCGCTGGAGCGGCCCCGACGGCGCCTGGCCGTGCTCGTCGCGGGAGTTCGACGAGGTGTCGGGCGCGCTCGCCGGCGGCGTGCTCTACGCGCAGTCGACCCAGGCGACGCGGGAAGTGCAGCGCTTCCCCGAGGGCGTGGTGGTGCGCATCCCGCCGTGGTCCCGCGTCATCGGCAGCGCGCACATCCTGAACCCGGGCGCCGAGGCGCTCCGCACCGAGATGCGGATGCGGCTCTGGACGATCCCGGAGGCCGACGTGCGGGTGAAGCTGACGCCGTTCCGGCTCAACTACCGCGACCTGCACCTGCCGCCGCTCTCGAGCTCGATGTTCACCGGCACCTGCGACCTCGACGCCTCGCACCAGGCGCTGTTCCGCCGGCCGCTGGCGATGAAGCTCCACTACCTGCTGCCGCACACCCACGCCCTCGGCACCTCGATGTTCGTCGACGTCGAGGGCGGCGCGCGGGACGGCGAGCGGCTCCTCGACGCCCCCGCGTACAACGGCGAGGCGAACGGCAAGGCCTTCGACCCGCCCGTCGACCTCGCCGGCGCCACCGGCTTCTCGTTCGGCTGCACCTTCACGAACCCGCGCGACGTCGAGGTCGGCTGGGGCTTCGGCGACCAGGAGATGTGCGAGGTGCTCGGCTACGCCGAGACCGAGCTGCTCTCCGACAACACCGTCTCCGCCGGCGACTTCCTCGAGGAGCGCGAGGGCCTGCAGGTGTTCACCGGGCCGTGCGACACCATGGGCTTCCGCATGGATCACGAGAGGCCGGGTGGCCCGCCGCGGTAGGATGCGCGGCCATGCACGCCTCCGCCGCCGTCACCGCCGCCGCCGCGCCGCCGCGCCCCGTCCACATGGTGGGGCCGTGGGCCGACGGGCTCCTGCTCTCGGGCGGCCTGTGGATGCCGGCGCTCCTGGCGATCGCGATCGCGCAGCCCGACGCGCCGACCTGGGCGTACTGGCTCCTCGCCTTCGCCGTCTTCGACCCGCACATCGCCACCACCTGGATCCGGCTGTACGGCGATCCCGCGGAGCGCCGCACCCACCGCGGCCTCGCCTTCGGCCTGCCGGTGGCGATCCTCGGCGTCCTCGGCGTCGCCGCGCTGCTCGTCCCGCCGGGCGCGCTCGGCCTCGCGCTCTACGGCTGGCAGTGGTGGCACACGGTCCGCCAGAGCTACGGCGTGCTCCGCACCTACCAGGGCCGCCGCGGCACCATCGGCTCGGTGCAGGCGAAGCTCGAGGTGGCGGCGCTCTGGGCGGTGCCGGTGGCGGCGCTCCTCTTCCAGCTCCGCCTCGACGCCGACGACTACCTCGGCTTCGCCAAGCCCGGCCTGCCGATCCCGCAGCCGCTGCTCTCGGCGGCGCTCGCCCTGGCGCTCTCGGTGGTGCTCGCCGCGGCGGTCGGCGCGGTGGTGCGGCGGCTCCGGGGCGGCGAGCTGCCGGGCGCGGAGCTCGTGCTCCTCGGCGGCACCGCGGCGTTCTTCGGCACCGGCGCGCTGATCCTCGAGGACCTGTTCTGGGACAACGTGCTGCTCTCGCTCTACCACTCGACCCAGTACGTCGCCTTCGCCGCGCTCTTCCAGCGGCGCAAGGCGGCGGGGCCGGGCTTCGAGGGCGGGCTGGTGCGCTGGATCGGCAGCCCGTGGCGCTGGGCGCGGTACCTCGCCGTGCTGCTCGCGCTCGGCGCGGCGTACGCGGCGGTGGTGCGGTGGCTCCTCCCCGAGGTGCTGCCGATCCTCGCCCTGGCGGTGGCGGAGTGGACGATCCGCCTGCACCACTACATGGTGGACGCGCGGATCTGGAAGCTGCGGAAGACGCCGGGCGTCGCGCAGGTCCTCGGCGTCCGGCCGGCGTGACGCTCGAGGACTTCTGCGCGGCGCACCCGGTGCCGGTGCCCGGCGCGCCGCCGGTGCGCTCGTTCCTGACCGAGCTCGCCTCGGGCCCGTCGTCGGTGCTGGCGCTCTCCGATGGCGACGGCCTCGCGCTGGTCGCGACGCTCGTCGACGCGTGCACGAACGCGGCGGGCACCACCGAGGTGGTGGTGCACGGCCTGCGTCGCGACGGCCGCGAGGGGCCGCGGCTCGAGGCGGCGCTCGCCTGGGCCAAGGCGCGGGCGCGGGAGGCGGGCTTTCCGGGCGTCGACGCGCAGGGCCCCGAGGGCGGGCCGTTCACGGCGGCGCAGCTCGCGGCCGCCGGCTTCGCCGAGGCGTACCGGATGTACGCGATGGAGCGGCGCGGCGGCCCCGCGCCCGTGGCGCCGCCGCCTCCGGGGCTGCGCTTCGAGGCGTGCGCGCCCGCCCACGTGCCGTCGTTCCACGAGGCCACGCGCCTCGCGTTCGCGGACGTGCCCGGCGCGTTCGTCTCGTCGCTCGCGACCTTCGCGGCGCAGGTCGCGGCGCGGCCGATCCCGCCGCGGCTGCTCCTCGACGGCGATCGGGTGCTCGGCTTCACCCGCGTCGAGGTCGCCGCCGACGGGAGCGGGATCGTCCACACCCTCGGCCGCCACCCCGACGCCAGGGGCCGCGGCCTCGGGCCCGTGCTCCTCGCCGAGGCGCTCCGCGTGCTCGGCGAGGCACGCGCCGCGCCGATCCGCCTCGAGGTCGCGGCGCGGAACGACCGCGCGCTGGCGCTCTACCGCAGCGCCGGCTTCGAGCTCATCGGCGCCCAGGCCGTCTACCGCGCGGTGCTCTAGGGCCTTTGCCCCACGGTGAGGGTGAGGTCCACCGGCGCGCCGCTCCGCACGACCCGGAGCGACACCTCGGTGCCGATCCGCTCGGGCCGCGTCAGCTCCAGCAGGTCTCGGGCGTCCTGCCGCTGCCCGCCGGAGTGGGCGACGATCGCGTCGCCGAAGCGCAGCCCCGCCGCCGCCGCGGGGCTCCCCGGCTCCACCGCCACCACCAGCAGCGCCGTGTCCTCGCCGGTCGCGGCGCGCACGTCGTCGGGGAGCCTCACCGGCTGGGTGCCGATGCCGAGCCAGCCCCGCGGGATCCGCCCGTGCGCCGCGAGCTGCCCCGCGACCCGCTGCGCCGTCGACGCGGGGATCGCCAGGATCGCCCGGCGGTGCAGGCCGCCGGTGAGGAGGCCGATCACCGCGCCACGGGCGTCGAGGAGCGGGCCGCCGGAGAGGCCCGGCTGTGGCGCGAGGTCCGCCTCGACGTAGCGATCCACCGAGCCGCCGCCGTGGGTCTCGAAGGCGTCGCCGAGGGTGGCGACGATCCCGAGCCGCGCGCGCACGCTGCGTCCCGGCCGCGAGAGGCCGAGGACGAGCTGGCCCACGGCGAGGCCGGCGCCGTCGGCCCACGCCGGCACGGCGAGGCCCGCGGCGTCCACCTTCAGGAGCGCGACGTCGGTGCCGCCGTCGCGGCCGACGAGCCGCGCGGGGAGCTCGCGGCCGTCGGGCAGGCCCACCGCGAGCCCGTCCTCGCGCTCGACGGCGTGGGCGGCCGTGACCACGAGGCCGTCCGCGCTCCAGACGATCCCCGAGCTCGCGCCGCGGCGGCGCCCCTCGACCCGCACCACCGCGCCCGAGGCCTGCTTCACCAGCTCCGCCAGGGCATCCGACAGCCCGGCCACGTCGATGCCGCTCATTCCCGTCGCTCCTCTCGAAGGTGTCACCGAGGGGATCGTAGGGACCGGGCCCTCGCGCCACATCGCCCGGACGGCGGGGCGCGCGACCTGCCCGGACGGCCAGGTTCGCACGGCGCTACAGCGTCACCAGCCCGAGCCGCGCCGCGCGCACCACCGCCTCGGTGCGCCGCTCGACGCCGAGCTTCGCGAGCACGCTGGCGACGTGGAACTTCGCGGTGTGATCGCTGATCCCGAGCCGCGCCGCGATCTCCTTGTTGCTCCGGCCCTCGGCGAGGAGCTGCAGCACCTCGCGCTCCCGCGGCGTCAGCTCGCCGGCCTCGGGCGGCGGCGCGTCGGGCACCGGGAGCAGCTCGGGCTCGCGCACCGCGAGGCCGGCGGCGACCGCCCGCACGGCCGCCTCGAGCTGCGGGCCGCCGGCGTCGCGGAAGACGATCCCGCGGGCTCCGAGCGCGGCCGCCGCGGCGCCTGCGGCCTCGTCGGCGACGAGGGCGACGAGCCGCTCCGGCGCCTCGGCCCCGGCTGCGGCGAGCGTGCCGTCGACGCCGGCGTCGACCACCGCCACGTCGGCGGGGGCGTCGGCGTCTGCGTCGAGCACGGCGAGCGCCGGCCCGAGCAGGCGGGCCAGGTGCGCGCGGGCGAGGGGATCCCCCGCCACGAGCCGGACCCGCAGCTCCGGGGAGGCGTCGGCCATCCCGTGGGCTTAACGGCGCCACGGGCCGTCGCAAGGTCAGTCGAGCGGCGACGCCGACCCGGCCAGGGTCTGCTCGACCACCGTCGGGTCCACCCCGAGGCGGCCGGCGATGCGGTGCATCTCCTCGCGCTCGGCGTCGTCCACGGTGCCGTCCGCCGAGGCGATGATGGTGAGGTGCTGCACGAGCTGCGCCCGCGAG
>CAZDGH010000161.1:0-12168 GCA_964504805.1 uncultured Myxococcales bacterium | reverse complement strand
ACACCATCTTGAACTGCCGCCCCATCGGCGTCTTGGCCGTCGCTTCGACGACCAGCGGCGTGTCCTCGAAGGCGCTGGCGTAGGTGTGGAGCGCCTGCGAGGACGCTGCGCTCAGCGTCGTGACCGTCACCTCGGCGACGATCTCACCGTCCCGGGCGTCATCGATCAACTCGGCGATGGCGCCGGTGGTGTCCCCGTCGTCCGGGTCGGGGGGTGGCGGCGTGCCGCCGCAGGCGAGGTCGTCCGGGCACCCCGCCGGGCAGCCGTCGACGCAGCGGAGGAGCCGCGGATCGCAGAGGCGCCCCGCCCCGCAGGCGTCCGCCGCGGGATCGCAGGTGCATGCCGGCGGCTCCCCGCCGCAGGTCTCGCCGGCCGTGCAGGCCGGATCGCAGGTAGGCGCGCAGCTGCCGTCGGGCGCGCACGGAGTGCCGTCGGAGCAGGTGCAGCCCTCCTCGACGCAGCGGCCGGTCGCCTCGTCGCAGACCGTGCCGTCCGCGCAGCTCGCCGCGGTGCAGGCGCAGGCGTCGCCGGCGCAGCGCTCGCCGGGGCCGCAAGCGACGCCGCCGCAGACCTCGACGCAGGTGCAGGTGGCGTCGTCGACCGCCTGGTCGGGGCCGCAGACGACGCCGCACCCCGGACCGCCCGTGCCGCCGGCGCCGCCGCCCGGGCCGGAGGGCCCCTCGCCGCAGGCGAGCGAGGCGACGGCGACGATCCCGACCAGCGCGGCGCTCACGCGATCCATGCGGCCGAGGGTAGCACGCAGGAACGCGACGGGCCGGTCCCGGAGGACCGGCCCGCGCATCCGCAGCCTCGGACCCGGCTAGAACTGCGCGCCGAGCTGCACCGTCCCGAGGAGCTGGTCGTCGCCGCGCTCCGACTCGGACTGGAACGCGGTGTCGTTGTTGAAGAGGAAGTTGTACGTGCCGCGGACACCGGCGGTGAGACCGCCCATGTGGACGTCCACGCCGGCGCCGACCGGGACCTTGCCGAAGGTGTCGTCGGCGAGGACGCCGGCGGCGTCGCCGCCGTCCTGGTTCACGTCGAGCCGGGAGACGCCGATGCCGCCGAGCGCGTACGGCTCGATGCCGGCGTCGTTGCCGCCCCAGAACGGCGAGATCTTGAGCGCGCCGTAGCCGCCGTTCTCCGTGCCCGCGAGCCGCTCGCCGGCGTTGTCGCCGACGATGTCCGCGTCGGTGGAGTAGGCCGCGCCCTGGTAGCCGAGCTCGATCCCGATCACGTTCGACGGCTCGAGGCCCACGGCCACGCCGTAGGCGCCGCCGAGCGCGTTGACGTCGCCGGGGAAGCTCACCACGCCGCCACCGAGCTGGACCTCGACGCCGCGATCGAGCCGGCTGTCGACCTCCGCCTCGTCCTCGGCCTCGATCTCCTGGACCACCAGGACGTCCTCGCCCTCCTCGAAGTCCTCGAGCTCGGCCTCCTCGCCTTCCTCGAGCTCTTCCGGCTCCGCGACGAACACCTCCGGCCGATCGATGTCCTCCGCGAGCGGGGACTCGGTCTCGTCGGTGTCGTACGAGGTGCCGTAGTCGTCGTCGTCAGCTGCGAACGCCGTCGCCGGCACGAGCGCCGCCGCGAGTACGCCCGCAAGGAAACCCTTCTTCACCATGTCAGCCTCCTGGCCCGAACGGGCATCGGAGCCCGAGAACGCGGGCTCTCCCCCTCCCGGAGAGGCTGCCCATCCAGGGTGGGAGCGGCAACGCGCGCCCTGCGGCGCGCGGGCCCGACGCTCGCCCGGCCCGCGGAGGCGCGGGCGGCCGGGCAGGCGCTACGAGGCGGCGATCAAGGCGAGCAGATCGAGCGGCCCGCCTCGTCCTCCGGCAGCGCCCGGCAGGTCCGCTCGGCGGCGAACGCCTCGCAGACCGTGGCGTCGCCCGTGCACTCGCGCCGGCAGACGAGCCGCCCCTCGCCCTCGTCGACGCAGATGTCCGGCGCGGCGCAGAACCGGTACTCGGCGGGGTTGCAGGGGGTGTTGGTGTCCTGCGTGTCGACGCAGATCCCCTGGTCGGTCGTGCCGGCGAACGCCTCGGCGCACGACAGGCCCTCGCCGCAGCCGGGATCCTCGGCCTGCGGGTCGCAGCGCGCGAAGCAGCGGCCCGGCTCGCCCGCGACGGCGACCGTGCACGACTCGCCCGGGCCGCAGAAGCGGGTCGCCAGATCGCAGGTGCGATCCGGCGACGGCACCACGCAGAGGCCGACGTCGGGCTCGCCGAAGAAATCGGCGCACGACTCGCCGGCCACGCTGCAGGCGCCGCCGGCCGACGGGTCGCAGAGCTCGTAGCAGCGGCTCACGTCGGTGCCGCCGGGGTAGCAGACCAGCGAGACGTCCGCCGCGGCGCAGTAGACCAGCGCGTCGGGATCGCACGGCGCGCCGAGTCCGGCCTGCGCCGCGCAGAAGCCCCGCGGCTCGTCCGTCTCCGACGCGCCGAACCGGGCGAAGCACGTCCGGCCGGCGCAGTGGGAGGCGACGTTGCAGCCGACGACGCAGCGCAGCCCGGGATCGTCCGCGGCCGGCGCGCCCACGGCGAGGCAGAAGAGCCCCTCGGAGCAGTCGGAGGGCGCGGCGCAGTCCTCGCCCTCGAGGCCGTCGCCGAACCCGCCGTCGGGCACGGGCGGCAGCGGCGGCGCCGTCCCGCCGGCCGGCTCGTCGGTGCCGGGATCGGCCGCCTCCGAGGCGCAGGACGCGAGCGCGACGAGCGCCACGACGAGCAGGACCGAGCCGGACCGCATGTGCACCCTCCCGCGGCGCACCGCCGCGAAGCGGAACAGCTTAGCCGATGCGCACCTGCGCGGGGAGCGGGGCCGCGCGCGTTCGACCCCAGGAACGCAGCGGGGCCCCCGCGTCGCCGCGGGAGCCCCGTGCGTCACGACCTGCTGGCCGCTGCCGTTAGAGGCAGAGACCGACGCGGTCGTTGTCCTGCACCGCCTGGAGGCAGCCGGTGTCCACCGGGCACGACGCGCCGCCCGTGCAGTTGCCCTGGGCGTCGAAGCCGTCGGTGCAGTCGCACCACTGCGAGCAGATCATGTTGTTCGGGTTGGCCTGGTCCGGCGCGAGGCAGATCGCGTCGTCGCCGCACTCGTTGACGGTGTTGTCCGCGCCGCACGCGTCGCCGGTGGCGATCGGCGCCGCGCCCTGCGGGATGCAGACGCCGGTCAGCGGGTTCACCGGGTCGTCGAAGGTCGGGTAGCAGGAGCGCTCCTGGCCGTCGAGCGCCGGGCAGGCGTTGACGTCGAACATGTCGCAGGTCGCGACGCAGTAGCCGATGACCGTGTCGGCCGTGCCGCCGCCCGAGATGTCGATGCAGGAGGCGACCGGGTCGGCGCAGCCCGCCGCGTCCGGCAGCGTCGCCGGATCGGCCGGGCCCGCGTTGCACATGTCACCGCAGAAGCCGAAGCCGGAGCAGGTGCCGTCGTTGGCGCAGTAGGCCGGGACCTCCTCGGCGGCGCAGTCCGCGTCGGTGGTGCAGGCGGTGGTGATGGTGTCGGTGTTCGAGAGGCAGAGCGAGTCCTGCACGCAGGAGCCCGCCGCGTCGTCGCGGTTCGCGTCCGGCTTGCAGTCGCCCCCCTTCGCCACGGTGCCCGAGGCGAAGCAGACCGACACGGTGGTGGAGCACGCCTCGTCGCCGCAGAGCGGGAGGCAGGTGCCGGTGCCGGTGCCGTCGGCGGTGTAGCCGACCTCGGTGTCGCAGGCGCCGAAGGTGTCGCCGTTGGTCGGCAGGTTCTGGCCGTCGCCGAGCGAGTCCAGACCGCAGAAGTTGAAGTAGCAGTACGGGAAGTTGTTGGCGGTGGCGTCGGCGTAGCAGACGGTCAGGGCGTCGACGCAGGCCGACGAGTCGGCGCACGGGCGCAGCCAGAGGGTGTTGCCCTGGCCGATGTCGACGCACTCGAACCCGTCGGCGGTGGCGCCGACCTGGTTGCAGTCGCCGAACTCCTCGGGGGCGACGGCCTGGGCCTCGCAGCGCAGGCCCGCGTTGCAGAAGAAGCCCGCCGGGCAGCTGTCGACCGGGGCCGACTCGCACTGGCAGGTCGCGGTGCCGTTCACGTCGTTGCAGGTCTCGCCGGTGCGGCAGGCGGGGACGCAGTTCAGCGTGGTGCCGTCTTCCTCGCAGCGGAGCGTGTTCGGATCACAGACGAAGCCCTCGCCGCAGGTGTCGTTGGCGGGGTCGCAGACGCAGCTCGGGTCGCCGCCGCCCGCGTCGGGCGTACAGGTCTCGCCGGTCACGCAGGCCGGATCGCAGGGGACCGACGACTCGCACTGGCGCGTGGCCGGGTTGCAGACGAGGCGGTTGTCCGCGGCCTCGCAGCTGTCGGGGGTGGTCGTGCAGCCGCAGGCGCCGGTGCTCGGGTCGCAGCTCTCGCCCGGGTCGCAGGTCACGCCGTCGCAGGCGTTGGAGCCGCCGGTGCCGCCGGTGCCGCCGTCGCCGCCGGTGCCGCCGTCGCCGCCCGTCCCGCCGCCGCCGTCGCCGGCCTGGCCGCCGTCGCCGGCGCCGCCGTCGTCCGTGGTTCCGTCGTCTCCGCCACACGCGGCGAGCGCGAGGCCCGCCGCGAGGGCGAGCACCGCCATCAGGGTCTTCGTACCGCCGGTCATGCTGGTTCTCCCTCTCCTCGCGTCTTGTCCTCGGGCGACAGACGCAATCCGTCACGAAAAAGAGGCGGGATGTTACGGAGAGTCGGGGGAGCCGTCAAGCGTGGCCTTCGCCCCCCGCGAGCCCTGCGAGCGGGCCGGCAGGCGCGGAAAACCGCCAGTTTTCTACCGCTACCGGCGCTTCGGGTAGAGCGCGTCGACGACGGCCATGAGCCGCTCGAGCTCGCCGGCGCCGAGGCGCCGCGACGACACGAACCGCGACAGCGGCTCGAGCGCGGGGTCGGCGTCGAGCGGCGGCGCCTCGTCGAGGAAGAGCGCGTGGAGCGGCGCGCCGAGCGCGCGCGCGAACCGGCCGAGCACGTCGAGGCCCGGCGAGCGGCGCCCGGCCTCGATCATCGAGACGTACGACACCGAGACCTGCGCGCGCTTCGCGAACGCCTTCTGGGTGAGCCCGGCTCGCGCGCGCAGCCGCGCCACGTTCGCGCCCATCGCGCGGAGCGCGGGGTGCGGCGGTCTCGGGGTCGGCGCGCGCGCGCGGGGCTTGGACATGGCTCGCAGGACGGCTTCGACCGTAGCCACCCCTCCGGGCCTCGTCAACCCGTTGTGAGGGCTCCATCGCACTTCCCGTCGAAGCCCCGCACGGGGCGTCGACGCGCCGCCGGGGGTGCCCATCTTCGGCGCGTCCCTCGCGACGGAGGCTCCATGGACGGTCGCCACACCGCGGAGAGGCCGCTCGCCGGCGAGCTCCGGCGCCTCGCCGACGCGCTCTCGCGCCTGGTCCGCGATCACCTCGAGCTCGCCCGGGCCGAGGCCAAGGAGGACGCGACGCGGCTCGCGAAGGACGCCGGCCTCGGCGTCGCCGCGATCCCGTTCATGGTCCTCGCCCTGCTCTTCCTCCACCTCGCCGCCGCCGCGCTCCTCGCCGAGCGCCTCGGCTTCCCGGCCGCCTGCGCGATCGTCGGCGGCGTCGACCTGCTCGTCGGCGCGACCCTCGGCCTCACCGCCGCCTACAAGCTCAAGCACCGCGAGCTCCGCCCGCTCTCGCAGACGCAGGAGGAGCTGCGGCGCGACGGCGAGCTGGTCCGCGCGCTGCGGCCGGCGCGGGAGGAGAGGCCGGCGTTGCCGTCTTGAAGGCAGGCTCCAGGCTCCAGGCTCCAGGCTTCAGCCTTCGGGCGCCGGCTACGAGGCTACGAGGCTACGAGGCTACGAGGCTACGAGGCCACGAGGCCACGAGGCCGCGGGGCTGCTGGGCGAGCCGTCGGAGCCGCATGCGCCGCCGGCTGGAGCCAGGAGCCTGGAGCCTGGAGCCTGCCGCCAGGAGCCTGGAGCCTGCCGCCTGGAGCTAGTACGCGGCGAGCTCGCCGACGCAGCCGCCGGCGGCGTCGGTCGCGAGGACCTCGAGCTCGAGCGGTCCGGCGGCGGCGGCGGCGGCGACGACGAGGGCCTGCCGGGCCCAGGGCGCGCCGGGGAGCGGCACGACGCCGGCGGCGCGGACGGGCTGGCCGCGGGCGGGCACCGGCGCGTCGAGGTCGAGGTCGATCGGTGACGGCGCGAGGCCGTGGAGCCGCGCCCGGCGCACCTCGCCGGACTGCTTCCACGCGGCGGCGGTGGCGCCGCAGCCGGGCACGAGCCGGACGGCGCGGACGGTCGTGCCGAGCTTCGCGTCGACGCGGAGGCGGTCGCCGGCGCGGACCTTCGTCCCGGTCGCGGGGGCGCCGTCGCCGGCGAGGCCGGGCGCGGCGCCGACCGGCCGGAGGAGATCGACGTAGCGCTCCTTCGCGGTGCGGTAGCGGCCGCCCTCGCAGCGGAACGCGCGCTGCCGGTAGCCGACGAGCGCCTCGCGCGCCTCGCCGGTGGGGCCGACGAGCGGCAGGAGCGTCGGCTCGTGGTGGAGGAAGAGCTCGAGGACGCCGTCGCCGTCGAGGTCGTGGGCGGTGACGCCGAGCCGCTGGTCGGCGAAGGAGACGTCGACGAGCGAGGGATCGCGGTGGCCGCTGGTGGTGCCGAAGCGGAGCAGCTGCGAGGGCGACCGCGGCAGCCCGGCGTAGGCGAGGATGGTGCGGCGGATCTCGTCGGGCCGCTCGTCGACGAGCTCGGCGAGCACCGCGAGGCCCTTCCCGCCGCAGCCGAGCGGCCGGACCTCGAGGAGCGACGCGCGGCTCCCGGTCACCGCCGGCGAGGTGAAGGTGGCCTTCCACGGCCGCGGCCCGCCGGCCTTCGGCGGATCGCCGCGCTCGTAGACCGAGAGCCGGACGCGCTGCGGATCCGGGCCCTCGGGGCCGAGCTGGCCCTCGACGACGATCGCCTCGGCCGCGCCGTCGCCGTAGAGATCGGCGAGCCGCTCCCCGGCGACGACCCAGCCCTCCGAGGCGAGCCGGACCGCCGCCTCGCTGCCGCGGAACGCGGCCTCGCCGCGCTCTTCCTGCGCGCCCGCCGCGACCAGGAGCGCGAGCGCCGCGTGGAGCACGGGCTACAGCTCGGCCTCGACCTTGGGGAGGAGCGCCTTCGCCCAGCGCTTCACCAGCTTCTCCTCCGCCGGGTTGAACGGCATCGAGCCCGCGAGCACCTCGTCGAGGAGCTTCTTCGCCTCGGCCGCCTCGTCCTCCTTCAGGAGCGTGTCGGCCAGGTAGTACTTGGCGCGGAGGTTCTTCGGGAACGAGCGCACCACCGCCTGGAGGATCTCCTTGGACTTGCCGCCGTCGCGCTTCGGCCACGGGAGCTGGTGGTGGTAGCGGCCCATGGTGAGCGAGGGCCCGCCCTGATCGAGGCCGGGCACGCGGCGGATCGCCTCGTTGACGTGGTTCACGAACGGCGCCTCGACGCCCTGCGAGAGCGCCTTGAGCACGCCGATGGCGTCGCCGTAGTTCCCGGCGCAGATGCCGGCGTAGTAGTGGCCCTCGCCGCCCTTCGGGCTCGCGGCCACGGCCTTCTCGCCGACGTCCCAGCCCTGCTTGGCGAGCTTCGCCTTCTCGGCGTCGGAGCCGGCGATCTCCGAGCGCCAGAAGAGGCTGCGCGACCGGCGCCAGAGCACGTCGTAGGTCTCGCCGCCGGCGAGCTTCGCCGCCTCGTCGAGCTTCGCGTCCACCGCGTCCATCACGCCGGGCTGGTGGCGCTTCAGGTAGTACTCCTTGTCGAGCTCCGGGAGCAGCGCGGCGAGCTTCGCGGCGGGGTCCTCCGCGGCGGGCGCGGGCGCGGCGGCGGGGGCGGCCGCGTCCTGGGCGGACGCGGCGAGGGGCAGCGCGGCGAGCGCGCAGGCGGCGACGAGTCGGCGGATCATGGGCGGGAGTAGAGCAAAGCCTCCCGCGGCGCGCTACCCCGCGCAGGCGAGCTTCAGGTCGATGCGGTCGCCGCGGCGGAGCCGGCAGCGGCCCTCCATGGTGATCCGCGCCGGCGCCGAGCCGGACGCCGGCTCGAACGAGAAGCCGTCGCCGTAGCGGCACTCGTCCACGGTGCCGTCGGTCCGGGTCACGTCGACGAGGACGAGGTGGCCGTCGGGCGGGCTCTCCGGGAGGTCGAGGGTCTGCGGCGCGGCCACGAGGGCGGCGATCTCCGAGAGCGTCGCCGCGTAGTCGTCCTGGCAGATCGAGGCGATGTAGCCGCGCTCGCCGAGGGCGCCCACGGCGTCGGCGTAGCGGGTGCCGACGCCCTGGGCCTCGGTGGTCGCCGAGACGCAGCGCGCGGGCACGTGCACGCCGTCCTCGCCCGCCTGGGCGGCGACCGGGCCGATCACCGCGAGCACCACGTCGCGGGTGCGGCCGGTGCCGGTGCCGTCGTCGAGGGTGGAGAGGAAGTCGACGTAGGTCTGGATCGGCTCGAGCTTCGCGCGGCCGTCGGGGGTCTCGCAGGGGTTGAGCTGGCAGAGCCGCTCCTGCCCGTTCCGCGGCAGCACGCAGTAGACGCCCTCGCCGTCGCAGTCCGCGTCGGACTGGCAGGCACGGAGGCAGGGCTGACCGTCGAAGCTGGGCGGCACGAGGGTGACCGCGGTCGCGGTCGGATCGGAGCAGTCGTCCTCGTCGGTCACGACCACCACGAGCAGGCGCGCACCGGGACGGAGGAAGCCCCGGTTGCCCGGCGGCGTCGCATCGGGCGCGCGGCTCATCGCCTCCTCGGAGAGGGCGTGCCGCACCGCCTCGAGGCCCATCTCCTGCGCGGAGCCCGCGGTGCCCTGCCCGATCAGCGTGGCGAACTGCTCGAGCAGCGCCGGGTCGTCCCAGCGGAGGATGCGGAGCGCGCCCTCGCCGCCGACCGGGGTGCCGTCGACGTTCTTGCCGAGCTGGAGGACGCCGTCCTCGTCCTCGTAGGTGTTCAGGAACGGGGGGTTGCCGTCGCAGCCGCTCGACGCGTGCTGGGTGATCGAGGTGGTGATCACCCCGACCTGGAAGTCGTTCTTCACCTCGGCCGTCGCGAGGCCCGTGACGAAGGTGTTGAGCTCCCGGGCGACCTTCTCCTGCTCCTCGCGCATCGACCCCGAGTTGTCGATGACGAACAGGATGTCGGTCGACACCGTCGGCGGCAGGCTGATCGCCGCCGTGCAGGCGTCCACCACGCCCTCCGGCGCGCCGCCGCACGAGCAGCCGGACAGCGCCGCGGTGGCGAGCGCGCCGAGCACGGCGACCTTAAAAGGAGTCGTTGCAGCGTGGGCCATGCTCATGGGTGGGAGCGTAGGAGCCGCGTCGGGTGAGGGTCAAGGAATCGACCTCGCACCTGTCCCACCCTCCGGGTGACCGCCCCCCCGCATGGTTGCCAGGCGGGAAAGCGTTGCTAGCTTGCGATCCAATGGGGTGAAATCACCTCCACCTACCCGACACGCGGCCCCGGCCAACCCCTTCCAGAGAGAGACACGACATGTCGGACGAGACCAAGAAGAAGGGCCCCGCGCCGGCGACGCCGGGCGGCCCCGCGCCGGGCCCGACGCTCGGCAAGGAAGACTTCCCGAGCGTGCTGCCGATCCTGCCGCTCCGGAACTCGGTGTTCTTCCCGGGCGGCGTGCTGCCGCTCGCGGTCGGGCGCCAGAAGACGATCGCCCTGATCAAGGACGCGGTCCGGGACGACCAGGTGATCGGCGTCGTCACCCAGAAGAAGGCCGAGGAGGAGGATCCCGGCGCCGCCGACCTCCACCCGATGGGCACCGTCGCGCGGATCGTGAAGCTGCTGAAGATGGGCGAGGACAACTACTCGCTCGTCGTCCAGGGCCTCGCGCGCTTCCGCGTCGCCGAGCTGATCCAGGAGACGCCGTACCTCAAGGCGCGGGTCGAGACCGTCGAGGACAAGACCCTCGAGGACGTCGAGGTCGAGGCCCTCGGGATCAACCTGAAGAAGCTCGCCCGCGAGGTCATCGAGCTGATGCCGGAGCTCCCGGCGGCGGCGACCGAGCTGGTCGAGTCGATCACCCACCCCGGCCACCTGGCCGACCTCATCGCCGCGAACGTCGACGTCTCCATCGAGGAGAAGCAGCAGGTCCTCGAGACCGTGGATCTCAAGGCCCGGATGAAGCTCGTGCTCGAGCTCCTCAACCGGAAGCGGGAGATCCTGAAGCTGTCGAACAAGATCGACAGCCAGGTGAAGGGGGAGATGTCGAAGACGCAGCGCGAGTACTACCTGCGCCAGCAGCTCAAGGCGATCAAGGAGGAGCTCGGCGAGATCGGCGAGGACGAGGAGGAGGATCTCGACGAGCTCTCGGAGCGGCTGAAGAAGGCCGGCCTCCCGCCCGAGGTCGAGAAGGTCGCGACCAAGGAGCTGAACCGCCTCAAGACGATCCCCGCCGCGTCGAGCGAGTACACCGTCGCCCGCACGTACCTCGAGTGGATCGCCGACCTGCCCTGGTCGAAGAAGACCGAGGACAACCTCGACATCGCCAACGCCCGGGGCGTCCTCGACGCCGACCACTTCGGCATCGAGAAGGTGAAGAAGCGCATCCTCGAGTACCTCGCGGTGCGCAAGCTCAAGGGCGACATGCGCGGCCCGATCCTCTGCCTCGCCGGCCCGCCCGGCGTCGGCAAGACGTCGCTCGGGCAGTCGGTGGCGCGGGCCCTCGGGCGCAAGTTCGTCCGGATGTCGCTCGGCGGCGTGCGCGACGAGGCCGAGATCCGCGGCCACCGGCGCACCTACGTCGGCGCGCTCCCGGGCCGCGTCATCCAGTCGATGAAGAAGGCCGGCACCGTGAACCCGGTCATGCTGCTCGACGAGATCGACAAGCTCGGCGCCGACTTCCGCGGCGATCCCTCGGCGGCGCTGCTCGAGGTGCTGGATCCGGAGCAGAACAACTCCTTCTCCGACCACTACCTCGACGTGCCGTACGACCTCTCGAAGATCCTCTTCATCGCCACGGCCAACCAGCTCGAGCCGATCCCGCCGCCGCTGCGGGACCGCATGGAGATCATCGAGCTGCCCGGCTACACGTTCGACGAGAAGATCGAGATCGCCAAGCGGCACCTGGTGCCGAAGCAGCTCAAGGAGCACGGCCTCACGCCCGAGGCGGTGACCATCGACGAGAAGGCGCTGACCCACGTCGTCGTCGGCTACACCCGCGAGGCCGGCGTCCGCGGCCTGGAGCGGCGCCTCGCGGACATCTGCCGCGGCCTGGCGGTCGAGGTGGCGAGCGGGAAGGCGCTGAAGCAGAGCGTCCTCCCCGAGGACCTCTTCGGGCTGCTCGGGCCGGAGAAGTTCTACAACGAGGTGGCGGAGCGGACCGAGGTCTCCGGCGTGGCCACCGGCCTCGCCTGGACGGCGGCCGGCGGCGACATCCTCTTCATCGAGGCCACCAAGATGCCGGGCAAGGGGTCGCTCACCCTCACCGGCCAGCTCGGCGACGTGATGAAGGAGTCGGCCCACGCGGCGCTCTCCTTCGTGCGGAACCGCAGCGCCCGGCTCGGGCTCGCGGAGAGCTTCCTCGAGAAGCTGGACATCCACGTCCACTTCCCGGCGGGCGCGATCCCGAAGGACGGCCCGTCGGCGGGCGTCACCATCTCCACCGCGCTGGTCTCGCTGTTCACCGGGATCCACTGCCGCGGCGACACGGCGATGACCGGCGAGATCACCCTGCGGGGCCTGGTGCTCCCGGTCGGCGGCATCAAGGAGAAGGTGCTCGCCGCCCACCGGGCGGGGATCAAGCGGATCATCCTCCCCGAGCGGAACCGCAAGGACGTCATCGACGTGCCGGAGCAGGCCCGCAAGGAGCTCGAGTTCATCTACGCCTCGAACCTCGACGAGGTCCTGGCGGCGGCGCTGGAGTCGACGCCGTTCAAGGACGCGCCGGGCGAGAAGGCGCCGGAGGTCCGGGCCTAGCGCCTCGCGGCCGCGGCCTGGTGGGATACGAGCCCGCTCCGCACCGCCGGGGCGGGCTCGCTCGTTCCTTGAATCTCCCCGGACGGACGTGGGATCCTGTCTCCTTCCGCTTTCGGAGGGGTACATGGCTCCCTGGATCAGGCTCGCGCTCTGCCTCCTCACCCTGTCCGCGTTCGGGCTCACCGCCTGCGGCGACGACGAGAGCACCGCGGGCAGCGACGACGGCGGCACGCCGCCCGGCGACGGCGGCGCGGGCGCTGGCGGCGGCGGCGGCGGCGACGGCG
>CAZDGH010000160.1:0-12243 GCA_964504805.1 uncultured Myxococcales bacterium | reverse complement strand
CCCGCGCCGTCGACGAGCTCGGGGCCCGCCGGCCACTCGGCGCCGTCCGCGCTCTCCTTGTAGAAGAGCCGGTCCGCGTCGTCGTCGTGGTACGCGAGCCCGAGCCGCGCGCCGAGCGACGCGAACCCGAGGCCGAAGCCGACGGAGTCGGACTCCACCACCCGGGTCCGCGTCCACGCCGTGCCGTCGAACCGGATCACCCAGATGCCGTCGAGGAACTCGCCGGTGACCTGGTGCTCGAGGTGGTACGGGTTGTAGTGGGCGATGGCGAAGGCGCCGCCCTCCTGGACCGCGAGCTCGGTGTAGAGGCCGCCGCCGTAGGTGGTGTCGGCGGTGGTGCGGGCGTCGCGCCAGTAGAGCTGGATGTCGGCGTTCTTCTGCGAGTCCTGGCCGAGGCCGCCGAAGTGGGTGTCGCGGTAGGCGACCACCGGCGCGCCGTCGACGAACCGGACCGCCGGCCAGGAGCCGACGACGTCGCCCTGGTTGCACGCGTCCTGGTAGTCGGCGCAGACCTGCTGGTCCTCCGGGAACACGAAGCTGGTCACCACGCCGTCGGGGTCGAGCGTCGCCGAGGACCACGCGCCGCCGTTCCTCCGGGCGAGCAGCAGGTCGGAGCCGCCGCACTCGAGGCCGCCGTCCGGGCCGCCGCGGTACGCGATGGCGGCGTTGCCGGCGTCGTCGAAGGTGAGCGAGATGCCGTCGGGCTGGCTGGGCTTCGTCAGCGTGGCGACGACCTCGGTCGCGAACGTGCCGCCGGGCGCGGCCTCGGCGTAGAGGATGTCCCACTGGTCGACCGGACCCTCGGAGGGCTGCACGCCGCCGGTGAGCCGGCAGAGCCCCTCGACCGCGTTCTTCCGCACGTAGGCCAGGCCGATCCGGCCGTCCGGCGCCACCGCCAGCTCGAGGAGCAGGCCGGCGTCGGTGCCGTCGACCTCCTCGAAGGCCCAGGTGTAGAGGCCGCCGCCGTCCCCGCCGCCGTCGCCCCCGCCGCCGCCGTCGCCGCCCTCGGTGTCGGGGATCGCCTGCGGCTTGTCGCCGCCGCAGGCGCCGGTGAGCGGCGCCGCCGCGAGGAGGGCGATCGCCGCGAGCAGGGTCGAGAGGGGGATCAGCCGCCGCACGTGCACGCTCCGTTGCCCTGGTACGGGATCGGGCAGGACGTCGGGCAGCCCGCCGCCGCCGCCGAGGTGATCGTGAAAGTGTAGCAGTGGCTCCCGTCGAGGTCCCAGTCGTCGAGGTCGGTGTCGTAGACGACCAGGTAGTAGTCGTCGGACTCGTCCTGGTCGTACACCAGGCACTCGACGGGCTCGGTGCCGTTGCACGGGTCGTCGCCGAAGAGCCGGTCGCCGCCCTGCATCGACGTCTGGAAGCCGGCGCGCGGGCTCATGCCGCGGTCGACGAGGAAGTAGCGGAGGTCGAGGTTCGAGCCCGCCGGCTCGTCGAAGGCGAGCTGCAGGCCGCAGTGGCCGGTCGTGCAGGGGTTGCCGCCCTCGAGGCGGAAGACGTCGACGTCGCCCTGGAAGCCGATGCAGCCGCCGCCCGAGGCCTCGCGGTACAGCACCGCGCCGCCGGCGTCGGTGACGGCGGTCCACGGCGTCGAGGTGGCGCGGTCGCGGCCGGCGCGGAGCACCTGGTTGAGCTCGGTGCGGTCGTTGTACGGGAAGTAGAAGTTGTTGAGCTGGCCGCCGGCGTCGTTCGGATCCGGGTCCTGGGACACCGAGTAGGTGATGGTGTACGTGCCCGGGCCGAACTGGTTGTCCTGGTAGTCGCGGACGCGGGCGTAGAGCGGCGCCTTGCGCACCGGCTGCGCCGTGCCGAGCGACTGCGACGCGCCCGGGCTGGCGATGCGGCTCCACTGGGCGACGCCGCACTGTCCGTCGACGCAGACGCCGCCGCCGGTGCAGGCGGCGACGTTGCCGGAGAGCTGGCACTCGAACGAGGCGCAGTCGATCGGCTCCTCGCAGGCGTAGCCGCAGCGCGGCCCGTCGGGCGTCTCGCGGCAGATGCCGGAGTCGCACGAGCCGTCGGCGCCGCAAGCGCCGGCGAGGAGGAAGTCGCAGGCGTCGCCGGTCTCGCACGGCGAGCCGGTGTCGCCGTGGACGAGGTCGAGGGTCAGCTCGTAGGTGCACGAGTCGCACGTCACCTGCACCTGGACGAGCTGCCCGGGCTGCACGGCGAGCTCGTACCAGTCGACGTCGCCGCGGGAGGCCACCGCGCCCTGGACGGCCTGGCCGGCCGGGAGCTGCGTGGCCGTCGCCGGCGCGTCGTTGCGCGACGTCTGCTCGTTCGGATCCGGCTCCGGCGTCAGCCCGAGGGCGAGCTGGTACGCCACCGCCGGGTCCGCCTCGTCGCCGCCCTCGTCCTCGATCACCACGCACAGCGGCCGGTCGGAGCGCACGCCGAAGAGGATCGGCACGTCGTTGCCGTCGGTGCCGAGCGGGTCGGCGAGGGTGGTGAGGAAGTTGCCGTCGGCGTCGTAGAGCGTCGCCTTCAGGTCGACCGGCGTCGCCGGCGAGGTGACGTGCAGGTCGAGGATCTGCGAGCCGTTCACGGTGAACGAGAAGGCGTCGCGATCGCCCTGGAACGAGAGCCGGCCGGTGCCGGTGGCGGCGAGCGGCGTCGCGGTGGCGCAGTCCTGGTTCGGCTCGTTGGGATCCTCGTCGGCCGCCGCCGCGACCGAGACCGAGTAGGTGTTGCGCGGATCCTGGTCCTCGTTGCCGGCGTCCCGGACGCGGACGTAGTAGGTGCCGCCCGCGGGATCCAGGTAGTGGTTCTGCCGCACCGAGGAGCGGTTGTCGGTGGTCACGGTGTCGGCGCCGGAGCCGACCGCGGTGTCGAGGGCGCCGTCCCGGTAGAGCTCGTACGAGAGCTCGACCGCCGAGGTGGCGCCCTCGGGGAACGCCAGCGACACCTCGACGAGCGGCTGCCCCGCCGGCAGCTCGAACCGGAACCAGTCCTCGTCCTGCGGCGGGCAGAGGTGCTCGCCGGTGGCGGGCGCGCCGCCGAGCTCGAGGGCGATCGCCTTGTCGGCCCGCGAGTGGTCGTCGACGGTGCAGGGCGAGGTCATCTCGCCGCCGCCTCCGCCGCCGCCCGCCTCCCCGTCCTCCGGCGCGTCGTCGCAGGCCGCGGCGAGCGCCCCCGCGACCACGAGCGCGACGAGCCAGGTCCACCGCATCATCGGACGATCCTCGCGGCCGCTCAGGGCCGCACGCAGTGCAGATCCGGGTCGAAGATGTCCGGATCGGTCGGGTCCTCGAGGTTCGAGGACTTGTGGAAGTCGGTCTCGGCGAGCGTCATCCGGCCGGCGGCCGGGTACTTCACGTCGTCCGGCAGGAGGTAGCGGGGCCGGATGCAGGCGATCCGGAAGTCGCCGTAGTCGAGCGGCGCGTCGGCGGGCGCCTGGCCGAACACGACGTAGACGTCGTTCACGCCCGGCTCGCCCTGGTCCAGCGCCGCCGTCGGCACCAGGCTGACGTTGTGGATCTCGAACTCGTAGCAGACGCGGCTGTCGCGCACGCCCACGCGGCGGAGGTCGTACCGGTACCGGAGCTCGCGGCGGACGTCGGCGTCGTTCTGGTTCGGGTCGGTGTGGTCGCGGATCTCGGTGCCGTTGAGCAGGCCGTCGCGATCGAGGTCCTGGTAGACGTCGGGCGCCACCGGCGAGACCTCGGAGCGGAGCTCGAACTCGTCGGGCATGCCGTCGGCGTCGGTGTCGACGAGCCGCGGGTTGGTGCCGAGGAACCGCTCCTCGCAGTTGAGCAGGCCGTCGCCGTCGTCGTCGCGGCGGTTGAAGTCGTCCTCCTCGGAGACCACGCAGTCGGAGTCGGCGGCGTCGAGCGGGTCGAAGCCGGCGTTGCGCAGCCGGTCCTCGATCCCGTCGTTGATCCCGTCGCCGTCGGAGTCGCGGCTCGCCGGATCGGTGCCGATGAGCTCCTCGAGCGCGTCGGTGACGCCGTCGCGATCGGAGTCCACCGACTCCCACGGATCGGTCACCGGCCTGGCGTTGAGGTTCGAGGCGACGAAGCTCTTCAGGGTGAAGATGCGGCGGAACGAGGTGAAGTCGATGTCGAGGAAGTTGATCCGCTCGCCGTTGCCGACGTTGCGGAACGAGCCGCCGCCGATCCGCGTGAACTCGCGGAGCAGGTTCACCGGCTCCTGCTGCAGCCAGCCCGGGGTGCGGCCGGAGAGGTAGACGGCGTGGAACTTCAGCTCGCGGAGCCGCTTCTCCTTCTCGAGCGCGCGGATGTCCTCGATCTGGCCGAAGAGGTCCTCCGGCGGCACGTAGGGATCGGGCACGCCGTCGGTGACCATGATGATCACGTACTTCGACCGCGCCCGGAGCGCCTCGTCCGCCGCCTGGATGTCCGAGAGGAGCAGCTCGTAGGCGAGGTCGAGCGCCGCCTCGAAGTTGGTCTGGCCGGTGCCGACGTTGAAGCTCGCCACCGCGGCGGTGAGCTCGGCGAGCTGCGAGGTCTCCATCAGCGGCACGAAGCCGCCGGAGGCGTCGAGCACGGCGCCCGAGAACTGGATGATGCCGATCTCGACGCCGGGCGTGCCGGCCAGCGAGTTCACCACGTCCTGCACCGCGCGGGCGCGGCCGGTGTAGTTCGAGTCGTTCGGGTCCGGCGGGTCGGTCACGTTCATCGACTGCGACGTGTCGACGACGAACAGGATCTTCACCGGGAACTGCACCGCCAGCGGGTCCTCGGTGCAGAACGCGCCGGACAGCGACATCTTGTTGTCGATCGGCGGCGGCGGGGGATCGGGGATCCCGAGCAGCGGCTGGTCGGTGCAGGCGGCGAGCGCGAGCTCGGAGAACGCGAGGGCGAGGGTGCGGGACCTCATCGGGGCTCCGATCCTACCGCGCCTCACGGGCCGCCCGCGCCGCCGCCGCCGCCCGCTCCCCCGCCCTCCTCCGGCTCGTCCGGGCCCACGCACGGCTTCGGCGACTCGCTCATCGGGTCGAAGAAGTCGTCCTCGTGGAGCTCGAACAGGCCGTCGGCGGGGATCTTCAGGTCGGGCGCGATGTACTTGGCGTGGACGCAGGCCACCCGCATGGTGCCGAAGTCGCGCGGGTCGTTGGGCGGCCCCTCGAGGAAGTAGATCCAGACGGTGTTCAGGCCGCGGGCGTCGGGCGTGGCGCCGCGGGTCGTCTGCAGCCTGAGGTTGTCGACGCGGAACTCGTAGCAATTGCGGCCGTCGGCCTCCTCGGAGAGGTGCGCCACCGCGTACTCGTACTTCGGCGGCAGCGCGAACGCCGGCTCCTTCTCGATCGGCGTCCAGTGCAGGAGCACCTCCTCGAGGTTGCGGGTGCCGTCGGAGTCGTCGTCGGCCCGGGCGTCCTCGCGGTCGAGCGGGTCGAGGCCGAAGCGGAACTCCATCCCGTCGGGGATGCGATCGCCGTCGGTGTCGAAGAGGTACGGAGAGGTGCGGAGGTAGATCTCCTCGCAGTCGCGCAGGCCGTCGAGGTCGGTGTCGAACGCCTCGGCGCAGGCCGAGGTCGCCGCGGCGGCGGTGGTCGGGTCGAAGCCCGAGCCCATGAGCCGCCACTCGAACCCATCGGAGTAGCCGTCGCCGTCGGTGTCGAGCGCGCCGGCGCCGCCGGCGCAGGCCGGGCCGCCGGCCTCGTAGGAGCAGAGGCGGAGCTCGTCCTCGACCACGTCGGGGACGCCGTCGCCGTCGGAGTCGACCTGCGGGCCGGTGGCGACGGGGAAGGCCGAGTCGCTGGCGACGATCAGGTTCGTCATCGCGTAGGTCTTCTTCACCGAGGTGTAGTTGATGTTCAGGAAGCTGATGGCGCCGCCGGTGGTGAACTCGGTGAAGGTGCCCTGCCCCGCGTCCTTCATCGCGCGCATGAGCGTGATGCCGGCGTCGCGGTCGAGGCGGAAGGCCTCGGCGAACGGGCCGCTCATCACCACCGGGTCGAAGAGGAAGCCGGTGTGGAGGCGGAGCTCGTTCACGTTGAACGTCTCCTGCAGCTCCATGATGTCCTCGACCTTGTTCACGATCTGCTCGTCGGTGTTGTAGTCGCGGCCGTCCTCCATATCGACGAAGAACGACTGGAACTCCTCCGCCGAGTAGCCCGCCGGCGGATCGAGCAGGTCCGGCCACTCGTCGCGGGCGAGGTCGCAGACGTACGGCTCCTCGGCGGAGCGCGCCGGGTCGGCGAAGCACTGCGGGTCGGGGTTGCCGTCCGAGAAGAAGACGACGACGTACTTCGAGCGCGCCCGCTCCTCCGGGCTCGAGCGGTTCATGTCGTTGAAGAGGAGCTTGTAGGCGGTGGCGAGGGCGCCCTGGTAGTCGGTGGCGAGGTCGGGCGCGTCGAGGCGGTTGGTGAGCGCCGCCATGTCCGGGTTGGCGGTGAAGCCGGGGCGGTCCTCCTCGTCGCGGGTGAGCACGTCGGAGCGCGAGTCGAAGGCGAGCACCGCGAACCGCACCGCCGGGTTGCCGCGGTAGCGGTCGACCAGATCCACCACCGCGCGGGTGCGCTGGTTCGTCGGGTCGGTGATCGCCATCGAGTTCGAGGTGTCGATGACGAGCAGGATCTTCACCGGGAACAGCTCGTCGCGCGGCGTGCGCGTGCAGAGCTCGGCCTCGATCGAGAGCTTGTCGTCGACCGGCGGCGGGCCCGGCGGCAGCTTGGCCTCGAGGCCCGCCTCGGTGCAGGCCGCGAGGGCGAGGAGTCCGGGGAGGAAGCGGCGCATCGCGTGGCTCCTGGTGCGGCTGCGGGTTCTACGAACGCGAGGACCCGGCCCGGTTGTCCGAGCCGGGTCCATTGTACGCGAGGCGGGCGCGGCGCCCGCCACGTTCACCGTCGCCTAGGAGCGGCGGCGGAGGGCGACGAGGGCGAGGCCGAGGAGCACCAGGCCGGCCGCCGACGCCTTCGAGGAGCCGGAGGAGCAGCCGCCGCCACCGTTCTGCGACTCGCCGGAGGCCTCGACCGGGACCACGAAGGACGCGGTGCGCGGGCCGCCCGGGAAGACGTCGTCCTCGAAGACCAGGGTGCCGGAGACCTCGATCTCGTAGCTACCCGGCTCGTCCGGGACGAACTGCGGCTTCTGGTCGTCGATGTAGCGGTACTCGAAGCCGCCGAGCGAGGTGGCGACCTTGCCCGCCGCGTGGCGCACCGTCGTCTCCGAGCCGTCCGGGCGGGACTTCACGGCCCAGGCGTACTGGATGGCGGCGTCCTTGCGGTTGGCGAGGAGCGTGAGGTCGAGGGCCTTGCCGGTCTCCATGGGCCCGATCGCCAGGCCGGCGATCTTGAAGGTGTCGAGCGGGTCGAGGCAGGCGGAGCGGTCGGCCGGGTTGAAGACGTAGCAGAACTGCGGGTCGGCGACGTCGCCCAGGCCGTCACGGTCGAGGTCCAGCTGGTCGACGTTGGCGATCTCCGGGGCGTTGTCGAGGTTGTTCAGCACGCCGTCGCCGTCCATGTCGGTGTCGCAGAGGTCGCCGAGGCCGTTGCCGTTGATGTCGCCCTGCTCGACGTTCGCGATCGAGACGCAGTTGTCGCGGGCGTCGAGGATGCCGTCGAGGTCCTCGTCGTCGTCGCACGAGGCGCCGCCGATGTCGGTGCCGACCGGGATCTTCGGGCAGTCGTCCTCGACGTCGAGGAGGCCGTCGAGGTCGTCGTCCGGGTTGCAGGCGTCGCCGAGCGCGCTCGACGCCGTCACCTGCTGCGACGGGTTGTAGACGTTGGCGCAGTTGTCGACCGCGTTGAGCAGGCCGTCCTCGTCGATGTCGGGGTCGGCCACGTCGCCGATGCCGTCGCCGTCGGTGTCGAGCTGGTCCGGGTTCGCGAGGGCGCCGGCGTTGTCGCAGCTGTCGCCGACGGTGTCGCCGTCACCGTCGAGCTGGTCGCGGTTGGCGACGAACGGGCAGTTGTCGAAGTCGTCCTCGCTGCCGTCGCCGTCGAAGTCGTCCGACGACGAGTAGGTGTCGCCCATGTCCGTCATGTTGACGAGGATCGAGCAGCCGCAGCCACAGCCGCAGCCGCCGCCGTCCTGCCGCGGCGTGCCGCAGCGGCCCGAGTTGCACTCGCCGGAGCCACCGCCCGGCGGGTTCTGCTGCGCGGCGGCGGGGGCCGCCACGGTGAGGAAGAAGCCCAGCGCGAGGGTGCTCGCGAGGCTGACGGCGATCCGGTTCATCTGCTGCCTCCAGGAAGAGAGGGATTCGGCGGTTCGATATGCGAGGAGCTTGCCAAGTTCTCCGTTCCGAATTCCCCAACGTTCGCGCCGGCTTGGCCGTACCCGACGCCTCGGCCCGGTGTGGAGCGTAGACCACACCGGCGGGGCGCGAGGTCGGCGCGCGGGCCCATGGCCCTTTCGTTTCGCGGACTTGCAGGATCCGTGGACATCCCACCACACCGTGGTCCCCCGGGCAACGAGGCGATCGGTCGCGCGATCGCCGCGATCCGGCGCCGATCCGCCGGCGTCCGGCTCGAGCGGCGGCGAGAGCGTGGACTCCACTCCACACCTGTCTGGACTCCCCGGGATACGGCCGCTACGCTCACGCGCGATGCCCGAGTCTTATGGCCGCTACCAGCTCCTCGACCGCATCGGGGTCGGGGGGATGGGTGAGGTGTTCCGCGCACGTCTCGAGGTCCCGGCCGGCGCCGAGAAGATCCTCGCCGTGAAGCGGATCCTCCCGGGCGTCTCCGCCGAGCCCGAGAGCCTCCGCCTCTTCGTCAACGAGGCGAAGATCGCGCTGCCGCTCACCCACGGGAACATCGTCTCCGTCTTCGACTTCGGCGAGGTCGCGGGCTCCTACTTCCTGGCGATGGAATACATCCACGGCCAGAACCTCCAGGCCGTGCTGCACCGCTGCCGCCAGACGGCGACGCCGGTGCCGATCGCCGCGGCGCTGCACGTCGCCAACGAGGTGGCGAAGGGCCTCGCCTACGCGCACGGCTACCTCACGCCGCAGGGCGAGCGCGCCGGCGTCGTGCACCTCGACGTCTCGCCGCAGAACGTCCTCGTCTCCTACGACGGCGCGGTGAAGCTCACCGACTTCGGCATCGCCCGCGCCCGCGCCCAGGCCGGCGGCGCCGGGCCGGTGCGCGGCAAGGCGGCGTACCTCGCGCCGGAGCAGCTCGACGGCGGGCCGGTCGACGCGCGCACCGACCTCTACGCGCTCGGCTGCGTGCTCTACGAGATGCTCACCGGCGTCCGCGCCTTCGAGGGCGCGACCGAGACGGAGACGGTCGAGCTGGTGAAGGGCGGCGAGCCGAAGCCGCCGTCGGCGCTGCGCCCCGAGCTCGGGCCGTACGACGAGCTGGTGATGCGCTGCCTCGAGCGCGAGCCGGGCCGCCGCTGGCAGAAGGCGGCCGAGCTGCAGGTCGCGCTGCAGCAAGCGCTCTTCGGGATCGCGCCCGACTACGGTCCGGCGGCGCTTTCCGACTGGATGCGCGAGCTGTTCGCGTGGGAGCTGCTCGAGCAGCTCGCCGAGGGCAACGCCGCGCGGGACCGGCTGCTCTCCCCGCTATCGAAGGCCACGGTCGCCGCGGCGGCGACGCGCGACATCAGGGCGGTGCCGATGGGCGCCGCCGAGGCGCCGCCGCGCAAGAGGCTCGCGCCGGCGCTCGCCGCCGTGGGCCTCGTGCTCGCGGGCGCGATCGGCGGAGGCGCGTGGCTCGCGCTGCGCGAGCCGCCGCCGGACCCGGCCGTGGCGCCGCCGCCCGCCGGCAAGGGCCGCGTCTCGATGCACTCCTGGCCGTCGAGCACCGTCTTCCTCGACGGCAAGCGGCTGCCGGGGGCGACGCCGCTGCGCGAGGTCGAGGTGCCGGCCGGCGAGCACAAGGTGCTGTTCGTGCACCCGGAGCTCGGGCTGAAGAAGCAGGTCGACGTGGTGATCGAGCCGGGGACCGACCGGACGATCTCGGTGAAGCTCGAGCGCTGACGCGCTACAGCTCGCGCTTCGCCAGCACCTCGCGCAGGTGCGCGGCGACGCGGAGCGCGTTTGCGTGGATCGTCAGCGTCGAGGGCACCGAGCCGCTCGTCGGCATGAAGCCGCCGTCGACGACGTAGAGGTTCGGGCTGGCGTGGACGCGGCAGTTCCGGTCGAGCACCGACCGCTTCGGATCCTCGCCGAAGCGGAGCGCGCCGTGCTGCAGCACCCAGGTGGTGCCGAGCTCGGTGCGGAGCCAGATCCGGTCGCACGACATCGCCTCGAAGAGCTGCATCGCCTTCTCGGCGAGGAGCTTGGTGGCGCGGCGATCGTTGTCGTGGTGCTTCACCGTCACCTTCGCCACCGGCAGGCCGAACTTGTCCTTCACCGCGCCGTCGACCTCGACGAACGAGTGCGGCGTCGGCACGAACTCCGCGAAGATCTCGGACGCGAGCATCCGGGACTCCTTGAAGTGGTGCCGCATCGCCTCCTTGAGCCGGAGGCCGAAGAGCGGCGGCTCCTGGGACATCGACGCCATCTGGGCGTTGGCGATCGGGTTCGGCGGCGCGAGGTCGAAGCGGAGCGTGCCGGCCTTCGGGCCGCCCTCGGGCAGGTAGAAGTCCTGCGACGAGCGGCCGAGCCACGGGGCCTTGTCGTCCCAGCCTGCGAGGTCCTTGCCGCCGCCCGACCGGTCGAGCTGCGCGAGCACCGAGGCGAAGGCCGAGAAGCACAGGTTCTTGCCGACCTGCCCCTCGCCGTTGCCGACGCCGTCGGGGTACGCGGGCCCCCTCGAGTTCAGCAGCAGGCGCGTGCTCTCGATGGTCGAGGCGCTCACCACCACCACCCGGGCGCGCTGCTCGTGGGTCGCGCCCTGCTCGTCGAGCCAGCGCACGCCGGTGGCGCGGCCGTCCTTGGCGGTGACGACCTCGGTCACCATCGCCTTCGGGATCACCGTGCAGCGCCCGGTGGCGACGGCCCACGGGATGAACACCGCGAGCACGCTCGACTTCGCGCCGATCTCGCAGCCGTAGTTGCCGCAGTAGCCGCAGTAGTTGCACGGCGGCCGGCCGCCGTACGGCCGCGACAGCACCGCCCGCGGCGTGGCGTAGGCGTGCCACCCGAGCTTCGCGGCGGCCTGGTCGAGCCGCTTCACGATCGGGTGCTCCTTCGGCGGCGGCAGCGGGTACGGCTTCAGCCGCGGCGGCTCGAAGGGGTTGTGGGTCGGATCGCCGCCGACGCCGAGGAGGTACTCGGCCTTCTCGTACCAGGGCTCGAGCTCCTCGTAGGAGACCGGCCAGTCCTCGACGGTGGAGCCGTCGGGCGCGCCGTAGACGCTCTTCTGCCGGAGGTCATCGGGGTGGAAGCGGTAGAAGAACCCGCTCATGTGCACGGTGCCGCCGCCGACGCAGTTCGCGATCCAGCCGTCGTCGGTGCGGCGGTGCGTCTCGTCCTGCTCCTCCTTGACCAGGTGCGGCTCCTGGGTCGGGAGCGGGACGAACATGCCGAGGCGGGTGACCGCGAGCTCGTCGTGGTGGCCGAAGTCGGCGAGGCCGTAGTGCGGCCCCTTCTCGAGGACCACCACCTTCAGGCCCGCTTCGGCGAGCGACCAGGCCAGGGTTCCGCCGCCGGCGCCGGAGCCGACGACGACGACGTCGACCTCGTCGCGCTCACTCATGGTGGTGGCCCCCGCCCGCGGCGCCGTGGCCGGCGGGGCCGGCGTGGCCGGCGTGGTCGCCGTGGTCGCGCACCACCGTGCCCTCCATCATCTCGCACGGCGAGGTGCCGATCATCTTCCAGCCGACGCGGTCCTTGTTCCCGCCGTGCTTCGGATCGGAGAGGAAGCCCTCGAGCGTGATCGAGATCAGGATCCGCACGAACTGCTCGCCCTGGGCCGAGCCGGCCTGGGTCTCGCCGAGGAGCTGGTCCTGCTCCGCCGCGGGCAGCTCGGCGAACGGCTTGCCGGAGGCGCGGAGGGCGCGCCGGTCCAGGGCGAGGAGCCCGGCGACGATGCGCCGGCGGATGTCGGAGAGCTCGGGGCGGCGGAGCTGCTCGGTGCAGAAGTCGATGACGCCCGCCTCCTTCGCGCCCGGCTCGTGATCGGTCGGGAGGATCCGCTCCACCGCCGCGGCGAGCCCGGCGCGCTGCGCGGGTGAGAGCGGCGGCGAGGGCTGCTCGGGCGGCGCCGCGCCGGCGTCGGGGGCCGCGGCGGGCGGGGGCGCGGCGGGGCTCCCGCACCGGTACGAGGCGAGCGCCGCCGAGAGCAGCGCGAGCTGCTTCAGGAACGCGCGGCGGTCACTGGGCACGGGGCGCCTCCGCGTGGCAGGCGCCGCAGGCGGCGCGGTGGAGCTCGACGAACGTGCAGCG